>NZ_LQIH01000039.1:0-16720 GCF_001499835.1 Mycolicibacterium novocastrense
CCGGAGTTCCGGCTGTGGGGTTCACCGCTGCAGGTGGTGATCGGTCTGATCATCCTGGCGGCCGCGCTGGGCTCACTGGTGATGCGCAACCGTCTGGCGGCGGTGCTGCTCGTCGGCGTGACGGGATACGGGTGCGGAGTGATCTTCGCGCTGCACGGCGCACCGGATCTGGCCCTGACCCAGTTCCTGGTCGAGACTTTGACTCTCGTGGTGTTCGTGCTGGTCCTGCGCACGCTGCCTGCCGAAGCCGATCGGGTTCACATCCGCAGATACCGGTGGCCGCGGGCGGCGCTGGCCCTGGCGGTCGGTGCGACCGTGACCACCTTGGCGGTGTACGCGATGGCCGCGCGCACCGGCGTTCCGATCGCCGAGCTGATCCCCGAGGCGGCGTACTACCGCGGCCACGGCGCCAACGCCGTCAATGTGCTGCTGGTCGACATCCGCGCATGGGACACGATGGGCGAGGTCATGGTGCTCGTGGTCGCGGCGACCGGTGTTGCGTCAATGGTGTTCCGGCACAGGAGGTTCGGAACGCCGCCACGGGTCGCCGATGCAGGCCAGCCCGACATCGGCTCGCTACCCGCGATGGTGAACACCAGCCCGGCGGCCGGCGACATCACCTGGCTGCGCGGCAGCGAGCTGCGCGACCCACGGCACCGGTCACTGATCCTCGAGGTCGCCACCCGGGTCATCTTCCCGCTGATCATGGTGTTGTCGGCGTACTTCTTCTTCGCGGGGCACAACACCCCCGGCGGCGGGTTCGCCGGTGGGTTGACCGCGGGACTCGCGCTGGTGCTGCGCTACCTCGCCGGCGGTCGCTACGAACTGGGCGAGACACTGCCACTGGACGCCGGCAAGATCCTCGGCGCGGGCCTGACCCTGGCCGCCGGCACCGCGTTCGCCTCGCTTCTGGTGGGGGCGCCCGCGCTGTCGTCGGCGCTGATCGAGGTCGACGTGCCGGTGTTGGGCACCGTCAAGTTCGTCACTGCCTTGTTCTTCGACCTCGGGGTGTACCTCATCGTCGTGGGTCTGGTGCTCGACGTGTTGCGCAGCCTCGGGGCCCGCATCGACGTGGAGTTGGGTCAGGAGCAGAAGACGGCGGTGGGTTCGCGATGACGACCTCCCTCGTGCCCCTCGCCCTGCTCGGCGGGCTCACCAGCGCCGGCGTGTACCTGCTGCTCGAGCGCAACCTGACCCGAATGCTGTTGGGGCTGTTGCTCATCAGCAACGCGATCAACCTGCTCATCCTCATCGCCGGCGGCCCGGCCGGTAAGCCTCCGATCTGGGGGCGAGACAGCGAACCTCACACCACCACAGCGGATCCGTTGGCGCAGGGGATGATCCTGACGGCGATCGTCATCACGATGGGTATCGCGGCGTTCGTGCTGGCTATGGCATATCGGACCTACCGGTTGACCACCGCGGAGGAAGTGGGCGACGACCCCGAGGACGCCAAGGTCTCCGAGCTGGCCGCCAAGGAGATCGGCGCCGTCGAGGAGGACCGCCCGCAGCCCGAAGCCGCGCGCGACACCGATGCACCCGACGAGTTGGACGCCCTGCCCGGTTATGAGGGGTCAAGGTGACCCAGGTGATCCGGAGGCTCGTAGTGAAGGCGGACTGCGCATGACATTGGCGGCCACCTTGATTCCGCTGCCCGTTCTGCTGCCGACGCTGGGCGCGGCGAGCACGCTGATCGCGGGCAGGCGGCCACGACTGCAGCGACTCCTCACCCTCGCCGTGCTGTCTGTCGTCGTCGCGGTGTCCGGCGCGCTGCTCTACCTCGCCGACAGGGACGGCACACTCGTGCTCAACGTCGGCGGCTGGGGACAGTCGGTGCCCGGTATGGGCCCGCTGGGCATCACCCTTGTGGTGGACCGGTTGTCGGCGCTGATGCTCGTCGTCTCGGCGATCGTGTTGTTGGCCGTGGTGTTCTACGCCATCGGTCAGGGTGTGCGCGACGGTGACGAACGTCAACCGGTGTCGATCTTCATGCCCACCTACCTGGTGTTGTCGGCCGGGGTCTGCATGGCGTTCCTCGCCGGTGACCTGTTCAACCTCTTCGTCGGCTTCGAGGTGCTGCTCGCCGCGAGCTTCGTGCTGTTGACGGTCGGAGCCAGCAAAGACCGTGTCCGCGCGGGCATCTCCTACGTGATGGTCTCGATGGTCGGGTCGCTGATCTTCCTGTTCGGTCTCGCCCTCGTCTACGGCGCCACCGGGACGCTGAACTTGGCGGAGCTCTCCGTGCGCCTCGACGATGTATCGGGCGGAATCCGTTCGGCGATGTTCGCCGTGCTGCTGGTGGCGTTCGGCATCAAGGCCGCGGTGTTCCCGCTGTCGGCCTGGCTGCCCGACTCCTACCCGACAGCGCCCGCACCGGTCACCGCGGTGTTCGCCGGCCTGCTCACGAAGGTGGGTGTCTATTCGATCATCCGGGCGCACTCGCTGCTGTTCCCCGGCGGTGGGCTCGACCCGGTACTGCTGGTGGCTGCCCTGTTGACCATGCTGGTCGGCATCCTCGGTGCGATCGCGCAGAGCGACATCAAACGACTGCTGTCGTTCACGCTGGTGAGCCACATCGGCTACATGATCTTCGGCATCGCGTTGTCCAACCAGCTCGGCATGTCCGGTGCCATTTACTATGTCGCGCACCACATCCTGGTACAGACCACCCTGTTCCTGGTCGTCGGGCTGATCGAACGGCAGGCCGGGGCGTCGACGATGGACCGACTCGGTGGTTTGGCGGCCGCCAGTCCGCTGCTGGCGTTCGTGTTCGTCGTCCCCGCGCTCAATCTCGGTGGCATACCACCGTTCTCCGGTTTCATCGGGAAGGTGGCGCTGCTCGAGGCCGGGGCGCAGGACGGTTCCGTGTTGGCCTGGACGTTGGTGGCCGGCGGGGTGGTGACCAGCCTGTTGACGCTGTACGTGGTGGTCCGGGTGTGGACGAAGGCGTTCTGGCGGTCGCGTGAGGACGCGCCCGAAGGCCATCTGTCCGCGGCGGTGCCGTCGGCGTTGCTCGACGAACCCGAGGACATCCAGTTCGTCGACCGCGATCACGTCGGGCGCATGCCGGCGGGGATGGTCGGGCCCACCGGCGCGCTGATCGCCGCCGGGCTCGCGCTGACTGTGCTCGCCGGGCCGATATTCGCCTACAGCGAAAGGGCTTCCAACGAGGTGCTGAACCGCAGCGAGTACATCACTGCGGTAGTGGGGCCGCGGTGAGATGAGGGCATCGAAGAGCGCACCGATGCGAAGTGTCGTGCTTCGCACCTGGATCCTGTGCTGGCTCGTACTCGTCTGGATCCTGTTGTGGGGCACGTTCTCAGCGGCCAACGTGCTGTCGGGGCTGGCCGTCGCGACGTTGATCACCTGGCTCCTGCCGCTGCCCGCCGTGCCGGTCGAGGGCAAGGTGCACCCGCTGTCACTGATCCGGCTCATCCTCACGGTCGCCTACCGTTTGGTGCTGTCGTCGATACAGGTCGCGCTGCTGTCGTTGAAACCCCGGCCACCGCTGTCAGCGGTGCTGCGCGCGCAACTTTCGGTGAAGTCCGACCTCGTGCTGTCGCTGGCGGTCGTCATCTTCAACCTGATCCCGGGATCGATCGTGCTCGAGATCGACCAGACCCGCCGGCTGCTCTACATGCATGTCATCGACGTCGGATCCGACCGCGCGCTGAGCGCGTTCTACCACCAGGTGGCCGTAATCGAGCGGCTGTTGGTCCGGACGTTCGAGCGTCCCGAGGACTGGCGCCCCGCGCACGAGGAGGTCGAACTGTGAATACCGTCTGGGTCATCGCCGCGGTGATGATCACCACCGCCGCGGCCATCACGATGTTCCGACTCCTGGCCGGGCCGAGCACGCTCGACCGGTTGGTCGCCGTCGACACGCTCATCGCGGTGGCCATGTGCGGCATCGGTATATGGGCCGCCTACAGCCTGGACAGCACCGTCACCTACGGGATGGCGGCCCTGGCGCTGATCAGCTTCGTCGGCACGGTGAGCGTTGCCCGATTCCGCGTTCCCGACGTCGACAAGCCCCGCATCACCCGGGGGCGACGATGACCGGTCTCGACATCCTCACGAGCGTGCTGGTCCTGGGCGGCTCGTCGCTCGCACTGACCGCCGCAATCGGCGTGGTCCGCTTCCCCGACACGTTGACGCGGATGCACGCGGCGTCCAAGCCGCAGGTGCTCGGGCTCCTGCTGGTGATCATCGGCGCCGGGGTACGGCTGCGCGGCAACGCCGATATCGGGATGCTCGTACTCACTGGCTTGTTCACCCTCATCACCGCGCCGGTGGTGGCGAACCGGGTTGGTCAGCTCGCGTATCGGGAACAGAACGTCCGAGACGATCTGTTGACCGCGGACGAGATCGACGAGTTCGCCGACCACGCAGAAAGCGGTGCCGATGGCCAGGACTGACGGCGACAGCTGGGGCATCACCGAGAGTGTGGGCGCGACCGCGCTGGGGGTGGCCTGGTCTCGTGCGCTGGAGCAGAACACCGAGTGCCCGCTCTTCACCGACCCGTACGCCCAGATGTTCGTCGACGCGGCGGTCGAACAGGGTTGGCAGCCGCCTCCTGCCCAGATGGCCGAACGCATCCGCTCCATCGCCGGCTATGCGGCGTCGCGCACGAAATGGTTCGACGAGTTCTTCATCGCGGCCGGGGCCAACGGAATCGACCAGGTGGTGATTCTCGCGGCCGGGCTCGATGCGCGGGCCTGGCGGTTGCCGTGGATCGGCGGCACCGTCGTCTACGAGATCGACCAACCCCGGGTGCTGGCATTCAAGGTCGACACGATGCGCCGGCACGAAGTTCGACCGACCGCCAGGTACATTCCGGTGCCGATCGACCTGCGGGAGGATTGGCCGCGGGCCCTGCGCGACGCCGGGTTCGACGCAAGCGAACCGACCGCGTGGGCCGCCGAGGGTCTGCTGCCGTATCTGCCCGCCAGCGGACAGGACCTGCTGTTCGAACGGATCCACCGGCTCAGCGCGCGAGGTAGTCGTGTCGGCGTCGAGTCATTCGACGCGGGCTTCTTCGAACCCGGATACCTGGAGAGTCGCCGCCAACGGCTGGCCGAGTACCGCAGACAGGCCGGTGAGGAGGACCCGAACGGGGCCGGAGGCGACGCATTCGATGTGCAGGACCTCTGGTACACCGAGGAACGCACCGAGGTGACCGCGTGGCTCACCGACCACGGCTGGGACGTGACCTCGATCGGTGCCGACGACCTGATGGACCGCTACGGCCGGTGCGCCGCGGGCGAGCCCGACGACACCACGCCGCGCACCGCGTTCGTCGAGGGACAACGGGCTTGCTGAACCGGGCGCCGAACCCGGCCCGGGTCGTCGCACACGAGTCTGGCTACTCCCCCGACAACTGGAACTCGACCATCGCCGTCACGGTCTCGACGGCATCGCTCAGCGCCACCAGCCGCTCGGCGACCGTCGGCGCGGCCAGCACCGCGTAGCGGTCGGCCTGCCCCATGGGCAGGCGGGAGGTCAACGCGTACAACCACTTACCGGCATCGCCGGACGCGTCCGCACCCGCCACGAAATCGCGGCCGTTGACCTCGGCGCCGCGCGCGGCGGCGATGCGCTCGAACAGCGCGATCATGCGGTCCTCCACATCGCGGATCGCGTCCACCTCGACAGGCGCACCCGGCTGATCGGGCCACGGTTCGACCGCGGCGCGTGGATACGGGTCGTCGGGCTGCCACTCGATGACCCGGATGCGTTCGCCCACCGCGCATTTGAGGCGGTAGCGACCATCGCCGAAATCCGCGACCTCGCCGATGTGTGCCAGCGCGCCGATGTCGCTGCGTACGTCCCCACCACCCACCTCCCTACCCGCCGTGATCAGCACGACGCCGAACGCCGGGTCCTCGGTGGCCAGGCAGTCCGAAACCAGTGCGCTGTAGCGCGGTTCGAAGATGCGCAACGGAAGGTCCTCGCCCGGCAGCATCGCCACTTGCAGCGGGAACATCGGGATGGCCGCCATCGTCTACAGTTCCAGTTCGGCGACCAGAGCGTCGACGACAGCGCGCAGGTCACCGTCGTGCTCCTCGGCGACGCGGCGTTGTCGTTGATACGACGCACCGCCCCCGTAGATGTCGGCGACGCGCCGTAATTCGTCGGCGCAGTGCAGTGAGGCCGCCACCGGTTCGAGACGGTTGAGCAAGTCGTCGAGGTCCTCGGTGACCAACCGCTCGTTGCTGTTCGCGTCCTGGATGATGATGGCGTCGAGGCCGTAACGCGCTGCGCGCCACTTGTTCTCCTGCACATGCCACGGTGGCATGGTCGGCAGTGACTCGCCGGCATCGAGCCGCCGATCAAGATCGACGACCAGGCAGTGCGTCAACGCCACCAGTGCGCCCAATTCGCGCAGATTGGAGACACCGTCGAAGATCCGGATCTCCACAGTTCCGATATGCGGCGAAGGCCGGATGTCCCAACGGATTTCGTTCATGTGGTCGATGATGCCGGTCTTCTTCTGGTCGTAGACGAAACGTTCCCACTCCGACCATGTCTGGAAGTGGAACGGCAGCCCGGCCGTCGGCAGCTGTTGGAACATCATCGCCCGGTTGGACGCATAGCCGGTGTCCTCACCGTCCCAGAACGGGGACGAGGCTGACAGGGCCAACAGGTGCGGGTAATGGTTGAGCAGCGAGGTGTTGATCGCCATCACCTTGTGTGCGGAGCGCACGCCCACGTGCACGTGCACGCCCCAGATCAGCATCTGTCGGCCCCACCACTGGGTGCGCTTGATCAATTCGGCGTAGCGTGGAGCGTCGGTCAGGCTGCCCGGTGACCACTTCGCGAACGGGTGGGTGCCGGCGCAGAACAACTCCATGCCACGGCCCCGGACGATCTCGCGGGCCGTCACCAGCGTCGAGCGCAAGTCGTTCATCGCCTCGGGGACCGAATCGCAGATGCCCGTGACGATCTCGACGGTGTTGCGCAGTAGCTCCTTGTGCACGCGCGGGTTGTTCTCGCCGATCTCCTCGATGACCGCGGTGGCCTCGTTGCTCAGGTCCCGCGTCGTCGCGTCGACGAGCGCGAATTCCCACTCGACCCCGACCGTCGGTCGCGGCGAGCCGACGAAATCGATGTGGCTGTTAGCCGGTACGGATAACACCGCATGCCACCCGCGATCCGGCGTCACCGGTCGCCAATGTGGTCGCATCCGGCGGCGGGTCACCGTTGACCTGCTGGTAGCGCTCCGGCGGAATGTTGGCGAAGTTGTCCGCCTTCTCGTGGATGATGATCGCGGTGCCCGCGCCGTCGGTGAGCTCCTCGGCGGTGAACGCGTCGGTCGTCGTCACCACCTTGGCCGAACCGTCCTCACGGACCTGCAGCGACGTCAGGTCGCCGCTCGCCGGGTGACCGCTGTGGCCGGGCACCTGGAAGTGACCGCCCGCCGAATTGAAGTTGCCCGGCGCGCCGCCGGTGGGCGCGACCGAGTTGGCCTCGCACTTGCCGACCTGATGGATGTGCATGCCATGGAAGCCGGGTGTCAGCCTGCCGGGCGTGGTGGTCTCGACACTGATCGTGGCGTAGCCGCCACTGAACTGGATGTCGGCGGTGGCCACCGGCGTGCCGTCCGCGAGCTTCAGTTCGGCGGTGAGCGTCTCACCCGCGCCCTGTTCTTCGCCCTGTCCTTCTGCCTGCCCGCCGCCGTGACCGCCGGCGCCCTCACCCGGCGGAGCCGAGGGAGACGGGGATCCGGTCCACACGGGTGGCGGGGTGCCCGGCGCATTGCTGGGTTCTTCTGGCGCCGTGCAGGCGCTCAAGGCGAGTGCGGGAACAGCGAACAAGGCAGCGGCGGCGACGGTCTTGAACATGTACACGAGCCTAACCGGTGACCACCACGATGACGCCCGGCGGTTGTTCGGCGAGTGCGGGCAGTCGCGGTTCGACGGGCGCCTCGAGCAGCCGGCCCACCTCTTCTGCGGCCTCCTGCTCGCCGGGTGCGTCGGAAAAGTACACGGTGGTGGCCGCCACGTCCGGCAGTTCGAGGTTGCCGGTCTCGGTGACGTTGAAGCCGGCCTCGCGCAACCGTCCGGCGGTGCCCTCGGCGGCCCCCGCAACGGTGGAGATGTTGAACACGCGGACCTCGGCGTCGGCGGGTTTCGGTGCTTCCGACGTCGTGGGCGTGGTGGTGGTCGTCGTGGTCGCCAACGGCGGCGCGTCGTCCTCGTCGCTGTCAGAACCCATCGCCTGCAAGGCCACCAATAGGAAAACGACGCCCAGGAAGAGCAGCACCATCACCATGGCGCGCAGGGGCAGCCCCGACGAATCTCGCTGGTTCATTGCGCCCACCTTATCGAGCGGGCCGGCCGGCCCGGGAAACTCAGGTGACGTCGAAGCCGAGACGGCGTGCCGCCCGCGCCTTCTGCCTGCTGGCCCTCAATCGCCGCAACCGTTTGACCAGCATCGGATCGGCGGCGAGCGCCTCAGGTCGGTCGACGAGCGCATTCAGCACCTGGTAATAGCGGGTGGCCGACATCGAGAACAACTCCTTGATGGCGTCTTCCTTGGAGCCGGCGTATTTCCACCACTGCCGCTCGAACGCGAGAATGTCGTGCTCGCGCCGAGTCAGCCCGTCGGAGAGTTCAGAGTTGTCCCCGGATTGTTCAGTCCGCGCGATCGCGCCGTCCATCTGGCTCTTGGACCCTTCCGACAACTTGAATGACATCGCTGTGGTTCGGCGCTCATTCAACCACGTGATGGGCTGATGAGCGGTTCGACATGCCCGCGAGTCGGGCGGCAAGGCTTGCCGACTTAAGATTTTCGACCATGGCAGTCGTTCCGATCCGCATCGTAGGAGATCCCGTCCTGCACACAGCCACCGAGCCGGTGCCGGTCGGCGAGGACGGTTCGCTGCCCGCCGATCTCGCGGACCTGATCGCCGATCTGTTCGACACGATGGACGCCGCGAACGGGGTTGGCTTGGCAGCGAACCAGATCGGCGTCGCCAAGCGGGTGTTCGTCTACGACTGCGCCGAGGTGCGCGGTCGCATCACCCGCCGCCGCGGTGTGGTCGTCAATCCGGTGCTGGAGACCTCCGAGGTTCCCGAGACCATGCCCGATCCGGACGACGACGACGAGGGTTGCCTTTCGGTGCCCGGGGAGTCGTTTCCGACGGGGCGGGCCGACTGGGCGAGGGTGACGGGCCTGGACGCGGAAGGCAACCCGATCACCATCGAGGGCACCGACCTGTTCGCCCGGATGCTGCAGCACGAGACGGGCCATCTCGACGGTTTCCTTTATCTGGACCGGTTGGTCGGCAGGCATGCACGCAGCGCCAAGCGCGCGGTGAAGTCGCACGGCTGGGGGGTGCCGGGGCTGTCGTGGATGCCCGGTGAGGATCCCGATCCGTTCGGTCACTGATGCAGGTGCCTCCGACGGGAACGCGGGTGATCATCCGCTACCGCCTGCCCGCCGGCTCCGAACCCCCGCTCACCGACGTGATCGGTCACCTGCTCACCGACCATCCGAAACTGCGGGTGCGCACCAAGCACGGCGAGATCGTCGACGTCGACGCCGGCGATGTCGTCGTCCTCAAGGCGCTTCCACCGAAGCCGTTGCGCACCGCCGATATTCGCAAAGTCGAATACGCCGCCGCGCTCGGATGGCCGGGGACCGAGCAGACGTGGGTCGACGGCTGGCTGCTGCGCGCCGCGCAAGGGCACACGCATCGCGCCAATTCCGCTGTGCCGCTGGGCTTCGACGCCGACGCTTCGGCGCTACCCACGATCATCGACTTCTACGCCGAACGAAACCTCACGCCGTGGCTGTCGGTGCCCGACCGGCTGTTCCGCATCGCCGATCTGCCCGGGCACCTCGAAACTGCGGTGCTGACAAGCGATTTGCACGATGTCGCGATGGATCAGTCGGTGGCGCTGGCTCCCGCGCCGGACGGCGAATGGTCGCGCCTATACCAGCGCGACGTACCGATCGAGGTGCTGACTGCGGTCGTCGACGGCGAAGTCGCATTCGCGACCATCGCCGGTGCGGCGGTCGGCAGGGCCGCGGTGACCACGGCACCCGATGGCGGGCGATGGGTCGGGCTGTCGGCGGTGCGGGTGGACGAGCGGGCCCGCGGCCGGGGTCTGGCGCGCGCACTGTGTTCGACGCTGTTGCACTGGGGGACCCAGCGGGGAGCAACCCGCGGCTACGCGCAGGTGCTCACCGACAACGAGGTGGCCCTCGGCCTCTACCGGTCGCTGGGTTTCTCGACGCAGCACCGCAGCCGCTACGTCGACGCTCGTAGCCTGTAAGCCATGCGGATCGCCACCTGGAACGTCAACTCGATTCGGGCGCGGGTCGAACGGGTCACCGACTGGCTCGAGCGGGCCGACGTCGACGTGCTGGCGATGCAGGAGACCAAATGCAACGACGAGCAGTTCCCGGTCATGCCGTTCCTGGCCGCCGGATACGAGGTGACCCACTGCGGCTTCAACCAGTGGAACGGCGTGGCGATCGCGTCCCGCGTCGGTATCGAGGACGTGCAGGTGGGCTTCGACGATCAGCCGACCTGGAGTGACAAGCCCGACGTGGAGGCGGCCGCGGAAGCCCGCGCCCTTGGCGCCACTTGCAACGGGGTGCGAGTGTGGAGTCTGTACGTGCCGAACGGCCGGTTCGTCGGCTCTGGGCATTACACGTACAAGTTGGAATGGCTTGCCGCGCTCCGCGATACGGCGCACAAGTGGTTGTCCGACGACCCAGCCGCGCAGATCGCGCTCGTCGGCGACTGGAACATCGCACCGACCGACGAGGACGTCTGGAGCGTCGAGTTCTACCAGGGCAGCACCCACGTCACCGCACCCGAACGCGAGGCGTTCAACGAGGTGGTGGAGGCGGGTTTCGCCGATGTGGTGCGACCGTTCACCCCCGGCCCGGGGGTCTACACCTACTGGGACTACACACAGCTGCGTTTCCCGAAGAACCGCGGTATGCGAATCGACTTCATTCTCGGCTCACCCGCGCTGGCCGAACGCGTCACGCACGCGGAGATCGTCCGTGATGAACGCAAGAGCGGCAAGGACCGCATCGGCGCACCCAGCGATCATGCCCCGGTGCTGATCGAACTGGCTTGATCGCAACTTGTCGGGGGTCTCTGGCATAGTCGAACACATGTTCGATACAGTCGACCCCGACCAGGCGATCGTCGCGATCGGGTCGAGCCTGCGTGCGGAGTCGGCGCTGATGGCTCACCGTATGAAGGCCATCGCCGCGCTGCTGGCATGCCGCACTGTCGAGGCGGAAGGGATCGATCCCGATCCCGGTTGGTCGATGATCACCGGCTTCGCACGGACATCTGCCGAAGTTGGTGCCGCGATGAACATGGCGCCATCCCTCGCCAGTCGCCTCGTGGCTCAGGCTGAGGCGCTCGACACGCGGCTGCCCAGACTCGCCGCCCTGCTCGAGAAGGGCGACGTCGACTGGGGCACAGCACAGTTGGTCATCACCCGCACTGAGCTCGTCGGAGACGATCTGATCGACCAGGTCGACGCATCGGTGACCGAAAAACTCGCGCATTGGCAGAGCTGGAACCGGCAGAACGTCAAGAACATGGTCGACGAGACCGTCCGGAGGGTCGACCCGGATGGTGTCAAGCAAAGACGGGAATCGTCAGAACGTGATCGATATGTCACCGTCACTGCGCGACCCGACGGCACGGCCCAGGTGCGAGCCCGCATCCCCGCGAGGGCGGGTGCGGCCTTCGACAAACGCCTCTCCGAGCTCGCGATGTCGGTGTGCGCGAAAGACTCCCGGACGGTTTCTCAGCGGCGCGCCGACGCATTGGACGCCCTCACCGAGGGCCGGAGTCTGAGCTGTGACTGCGGTCGGCCGGATTGCCCGGCCCGGCCTCCGGCCGAAGCAGACGGCCAGGTCCACACGGTGCTCAACCTGATCGCCAGCGAGGAGACGGTCACGGGTGAGAGCGAACAACCCGGCTATCTGGAGGGATTCGGCGTCATCGACGCCGGGCTCGTCCGGGATCTCGCACAGAACGCGACTGTGCACCCGCTCGAGCAACCGACTGTCACTGCGGAGCAGGCGCGGCGCTACCAACCGACGGCGACGGTGAATCGTTGGGTCCGCTTCCGCGACCTGACGTGCCGGTTTCCAGGATGCGACCGGCGTGCTGCCATCTGCGATCTCGACCATACGACTCCGTTCAACCACGCCGACCCGGCCGCGGGCGGGTTGACCGTCCCGTCGGATCTGGCCGCCTATTGCCGGCAACATCACCGGCTCAAGACATTTCTAGGCGGTTCCGATGGTTGGCGTGATGAACAGCTGTCCGACGGGACCATCGTCTGGACGTCACCGACCGGTAGAACGTATCGGACCTCGCCCGGCGGGTTCGACCTCTTTCCACAGATGCGCCCGGCTTGCGACGAGCCGCCGCCGCGCCGGCGAAACCGCAAGCGGGAGAGGGCTGCCCGCGTCAAGCGCCTGCGAGCCCAGTTGGTGGCCCAGCGGCCGATCAACGCCGAACAGCGACGCAGGGTTCGGGAGCGACGCCGCGAGATCGAGGGCCGCCGATGGCGCAATCGTTCCCGCTTCCTGAAGATCGTCTTCAAGGGCACGGAGCCGAGCAGGAGCCCGTGGTGCCGCTGGATCGACGACCCGTTCGAACCCGAAGAACTGCCACCCGACTGGGAACCGCCACCTCCACCACCGTCGGATCCAGACGATCCACCATTCTGACGATTCTCGGTTGCCCCCTCCCGATTCCTCCGCGGCTGCGCTAGCGTGACTGGCGTCCACACACGGGAGCGTGCACCAGCGCGCTGAGAGGACGGGTGGGCCCGTCGACCGTACGAACCTGACCGGGTAATGCCGGCGTAGGGAGATAGCTCAGATGACGCACGTCGCGAACAGTTCTGTCAATCCATCCGTGACCACCGGCCCGATCCAGGGCAGCACGAAGGTCTACCGCGAGCTCGACGAGGTACCCGGCGCGAGGGTCCCGTTTCGCAGGGTGCACCTGACCAACGGTGAGCACCTCGACCTCTACGACACCTCCGGTCCCTACACCGACCCGGAGGCGACCCTCGATCTGCACGCGGGCTTACCGGCGCGGCCCGGCGTCGTGCGCGACCGCGGGACGCAGCTGCAGCGGGCCCGTGCCGGTGAGATCACCGCCGAGATGGCGTTCATCGCCGCGCGTGAGGGAGTTCCCGTCGAACTGGTGCGTGACGAGGTCGCCGCGGGCAGGGCCGTCATTCCCGCCAACCACAATCACCCCGAGACCGAGCCGATGATCATCGGCAAGGCGTTCGCGGTGAAAGTCAATGCCAATATCGGCAATTCGGCGGTCACCAGTTCCATCGCCGAGGAGGTCGACAAGATGGTGTGGGCCACCCGGTGGGGCGCCGACACGATCATGGACCTGTCCACCGGTCGTGACATCCACACGACGCGGGAGTGGATCCTGCGAAACTCTCCGGTGCCCGTCGGCACTGTACCGATCTACCAGGCGCTGGAGAAGGTCAACGGCGACCCGGCCGCGCTGACGTGGGAACTGTACCGCGACACCGTGATCGAACAATGCGAACAGGGTGTGGACTACATTACCGTGCACGCCGGCGTGCTCCTGCGTTACGTTCCGCTGACGGCCAAGCGCGTCACCGGAATCGTCAGTCGCGGCGGTTCCATCATGGCTGCCTGGTGCCTGGCTCATCATCGGGAATCGTTCCTGTACACCCACTTCGACGAGCTGTGCCAGATCCTGCAACGCTACGACGTGACGTTCTCACTCGGCGACGGTCTGCGGCCCGGCTCGATCGCCGACGCCAACGATGCCGCCCAGTTCGCCGAGCTGCGTACGCTCGGCGAACTCACGAAGATCGCGAAATCTCATGGCGTACAGGTGATGATCGAAGGACCCGGTCACGTGCCCATGCACAAGATCGTGGAGAACGTCCGGCTGGAGGAGGAGTGGTGCGAAGAGGCGCCGTTCTACACGCTGGGCCCGCTGGCGACCGACATCGCACCGGCCTACGACCACATCACCAGCGCCATCGGCGCGGCGATCATCGCACAGGCGGGCACCGCGATGCTCTGCTACGTCACACCCAAGGAACACCTGGGCCTGCCCGACCGCAAAGACGTCAAGGATGGCGTCATCGCCTACAAGATCGCCGCGCACGCCGCGGATCTCGCCAAGGGCCACCCCCACGCCCAGGAACGTGACGACGCACTGTCCCGCGCGCGATTCGAGTTCCGCTGGAACGACCAGTTCGCGCTCTCACTGGATCCCGACACCGCACGGGAATTCCACGATGCGACGCTGCCCGCCGAACCGGCGAAGACCGCACACTTCTGCTCGATGTGCGGGCCGAAGTTCTGTTCCATGCGCATCACGCAGGACGTCCGCGACTATGCTGCCAGGCACGGACTCGACAGCGAGGAGGCGATCGAAGCCGCGATGGAGATGGGAATGGCCGAGAAGTCACGCGAGTTCGCCGAACACGGCAATCGTGTGTACCTGCCGCTGGCATGAGCTACCTACCGCTGCCACCACCCGGCACCACCCCGGTGCGCGTAATGACGATCGCCGGGTCCGATTCCGGTGGAGGCGCCGGGATCCAGGCCGACATGCGCACGTTCGCTCTGCTCGGAGTGCACAGCCTGGTTGCGGTCACCGCCGTCACGGTACAGAACTCGGTCGGGGTCAAGGGCTTTCACGAGGTTCCGCTCGATGTCATTGCGGGGCAGATCGAAGCGGTGGCCTCCGATATCGGGGTGCAGGCGGCCAAGACGGGAATGCTGGCATCATCGGAGATCATCGACACCATCGCCGAAACCTGGCGCGCACAGGGTATGGCCGGTTCGGTGCCATTGGTCGTCGACCCCGTGTGCGCCTCCATGCACGGTGATCCGCTGTTGCATCCCAGCGCGCTGGATTCACTTCGGACACAACTCTTCCCGCTGGCGACCCTGGTGACGCCGAACCTCGACGAGGTGCGCCTGCTCACGCACATAGAGGTCATCGACCCCGAGTCCCAGCGTGAGGCGGCCCGCGCGCTGCACGCACTAGGACCGCAGTGGGCACTGGTCAAAGGAGGACACCTGCGGGCGTCGGCGCATAGTCCCGATCTGTTGTTCGACGGCACCGAGTTTCACGAGTTCGACGCCACCCGGATCGATACGGGCCACGACCACGGTGCCGGCGACACGTTGGCCGCGGCCATCACCAGCGCGCTGGCACATGGCTACTCGGTACCCGAGGCGGTCGCGTTCGGTAAGCGCTGGGTCACCGAATGCCTGCGTGCCGCTTACCCGTTGGGGCGTGGTCACGGCCCGGTGTCGGCGCTGTTCAGGCTCACCGAGTGAACCTCGAACCGATTGCGGGTGTCGCGCACCAACCCGACGCGGACCCCGCCGGTGTCGTCGTACTCACCCACGGTGCCGGCGGCAGCAGGGAAGCCCCGCTGCTCAAAAGGCTCTGCGACCAATGGGCCGCACGCGGTTGGCTTGCGGTGCGATACAACCTGCCGTACCGGCGCCGCCGGCCCAAAGGTCCCCCGTCCGGATCCGCCAAGGCCGACCAGGCCGGAGTGCTCGAGGCCATCACCATCGCCCGCGCGCTCGCCGACGGCCCCGTCATCGCGGGCGGGCACTCCTACGGCGGGCGGATGACATCGATGGCGGTGGCCGATGGGACTGCCGACATCGCTGTGCTGACACTGTTCTCGTACCCGCTGCATCCCCCCGGGAAGCCGGAACGCGCACGCACCGAACACCTTCCGCGCATCGCGGTACCGACGGTGTTCACGCACGGCACCGCCGATCCGTTCGGATCGATCGACGAACTCCGGTCCGCCGCTGCTCTGATCGGCGCTCCGACCGAGGTCGTTGAGATCACCGGCGCCCGGCACGATCTGGCCTCCAAGACACTCGATGTGCCTGCGCTGGCGGTCGAAGCGGCATTACGGTTGACTGGTGCGTCCTAGCCACTGGGTGATCGTCGCTGTTGTCGTGGTCGGCATCGGCGCCTTGGCAATGATCGGATGGTTCTACATCGTCAAGCCACGCATGACGACCACGGTGCGCGCTGACCTCCTGCAGCTCGGAGATTGTGTGCGCACTCGGGAGTCCGACGTTCTGCCGCACGAAGTCAAGCGAGTCGACTGCGACGGACCCCACCACGGGGAGGTGTTCGCGATCGTGCGCGCGCCGGATGCTCCGGAGTATCCCGGCGAGGAAACCCTGAGGAGAATCGGCGACCAGTGCAGTGGAAAGTTCTTCGACTACGCGCCGAATATTCCGGAGGGGCCGACGTTTCGGCTCGCGATCGGTTACCCGAGTGCGCAAGCGTGGTCGGAGGGGTCGCGGTCGGTGGTGTGCGTCGCGATGGCCAAGCACGAGCGGTGGGGTTCGATCCGCAGCTGAAAGCCCGTGACCGCGATACGGTTGCCGCGTGAGCACGCCGCCGGGTCCTCCCCCGCCGTACGGACCACCGCCGTCCTACGGCGGGCAGCCACCGAATCAGTACCCGCCGCCCGGGCCCTCCCTGGCCTTCTTCAACCCGACGACGCCGCAGACGACGCTGATCAGAACGCCTCCGAGCAGCCCGAAGATGAGCGAGACGATGGCCCACCAGTTGGTGGGGCGCTGTTGGGGCGGCGCGTAGTAAGACCCCTGCTGCGCATAGGGGGGTCGCGGTCGGTGGTGTGCGTCGCGATGGCCAAGCACGAGC
>NZ_LQIH01000040.1:0-14851 GCF_001499835.1 Mycolicibacterium novocastrense
CACCAACTCCCGCGAGCGACCGCGTCTGCACGCCGACACGCCGCCATTGCGCGTACAAGAGCGGTCGCTCGCGCGGGTTCAACGACCGATGGAACCCGCGGCCAGGCTGCTGCGTCCGATCAGGCATGGACTACTGCCTCGGTGACGGCGACGGCTCGGCGACGATCTGGTCCGCGACGCCCGATCTGGATGTCGACGGTGACCGCGCATTCGAGGCGGTCGGGCTCGACTTCGACGGCGACGGCCTGCTCGACGACGCGATGGCCGACCTCGACGACGATGGCATCGCCGACCATCTCGTGCGTGACCATGCCGGTGCCGCAACGCATTTCACCGATGACGGCAGCGGAACCTGGGCGGTCAGCGTCGAGCGGGGGCTGCGCTGGTTCGGCCTCGACGGGGTCGAGCGATTCGGCGGCCCGCTGGTCGACCTCGACGCCGACGGCCAAGACGACAGGCTCGTCGACAACGATGGCGACGGGTTGGCCGATCGCGCCCTGGCCGGCGAAACCGCCTACGTCGACGCCGACGCCGACGGCACGTGGGACATCAAGCTCACCGACAGCGACGGCGACGGCCGCGCCGATTCGGCCGCCGAACTCAGTTAGCCGCGGCCAGACCCCGGCGGGCCCGCGAATGCCTGCGCGATGCTCAGCCATTGTTGGGCGTCCTCGCCGACCGCATTCACATCGAGTTCCGAGCGCGGGCGCCGCTGGGTCACCAGCATGCAGAAGTCCTCCGCCGAACCGGTGACACGCTGGGGCGCGTCCTGTGGCCCCCACGACCACGTCGACCCGTCCGGCGCGCGCAACTCGACGTAAAACGGTTCGGCCGGCGGCGCCAAGCCGTTGATCACGAACGCGAAATCGCGTGTGCGCACACCGATGTGAGCGATCGACCGCAGCCGCGCCGTGGGCTCTCTGCCCACACCGAGAGCGTCGGCGACGTCGAGGCCGTGCGCCCACGTCTCCATCAACCGGGCAGTTGCCATCGACGCGGCGCTCATCGGGGGGCCGAACCAGGGCAGCTTGCGGCCCTCGGCGACGGTCAGCAGCGCGTCGTGCAACCGGGACCGGGTCGCGCGCCACTCGGCAAGCAGGTCCGGCGGCGACATGGCGGCCAGCTCCTCGGCGCCCGCATCGACGAAGCCGGTCGGGTTCTTGCCTGCCTCTTCGAGCAGGTCGGCGAAGACGGCCTCGTCGGTGACGGCGGTCAGCGCGACACGGTCGGTCCACAGCAGATGTGCGATCTGATGCGCGATGGTCCAGCCCTCGGCGGGAGTGGGTTCTGCCCACCCCTCGGCGGGAAGGTCGGACACCAGGGCGTCGAGTTCGTCGCTCTCGGCGCGCAGGTCGGCCACCATCGGCGCGGCACCAGCCATGCCGGTCACCTTAACCCGGGGTCGGCGACCGTTTCGCGATTGTCGCGTGTGCGGCCAGACCGGCGAGATACACGCCGACGCCGGCCAACGCGAGCGCCGGTTGGCGTCCGTCCGGCGGAATCACGCTCGCGCTCAACGCGATCGCCCCGATGAACGACATCCAGAACAGCGAGTCCTGCACGGTGAACACATGCCCGCGCAGGCCGTCGTCGACGTCAAGCTGCATGGCGTTGTCCGCGCACAGCTTGACCACCTGGCCCGCCATACCGAGCAGGAACCCGCAGGCCACCATCATCGCCAGCTGCAGGCCGGACCCGGCCAGCTGGACCAGCGCGGCGATCGCCAACGCGCCGTTGGTCGTGGCGTACCGGCCCCAGCGCCGCACCGCCACCGGCATGACCGCGGCTGCGATGAAGGCGCCCGCGCCGGTCGCCGCGACGAACAGCACCGCGGTGCCCAACCCGGCGACCTGCGCAGTGTCGGTGTGCCGCACCATCACCAGCACCAGCAGGCTGTTGATCCCGAACGCCATCCGATGCGCGGCCAGCCCCGTCAACGTCGCGGCCACGGCGGGTACCGCCGTCACGGTTTTGACTCCGTGCACCCAGCCGGTGGCGACCGCGTAGAGCACCGAGCCGTGTACCGCACGCGCGCTGTCGTCAGGTCCCAGCAGCCGCGGCGGAAAACGCCACGCCAACCACAGGACCAGGGCCACCGGAGCGGCAACGATGAGGATGATGACCGCGGAACCGGCGTCGTCGGCGCCGAACAGCCAGCGCGGCAGCAGCATGAAGTTGGCGCCGAGGAACGCGGCGGCCGCGCCGGCCGCGATCGCAACGGAGTTCATCGCCGCCACTTGATCTCTGGGCACGACATGCGGCAGCGCCGCGGACAGCCCGGACGACACGAAGCGGGTGAACCCGTTGACGATCAGCGCACAGCACAGGATCGCCAGATCTCCCGCCCCGGATTCGAGCAGCTGCGCGACGGCGAGCACCAGCACCAGGCGGCCGGCGTTCGCCGCGACCAGCACCAGCCGACGATCCCAGCGGTCGAGCAGCGCTCCGGCGAACGGACCCAGCAGCGAGTAGGGCAGGAACAGCACCGCGAACGCGCCGGCGATCGCCCACGGTTCGGCGGCGCGCTGCGGATTGAACAAAATCGCGCCTGCCAACCCCGCCGAGAACAGCCCGTCGCCGAACTGGCTCACCAGCCGCAGTTCCAGCAGACGCCGAAACTCGGGCAGGCCACGCACCGACCGCCACACGGCGACGGGCGCGCGAAAATCGGCCAAGGGGGATCCCGTTCCTGATATGCGGCGGATCGGACCGCACCCACAGTACAAATATCGCGGCGGCGTCGCGCTTGTCCGCCACGACGGGGGTTGCCGGTGCCATGATGGACGGGTGGCGCAGTCAGAGGACCCGGAGGATTTCATCGCCCCTGCCGCGCCTCGAGTGCGGGCGGGGACGCTGCTCCTTGCCAACACCGACCTGCTGGAACCGACGTTTCGCCGCAGCGTCATCTACGTCGTGGAACACAACGACGGCGGCACCCTCGGCGTCGTGCTGAACCGGGCGAGCGAGACGGCGGTCTACAACGTGTTGCCCCAGTGGGCCAAGTTGGCCGCCAAACCGAAGACCATGTTCATCGGCGGACCGGTCAAACGCGATGCGGCGCTGTGCCTGGCGACTCTGCGCGCGGGGATGGAGGCCACCGACTGTCCCGGTCTGCGCCATGTGCAGGGGCGGATGGTGATGGTCGATCTGGACGCCGATCCCGACTCGATCGCCCCGGTGGTCGAGGGCATCAGAATCTTCGCCGGCTACTCGGGCTGGACGATCGGCCAACTCGAAGGCGAGATCGAGCGCGACGACTGGATCGTGTTGTCCGCGCTGCCATCCGACGTTCTGGTCGAACCGAAGGTCGACCTGTGGTCGCGGGTGCTGCGCAGACAGCCGCTCCCGCTCTCGTTGCTCGCGACGCATCCCATCGACGTCAGTCGCAACTAGCTCCTCAACTGCAGGACAGCGTGCAGGTGGCGCACGCGCCGCCGCAAGTATCCGCGGTGCTGCGTTCAGCGCTGGAAAGACGGGCGGCCATCTTCGCGCTCTGCCAGCATCCGGCCCCGACGGTTCCGAGCGCTCCGACCACGCAGACGATCAACACGACGATGGCCGTGCCGGGATCGGCCGCCAGTGCGACGGCACCGCCGGCGGCCAGCATCGCGGCGGCCGCCAGTTGGACCGGCGCCACCGAGCGCAACACGGTGCGCACGGGGTCCTCGGGATGTGGTCGGCGCAGCAGCCACCCGCCGACCGCGGCGATCGCGCCGGCAGCGCACACGCAGAGCACCGCGGCGATGAGCATGGGCGACAGGATATCGAGACCCGTCGCCATCGACGAGTTGGGACGTCCCCCGGGCGCCAGGCTTCGCCCGGGGGACGGGCCTAACCCGGCAGGCCCGGCTGGGTTCCCAGCGCAGTTGCGCTCGGAATCCGCGGGGCGGCCGGCGCCGTCGCAGCTGACGGCGGATTCGACACCGGCGATGCCGCGCCGGGAGCGGCCGGGGCAGGGGCGCCGGGGGCTGCAGGCGCAGCGGGTGGTGCTGCGGGGGGCGCCCCGGGGACCGTGACCCGGAAACCATTGACGATCGCGTCCGTGGCCTCGGCGGCCGGGACAACCTGGTCGACACTCGTGGTGACGGACAGCGACACCAGGTACTTGTCCGGCCCGGCCGTCGCGATGACGTGACGCCGCGAGGTGTTCAGCGTCATGTTGTTCTCGCGGTACGTGCCCTCGATCACCGCCGACGGCATGCCGCCGAGCTCGGCCAGTGACGCATCGGTGGTGCGCCAGGCGGGCAGCTTCTGGCTGTCGATGAAGCCGTGGCTGATCGCCTCTTTGGGGTCGAAGTCGCCGACCAGCTTGTACACCACGACCTGCGCATTCGACGTGTACAGCCCGTTGCCGCCGACCCGGTCCGCGATCACGGCGAAGGCATCGGGCACGTTCGGGTCGGGGACGTGCGACCAGCCGCGCGGCATCGGCAGCACGATGGTGAGCGCCTTGAACTCGCGGCTGTTCTGCGGCTCGAGTTTGACCCCCTTGTCGGCGAAGAACTCCGAGAGCGTGCCGGAGGTGGCGGGCGTGATCGTGGCGACCGGTGCCGGGGGTACGGGCTGGGCGGCCAGGCCCGGTGCCGTGGTACCGGCAGGAGCCGCCGCGGTTCCGGCGTGCGTGGCGGCCGTGCCGGCGGTAGGCGCTGCCCCTGCCGGTGTCGCAGTGCCCGCTGGGGCGGCCGCGCCGACGGGGGTTCCCGCGGTGGCAGAAGTCACACCCGGTGTGGTCACACCCTGCTGAGTGAGGGCCGCAGCGTTCGGTGTCACGGTGACGGTCTGCGTGACGGTGGCCGGCGCGGGCGCAGGTGGTTGCGGAACGAGAGGTTCGGCCGATGCGGTCGTGCCCGCGAAGCCGAGGACGCCGGCGGTGGCGGCGGCCACACCTGCGGCCAGAACCCGCCAGCGAGGGGCGATCTCGATCATCTGCGTCGGTCCTTCCGAACTGCACGGGAAGAGGTCAGGCGCTGACTGTATCGACCGGCCGAGCACGGTGACCAGCGTCGGAATCGACCTGCAACCGTGTTCTGACATCCCCGCAATGCAACCGAGACCGACCCGTGGCCGAAGCATCGCGGATAGGCGTGCTTATACCCTGTTCACGTGACAGACGCGCCGACCACAGACACCCCGCAGCACCGCTACACCGCGGAGCTGGCCGGGCAGATCGAGCGCACCTGGCAGCAGCGGTGGGCGGATGCGGGGACCTTCCACGTGCCGAACCCCGTCGGGTCGCTGGCGCCCGCCGACGGTTCGCCGGTGCCCGAAGACAAGATGTTCGTGCTGGACATGTTCCCGTATCCGTCGGGTGAGGGTCTGCACGTCGGACACCCGCTGGGTTACATCGCGACCGACGTCTACGCCAGGTACTTCCGGATGACCGGGCACAATGTGTTGCACGCCTTGGGATTTGACGCGTTCGGCCTGCCCGCCGAGCAGTACGCGATCCAGACCGGGACGCATCCCCGAATCCGGACCGAGGCCAACATCGTCAACTTCAAGCGGCAGCTGGGCCGGCTGGGGTTCGGTCACGACTCGCGGCGCAGCTTCGCCACCACCGACGTCGACTATTACAAGTGGACGCAGTGGATCTTCCTGCAGATCTACAACGCCTGGTTCGACCCCGCCGTGCAGAAGGCCAGGCCGATCGCGGAGCTCGTCGAGGAGTTCGAGTCAGGGGCGCGCGACCTCGACGACGGCCGGTCGTGGTCAGACCTCTCGAAGACCGAACGCGCCGACGTCATCGACTCCTACCGGCTGGTGTATCGGGCCGACTCGCTGGTGAACTGGTGTCCGGGATTGGGCACGGTACTGGCCAACGAGGAGGTCACCTCCGACGGCCGCAGCGAGCGCGGCAATTTCCCGGTGTTCCGTAAGCGCTTGCGGCAGTGGATGATGCGCATCACCGCCTACTCCGATCGCCTGCTCGACGACCTCGAACGGCTGGACTGGCCGGAGAAGGTCAAGACCATGCAGCGCAACTGGATCGGCCGGTCGACGGGAGCGTCGGTGTTCTTTGCCGTTGATTCGGCACCTGACGCGGCAGACATCGAGGTGTTCACCACCCGGCCCGACACGTTGTTCGGCGCGACGTACATGGTGTTGGCGCCCGAACACGAACTGGTCGACAGGGTGGTGGCCGACCAGTGGCCCGCCGGTGTCGACGAGCGGTGGACGTACGGCGCCGCGACGCCGGCCGAAGCGGTCGCCGCGTACCGGTCCGCGATCGCGGCGAAATCGGATCTGGAGCGTCAAGAGAACAAGATCAAAACCGGTGTGTTCGTCGGCGCGTACGCGACGAATCCCGCCAACGGTCAACAAGTTCCGATCTTCATCGCCGATTACGTGCTGCTCGGTTACGGCACCGGGGCCATCATGGCCGTGCCCGGACACGACCATCGCGACTGGGAATTCGCGACCGAGTTCGGCTTGCCGATCGTGGAAGTCGTTGCCGGAGGTGATGTCACGCAGGCCCCCTACGTCGGAGAAGGCCCGATCGTGAACTCCGACTCCCTCAACGGGCTGAGTGTCGCGTCGGCCAAGGAGGCGATCACCACTCGGCTGGCGGCGCAGGGCCGCGCCCGTCCACGCGTCGAATACAAGCTTAGAGACTGGCTTTTCGCGCGACAGCGGTACTGGGGTGAGCCGTTCCCGATCGTGTACGACGAGGACGGTCGCGCGCACCCGCTGCCGGAATCGGCGCTGCCGGTGGAGTTGCCGGACGTGCCCGACTACTCGCCGGTGCTGTTCGACCCCGACGACGCCGACAGCGAACCGTCACCGCCGCTGGGCAAGGCCACGGACTGGGTGAACGTCGAGTTGGATCTCGGCGACGGGCTCAAGCCCTACACCCGCGACACCAACGTGATGCCGCAGTGGGCAGCCAGCTCGTGGTACGAGCTGCGATACACCGACCCGTACAACTCAGAGGAGTTGTGCGCCAAGGAGAACGAGGCGTACTGGATGGGGCCGCGGCCCATCGAACACGGCGCCGACGATCCGGGCGGTGTGGACCTGTACGTCGGCGGTGTCGAGCATGCGGTCCTGCACCTGCTGTACGCCCGGTTCTGGCACAAGGTGCTCTACGACCTCGGTCACGTCAGCTCCTCCGAGCCGTTCCGCCGGCTGGTGAACCAGGGATACATCCAGGCGTTCGCCTACACCGACTCCCGCGGCGCCTACGTTCCTGCCGCGGAAGTCGTTGAGCGGGACCAGAAGTTCTACTGGTCGGGTCCCGACGGCGAGATCGAGGTCTTCCAGGAGTTCGGGAAGATCGGCAAAAGCCTGAAGAACTCGGTGTCGCCCGACGAGATCTGCGACAACTACGGTGCGGACACGCTTCGGGTGTACGAGATGTCGATGGGTCCGCTGGAGGCGTCGCGGCCGTGGGCCACCAAGGACGTCGTCGGCGCGCACCGGTTCCTGCAGCGGGTGTGGCGGCTGGTGGTCGACGAGGAGACCGGTGCGAACCGCGTCGCCGAACACGAGGCGATCGACGAGCCGACGCTGAAGTTGTTGCACCGCACCATCGCCGGAGTGACCGACGACTACACGAACCTGCGGAACAACACCGCGGCGGCCAAACTGATCGAGTACACGAACCACCTGACCAAGGAGGGGGTGACGGCGCGCGCGGCGTTGGAGCCGCTGGTGCTGATGGTCGCGCCGCTTGCCCCGCATCTGGCCGAGGAACTGTGGCGTCGGCTGGGCCACGACTCGTCGCTGGCGCACGGACCGTTCCCGGTGGCCGACCCGCAGTACCTCGTCGAGGACACCGTCGAGTACCCCGTGCAGGTCAACGGGAAGGTGCGCGGTCGCGTGACGGTCGCCGCGGACGCGGACGCCGACGCGCTGGAGGCCGCCGCGTTGGCCGACGAGAAGGTTCAGGCGTTCATCAACGGCGCGACCCCGAAGAAGGTCATCGTCGTGGCGGGCCGCCTCGTCAACATCGTCGTCTGACCCCCGCCCCGCCGCTCGATTGTGATTCTGGCGACGGTTGGGGCGCTCTGAGCGTCGTCGGATTCACAAACGGCGGGGCTACTTGCGGGGGCGGACGATGACCTCGTGCACGTGGGCGTCCGGCGGGGTGTGCACCGCATCGGCGATCACCTTCGCCACACTCTCCGGGCTCAGGAACCGCGACGGGTCGTACTCGCCGCCCTCATAGGCGACCAGCCCCTCCTGCATCTCCGTGGCGATCCGGCCCGGATGCACCGATGTCACGCGCAGCGACGGCTCGTCTGCCCGCAGCGAGTCGGCGAACGACCGCAACGCGAACTTGCTCGCCGAATACGACGCCAATCCCGGCGACGCGTTGATTCCCGATCCCGAGTTCACGAACAGCACGTGTCCGCGCGCGGCGCGCAACGCAGGCAACAGAGCGAGTGTAAGGCCAACCGCGCCAATGACATTGACCTCCATGGAGGTGCGCCACTCGTCGACGGTCGATTCGGCGACCCGCCCCGGGAACGCCACCCCCGCGTTGTGGATCAGCACGTCGAGCTCGACGATCGGCTCGACCGCGGCCTCGATTCCGGAAACGTCAGCCAGGTCGATCGGCCATGTGGTCGCGCCGAACTGCGCGGCGACCTCGTCGAGCGCTGCCGACGGCCGCCCGGCCAGAAACAGGGTGTGGCTGTCGGCGAGCGCCGTGGCGATCGCCGTCCCGAGTCCCCGTGAGGCACCCGTGATCATCGCGGTCGGCATGTCGAAACCCTACCGATCTGCGATTCGCCGCGAAGCGTCGCATCATGGAACGGATGCCACCCGACCACAGCTTTGCTCCCACCCAGCTCGCGGCCCGCGCTGCGTACCTGCTGCGGGGTAACGACCTGGGCACCATGACCACGGCCGCGCCGCTGTTGTACCCGCACATGTGGAGTTGGGACGCGGCGTTCGTGGCGATCGGGCTGGCGCCGCTGAGCGTCGAGCGCGCCGTCGTCGAACTCGACACCCTGCTCAGCGCACAGTGGACCAACGGGATGGTCCCGCACATCGTGTTCGCCAACGGTGTCGACGGTTATTTCCCGGGCCCGGCCCGCTGGGCCACGTCCGCGCTGGCCGCGCATGCGCCCCGCAACCGGCACACGTCCGGCATCACCCAGCCGCCGGTGCACGCGATCGCCGTGCAGCGCATCCTCGATCACGCCCGCACCCGCGGCCGGTCCACCCGCGCCGTCGCCGAGGCGTTCCTGGACCGCCGCTGGTCCGACCTCGTCCACTGGCATCGCTGGCTCGCCGAGGCCCGCGACCCGAAGGAGCACGGCCGGGTCACGCTCTACCACGGCTGGGAGTCCGGTATGGACAACTCCCCGCGCTGGGACAGCGCGTACGCCAACGTGATTCCGGGCAACGTGCCGGAGTACGAGCGCGAGGACAACACGATCGTCACCGACGCGACCCAACGTCCCTCCGACCTCGAGTACGACCGCTACCTCTGGTTGCTCGAGGAGATGAAGTCGGCTCGCTACGACGACGAATTGCTGCCCAAGGTCATGAGTTTCGCGGTCGAGGACGTGTTCGTCTCGGCCATCCTCGCGGTCGCCTGCGACGTGCTCGCCGACATCGGCGAGGACTACGGCCGCCCACGCGCCGACGTGCGTGACCTCTACGCGTGGGGCCGGCGGTTCCGGGCCGGAGTCATCGACACCACCGACGAGAGAACCGGCGCGGCAAGGGATTTCGATCTCAAGGCCGGCAAGTGGGTGGCCACCGAGACGGTCGCGCAGTTCGCCCCGCTGTTATGCGGCGGCCTTCCGCACGACAAGGAACGCGCGCTGGTGAAACTTCTGGAGGGCCCACGGTTCTGCGCTCACCCCGACCTCAAGTACGCCTGCATCCCGTCCACCTCGCCGGTGTCACGGGACTTCCGGCCGCGCGAATACTGGCGCGGGCCGGTCTGGCCGGTGATGACGTGGCTCTTCTCGTGGTGCTTCGCGCGCCGCGGCTGGGCCGAACGCGCGCGTCTGCTGCGCCAGGAGGGACTGCGCCAGGCCAGCGACGGAACCTTCGCCGAGTACTACGAACCCTTCACCGGCGAGCCGCTGGGCAGCATGCAGCAATCGTGGACGGCGGCCGCCGTCCTGGACTGGCTGGGTTAGCCCGCTACTCGGCCAGCCGCTCGAGCGGGTCGATGGCCTTGGTCAGCGTCTCGATGTCCTCCGGGCTCAACCGCGACAGCAGGCTGGCCAGATGCGCGCGCCGAACCTCGAGCGCCTCCTGGTGCTGAGCGCGGCCCTCCGGGGTGATGTCGACGAGCACCGCGCGCAGGTCCGACGGGTCGCGCGAGCGTTTGACCAGGCCCAGCTTCTCCAATCGGCGGATCGCGACCGTCGTCGTGGGCGTGCGAACACGCTCGTGGGCGGCCAGATCCGTCATCCGCATCGGGCCCTGCTCCAGCAGCGTGAGCAGAATCGACAGCTGCGCCAACGTGAGGTCCCCCGCGTCGGTGCGGTTGGTGTCGCTGCGACGCAGCACGGAGAACACCCGGGACAGAACCCGCTGCAGCTCTCCTGACAGCTCCGCGACCTGCGGTTCGACGACTTCCGCCATAATTTCGGCAGTCTAACCTGTCAGCCGCTGCCAGGATGCGTGACGGACGCGTTATTTCAAAGTCGTCGACGGCCCGGTCACAGCACCTGCGAGAGGAACCGCTGCAGGCGTTCGGTCTCGGCCGCGTCGAAGATCTGCTCGGGCGGTCCGGCCTCGACCACTTTGCCGTGATCCATGAACACCACGGCATCCGACGTCGACCGGGCGAAGCCCATCTCGTGCGTGACCACCACCATCGTCATGCCGTCGGCGCCGAGGTCGGCGATCAGCGCGAGGATGCCCTTGACCAACTCCGGGTCGAGCGCCGAGGTCGCCTCGTCGAAGAACATCACCTGCGGCGCCATCGCCAGCGCCCGCGCGATCGCCACTCGCTGCTGCTGGCCGCCGGACAGCGTTGTCGGCCGCACGTCGGCTTTGTTGCGCAGGCCGACGCGGTCCAGGTGTGCCAGCCCGAGTTCGCGGGCCTCGTCGGCGCTGAGTCGTTTGAGCTTGCGCGGGGCGAGTGTCACGTTGTCCAACACGCTGCGGTGCGGGAACAGGTTGAAGTTCTGAAAGACCATCCCGATGCGCTGGCGCAACTGGTCGGGATTGTCGGCGAGCACCGAACGACCGTCGAGCAGGATGTCACCGCGGTCGGGCTCGTACAGCCGGTTCAACGTCCGCAACAGCGTGGACTTGCCCGAACCCGACGGCCCGATCACCGCCGCGGTGCTGCCGGCGGGCACATCGATGTCCACGCCGCGCAGCACCGGGTTGGGACCGAATGAAAGGTGGATGTCGTTGGCGCTCAACGACACCGGATCGAATCCCGACGTGCTCATCAGATCATCTCCTGAGACGTCGCCATCGGAAGCGGGTCCTCCTCGGAGGGTTTTCGCCCGCGTCGCAGCCTGTTGTCGATGTAGTTGACCAGATGTGTCAGCGGCACGGTCAGCAGGAGGTAGAAGAAGCCCGCGGCCACCAGCGGTGAGAGGTTGCCGGTCTGCGCGTTGAGGTCGCGCCCGACCTGGAACAGCTCACGCTGATCGGCTACCAGCCCGAGGAAGTAGACCAGCGAGGAGGCCTTCAGCAGCGAGATGAACTGGTTCATCAGCGCCGGCAGCACCCGCCGCACACCCTGGGGTATCACGACCAACCGCATCGACGAGGTGTACGAAAAGCCCAGTGCGCGTGATGCTTCCATCTGCCCGGGTTCGACGCTTTGGATACCGGACCGGAAGATCTCCCCGACATAGGCGGCCGCCATCAAGCCCAGCGCCGCGATGCCCAACGGGAACGGGTTGTTGCCGGTCAACCCGCCCACGACCGGGCCCACCCCCAGGCCGATCAACAAGATGATGACCACCTCGGGCAGGCCGCGGAAGATGTCGGTGTACACCCGCGCCGGCCACCGCAGCCAGCGATGCCGCGAGATCCCCGCGACGGCCAACGCCATCCCCAGCACCAGCCCGATGACGGCCGCGCTGACGGTCAGGATCAACGTGTTCGGCAGGCCGGTCTTCAACAAGTCCGGAACCGCCTGCCGGTACAGGTCCCAGTTCAGGAACGAGTCCTTCAGTTGCGCCAGCGTCGATTTCGGCGCCGCGGGTCCGGTCGGGGCCTGCTGGTTCTCGGCGGCGATCGCGTTGAAGTCGGGCAGTTGGGGCGGTGGAGCCGCCTTGGAGCCCGGCTTCCACCCGGGCGGCAGCGCCCGCGGCACCCATTCCGAATACAGCCGCGCCCAGGTGCCGTCGGCGATCACGGCGTCCAGCCCGGAGTTCAGCGCGTCGATGAGCGGGCGGTTCTCGGTGGCCACCGCCCAGGCGATGAAATTGTCCAAGCTGAAGGTGTTTTCGATGATCTCGGCCGGATCGCCGGGTTGCACGGTTCCCGACGCCTGCTGGGACGGGGCGACCCAGGCGTCGATCTGCCGGGTCTTCAGGCTCGCGTAGACGGTGTTGTAGTCGGGGTACTTGACCGGCTGCAGGCCCAGGGTGTCGATGACGTAGGACTCCTGCACGGTGCCTTGCACCACGCCGATGCGCTGTCCCGGGGCCAGCTTGTCGAAACCGGTGATCGGCGAGCCGGTGGGCACGACCAGCGAGAAGTAGCCGAAGTCGTAGCCGTTGGTGAAACCGACTGTGCGGCGGCGCTCCTCGGTCGTGGTGATCGATGAGGACCCGACGTCGAAGCGCCGCGCCGCCACCTGCGCCAGCAGCCCGGAGAACTCGGTGCCGACGAAGTTGATCCGCAGGCCCAGCTTGTCGGCGATCGCGCGCAGCACCTCGTTGTCGAAGCCGGTGAACTGACCCGCCGAGTTGATGCAGATGCTCGGCGGCGCGTCCGACAGGGTGCCGACGGTCAGCGTGCCGGGTTGGATCAGGCCCAACGCGTCGATGTTGACCGACGTGAGCGGCACCACGGAGGAGGTGGTGTACCGGTCCTCGTCGGGCCCGGACGCCGCCGCGGCCAGGTTGGTCGGAAGGGCGCTGGCACTCTCGACGCCGGGAGGTGTGCACTGGTCCACGTTGGCGTGTGCGGGTGCGGCTAGGCCGACACCGGACACCAGCACCGCGACGAGCGCCACCACCAAGATCTTGCCGAACCGCGCGAACGGGGTCATCTGTGCAACGTATCGGTCAGGCCGGCGCGTCCGCCGGGTTGGGCTCGATCAGAACGTAACCGACGAGGCGTCCGCCCCGCGCAGCACGCCTCGTCGAACCAGTTCGGTGACCATGATGTCGCCCATCGCCTCGCTGCGGGCGACACAGGCGGCGCGTGCGGCCTCCTCGTCACCGCCGCGGATCGCAGCGGTCTCGTCCTCGTAGAACGGCAGCATCTCGTCGTGGTCGCTCAGGTACGCCACCCAGAACGCTCGAGGTGTGAAGGCCTGGACGGAGCGGATCAGCGCCGTCAGTCGCGGGCCGGCGTAGGCGTCGGTGATCACGGTGCGGTACTGCCAGGCGGCGTCGTAGAAGGCGCGGGAGTCGCGGGTGCCGCGCAGCGTGTCGGTCAGCGCGTCCAGCCGTTCGACGACACGGGGATCGGGGTCGGCGGCGGCGCGCGCGGAAGCCATGCCGGTCAAAGACCCGTGCAGCTCATGGTGCTCACGAACGAACGCCTCGTCGAAACGTTCGACGAACGCCCCGCGGTGATACCGGGTGGACAAGATGCCGTCGTGTTCCATCTGCACGACGGCCTCTTGAATCGGCACGCGCGACAAACCGAGGTCCTGCGCGATCTCGTTGCGGTCGATCCGATCACCGGACCGGAGCTTGCCGGTCAGGACGAGGTTCACGACGTGCGCGACCACAAGGTCTTTTTCCTTGACCCCATACTTCTTGGGCATGGCGGCGACAGTCTCTCACGCACCACGCCTCGCCGGGAGCGGTTACGCCGGTTCAGCCGCCCGCGTTTTGACGACGGTCGCGCCAGCGGACCAACGCTTCGGCTTCGGACAGGTCGTAGTCGGGTCCGTTCACCCCGACGGTCAGCATCGTGACGCCGAGGTCGGCGAGCGCATCGGCCTCCCCGATCAAAGCCTCCACGGTTTTTCCCGACACGCCTGCCGACCGCTCGATGGCCTGCGGGTCACGACCGACATCGGCGCAGTGTCGCGCCAAAACCTCGGCCTTGCGCGGGTATTCGGCGCTGTCGGAGAAGCTGTGCCAGATGTCACCGTACTCGGCGACCAGTCGCAGCGTCTTCTTCTCGCCACCGCCGCCGATGAGGACCGGGATGTCGCGGGTGGGTTGCGGGTTGAGCTTGGACAGGCGCGACGTGATGCGCGGCATCGCCGCGGCGAGGTCGTCGAGCCGGCTGCCCGCGGTGCCGAATTCGTAGCCGTACTCGTCGTAATCCTTCTGCTTCCAACCCGAACCGATGCCCAGGATCAGGCGCCCGTCGCTGATGTGGTCGACGGTGCGCGCCATGTCTGCCAGCAGCTCGGGATTGCGGTACGAGTTGCAGGTCACCAGCGCGCCGATCTCGATGCGCGATGTTTGCTCGGCCCAGGCGCCCAGCATCGTCCAGCATTCGTAGTGGGCCCCGTCGGGGTCGCCGTAGAGCGGGAAGAAGTGGTCCCAGTTGAAGGCGATGTCGACGCCGATGTCCTCGCACCGGCGGACCGCGTCGCGGATATGGCTGTACTTCGGGGAGTGCTGCGGCTGCAATTGCACGCCGACACGAATCGGATAGCTCACACTTCAACCGTACGCAGCGTCAGTCACCCGACCACCAACCCCCGCGAGCGACCGTAGTAAGAGAGCTATGTCGCGTGTTTTCGAGGATTTTGAAGAGGTTGAAGACGTCCTCCTGATGC
>NZ_LQIH01000041.1:0-14588 GCF_001499835.1 Mycolicibacterium novocastrense
CCGGCAGACTGTTCCTTCGGCATACCTGCATCCTCGTTTCCAAGGTCAGGAGCCTCCAACATTTCCAGGGCGATTCAAACCACACAGGCACCGCAGAGACGTCGGCTGCGCGGCCCAGCAGATGCGGTGCTGGCCGATCGTTTCGTGACGTCCCTGACAGCTGATGTAGACGCGCAGCGGGTCGCTCTAGCTCAGGAGCTTGCAACAGCGCCGCGAAAAACGTGATCGACGATTTACGGCTGGGATTGGAGGACCAGAAGGACTCTTTTCACCGGCGGTCTTCATGGATAACGAATGTTATCCATGAACACATATCGGCCGTGTCGCATGAGCGGACTACGTGGCGCCCTCCTGTGCGACAAGTCGGCCCGTTGGACGCTGTCTGTGAACTGGCCCTGTCAGAGGTTACGCAAATGGTGTTGTGGGTTAGCGGCACTGTCCAGCCACAATCTATTCCGCTCACTCTGCCGCGGTCGGCCGTCCGATGCGTGATCGGAACCGGCGCAGTCGTAGACTGTTGCTGACGACGAACACGGAGCTGAATGCCATTGCAGCTCCGGCGAGCATCGGGTTGAGTAATCCTGCAGCTGCCAGGGGCAGCGCGGCCACGTTGTAGGCGAACGCCCAAAACAGGTTGCCCTTGATGGTGCGCAGGGTGCGTCGAGACAGTCCGATCGCATCGGCGGCGGCACGCAAGTCGCCGCGCACCAAGGTGATGTCGGAGGCTTCGATGGCCACGTCGGTTCCGGTTCCCATGGCCAGCCCCAGATCGGCCTGAGCAAGCGCAGCAGCATCGTTGATGCCATCGCCGACCATGGAAACGGTCTTGCCCTCCTTCTGCAGGCGGGCAATGACATCGGCTTTGTCCTTGGGCATCACCTCGGCGATCACTTCATCGATGCCCACCTGATCGGCAACCGTCCGCGCGACGGTGGCGTTGTCGCCGGTGAGCAGGATCGGCGTCAAGCCTAAGGCGCGCAACTGGCTGATCGCTTCGGCGGAGGTGGGTTTGACGGCATCGGCGACGACGAGGATTCCTCGGGCCGCACCGTCCCAACCAACAGCAATGGCCGTCTTGCCCTCCGATTCCGCGGCGCGCAAAGCCTCGATGAGCTCGGCCGGCAGATGCTGGGACCAATCGGCGAGGAGACTGGGGCGTCCCACGACGATGGCATGCCCATCGACGACGCCTTGAACGCCGAGCCCCTCGACGTTGGTGAACCCTTCTACCGTTGCAAGGTCGCCCACTTCGGTGCGTGCGGCTTTGGCGACTGCTTGCGCGATTGGGTGCTCGGAGGCATTCTCCAACGCCCCGGCCAGTCGCAGCAATTCCCCGCGATTTTGGCCTGTGGCGGTAACCACGTCGATCAGGGTCATCTTGCCGGTGGTCACGGTGCCCGTCTTGTCGAGGACGATCGTATCGATCGTGCGGGTGCTTTCAAGGACTTCAGGGCCTTTGATCAGAATCCCGAGCTGCGCACCGCGGCCGGTTCCGACCATCAGTGCTGTTGGAGTGGCCAAGCCGAGCGCGCAGGGGCAGGCGATGATTAGCACGGCCACCGCCGCGGTGAAAGCCTCTGCCAGCCCGTTGCCGGTCCCGATCCAATAGCCGAGTGTGGCGCCCGCCAGCATGATCACGATCGGCACGAAGATCCCGGAGATGCGGTCGGCGAGGCGCTGCGCTTGGGCTTTACCGTTCTGCGCGTCTTCAACCATCCGCGCCATTTGCGCCAATTGCGTGTCGGAACCGACGCGGGTGGCACGAACCAGCAGGCGACCGCCGGCGTTGACGGTTGCTCCAACGACGGCGTCATCGACGCCGACCTCGACCGGCATCGATTCACCGGTCAACATGGATGCGTCCACCGCCGAGCTACCCGACACGATCACTCCGTCGGTGGCGACCTTTTCGCCCGGACGCACCACGAATTCGTCACCGACGGCGAGCTGATCGATCGGAATCGTTTGTTCGCGGCCGTTTTTGACGACGGTGACGTCCTTGGCGCCGAGTTCGAGCAGGGCCCGCATCGCTGCGCCGGCCTTTCGCTTCGACCGGGCCTCGAAGTAGCGGCCGGCAAGAATGAACGTGGTGACCCCGGCGGCGGCTTCCAGATAGATGTTGCCTGCGCCATCGGTTCGTGTGATCGTCAGCTCGAACGGATGGGTCATCCCCGCGACTCCGGCGGTGCCGAAGAACAGCGCATACACCGACCATCCCAGCGCCGCAAGCGTTCCCATGGAGATGAGGGTGTCCATCGTGGACGTGGCGTGGCGCAGATTGGTCCAGGCAGCCTGGTGGAATGGCCACGCGCCCCAGACCACGACCGGCGCCGCCAAGGTCAACGACAACCACTGCCAGTTGGTGAACTGCAGGGCCGGCACCATCGCCATAGCGATGACGGGCACCGACAGTACAAGCGAGATGATCAACCGCTGCCGCAGCGCCCGAGTGGGGCCGTGTTCGAAACCGGTCTCGGGTACCGGCGCATCAGCGGCGCGGGGCGGTTCAGTGGTGTAGCCGGCTTCCTCGACAGTGGCCACCAGCGCCTGAATGTCGACGTTGTCGCCGTAAGTGACCTTGGCCTTCTCGGTGGCGTAATTGACTGTGGCGCTGACACCTTCGAGTTTGTTGAGTTTGCGCTCAATACGGTTGGCACATGAGGCGCAGGTCATGCCGCCGATGGGCAGCTCAACCTGGCGTTCGCCGGCTGCGCCTTTCTTGTCTTCATGGGTCGATGTCATTGCTTCTCCTTGGACGAATCGCACTGTAAAGAGCGAGGGCTTAGTGGTGGTCGTCGGGCGCGTCGCCCGTCGGCGCGGGCGTCGATGTCACCGTGTCGGAGTTGGGTGCGGCTTTTGTGGCGGTTGCGGTGAATTCCGCGGTTCGCACGACACCGTTGTGCTGGAAACCCAGGAACATCCGGTAGCTGCCGGACGTCGGTGTCGTCGCGTAGAAGGTGACGTCGGGGCCCGGACTGGTGGACCCGTCGCCCGGCGTTCCCTCCGGGTGCACGTGCAGGTAGGCCAGATCGTCGGCACGTAGCACCACCAAGTGGCCATAGGCGCCCAAGTACGGCTGCAGATTGGTGACCGGCGTGCCCCGGCGCGACACCGACAGCGTCAACTTCGATGAACTGCCGGCTGCCAAGTCACCGGTGAGGGCGACGGCGTAGTCGTCGACCGTTGCCGTCTTCGACGGTGGTGGAAGCGGACGTGGGTTGTACTGGCCGGCGACCAGTACGTCGGTGCCGAGCGTGAGATCCTCTGCCCCGACGGGCTTGAAGTCGGCGAACAACCGCCATGGCCCCGGCGACAAATCCAGATCGGTGTGCCAGACGCCGGACTGCTCGAGAATGGGATGAACATGCTGGAACCCGGCCATGTCCCGACGGACCGCGATCAGATGCAGGTCCTTGTCGTGGGTCGTTTCATACTTGGTGACCGGCCGGCCGTCAGGGCCGATGATTCGGAAGCTGACGCCGACGTTCTGGCCGGACGGCAACGAGATCACCTCCGGCAGGAAGCTGTAGCCGTTTTCGGTTGCGGTCAGGCCCGTTGGACTGGCATCGATTTGCGCTGTCGTCGAGTCGGCACCCGCGGTCACCCCTGCGGTGTCGGCCGCGGGCGCGGTGGGTGTGGTTGACGTCGCGCCATGCGCGTTGTGCTCGAGGTTTTCGGTGCGTGGCATCCAGGAGCCGGTGGCGTTACCGACTGCGACGGCGCCGCCGAACACAGCCAGAAGTGCCAGTGCGAAACCGCCGAGCTTGGTAGGCGTGTTCATGAACGTGTGTCCTTCGTTGCTTTTTCCAAATCGGCCTGGCTGTGGCCGGCATGTTCGATCGCCGCCACGACATGCGAAGCGATCGCCGGTGTATCGCCCGGGCGGCCGACATGCTGAACCGCAACGTCGCGACCTGGGTCAACATCGATCAGTTGCTGGCTGACTCGGCTGACGCTTCCTGCGCAGCTCACATTGTCGAGGGTGAACGTCGCCGTACTCATGCGGTCTCCTCAATCGAATGATCAGCCACGACGCCAAATTGCGTGGCAATAGCTGCCATGAATCATGGATACCATACCCCCCCAGGGTATGCAATAGCCGTGGTTCTCACTGTTCCATCGCGCTACGCGACAATGGAATGCCCCGACTCAGGCCGGCAAGCGGTGCGTCCGGCGGGTTGACCCACGCTGCGCCAGTCCGCCGACCGCTCAGTGCCGCGTGATCGGGGGTGGGGGATTCCGTTAGCGTGCCGCTACAGCGTCATCGCCACCGCAGATGGGTTCGGCGTGCCTGTGCTGAACCATGAGCGTTGTCGGAGATCTAGTGCGCCGTATCGGCCGATGGGTCGTTGATGATTGAGAGCCAACCAGCCCGAGGCGACGGCCCGGTGCTGTCGAAGCGGCTCAGATCTGCCAGTCTTGTGCGCCGTCGTTCTGGTTGTAGAGGCCGCCGCTGGTGTTTTTGATAACGACGGGGTCTCCGCTGCCGAAGTTGTCGAAGAACCACTGCGCGTTGGCGGGGCTCAAATTGATGCAGCCGTGGCTGACGTTTTCCTCCCCCTGTGAACCCACCGACCACGGTGCGCTGTGCACGAAGATGCCGCTGTTGTCGATGCGGACGGCGTCCTGCACCTTAAGTTTGTACCCTTCGGGTGAGTCGACCGGCACGCCGTATGTCGAGGAGTCCATCACCATGTCGGCGAACTTCTCCAGAACGTAGTAGGTCCCGTTCTTGGTCTCGTAGCCCTTCTTGCCCAACGACACTGGGAACGTCTTCTCCAGCTTGCCGTCGCGCACGATCTGCATCTGGTGTGTCTTGTCGTCGATGGTGGCGACGAGCGACTCGCCGGTGCGGAAGCTGGACTTGGCGCCGCTTGCGTCGATGTTGACCGTCGTGTTGGCTGGCCAAAAATCGGTCGGTCGCCATCGAACTTGGGTGTCGTTCATCCAGTAGAACTTGCCGGGAACCGGTGGGTTGGACGAGATGTGGATTGCTTGTTCGGCCATCGGCCGGTCGGCGATGGGCCGGGCGAAGTTGATGATGATCGGCTTGGCCACCCCGACCATCGACCCGTTGACTGGATTGAATGTCGGCGGCGCGAATACCGGTGGACCGACGTAGGGCGTCGGGTTCTGCCCCGCGGGCGTGCCTTCCGGGATCGGTTGGGATGTGGCTGTCAGCGGGTTCGTCGCTGGCGACAGGAACGGGTTCGGTGGCGGTGGCGGAGCGAGCGGATCGGCCGGCTGCGCCGGCGCGGCTGCCGCATCGATGGGGCCGGGAGGCGGGGGCGGTAAACCGGGCTGGGCCAGCGCTGATCGGCTGCTCATCGCCAGAGTTGAAGCCATGGCGGTCGTGATGATGGCTGTCACGAGCGTGTACCTGGTGCGCTTGCGCATTTGTCACCTCCGGTCATCCACGAGCATCGTCTTGTGTCGTACGGCGGCGCAGGCCGTGATGCTTTGGCGGCCAGTCTACTATGTACGTACGCGCTCAGTAGGTGAGATGGCAGTGCGGCTTCAGCGGCCGGTGGTGGTGTGTCTGGTGTTGTTGAATGATGCACCCTGAGGTGGGCGGCTGATCTAACCGCGTTCAATGGTGACGAAGCGATCGGGGTGTTCGCCGAATGCCTGCTTGCAGGTCTCGCAACAGAAGGTGAATTCCTTTCTCCACGGTCCCGAGACTGCCGGCGCGGTGCGCCTGCTCACGCCCGGCTCGTCGTGCTCATTGTGCGTCGAAGGCATGGAGGTTCTCGAAGGTGGTTCCATTGTCGGTCGAGCGCTGGATTCCCGTTTCGGTCGCTACGAACACGACCCCACCACCGTGGGCGAAAACCGCCTGCGGGCGCTCGCCCAGGGCCCGTCCTGCTTGCCACGTAGCCCCGGAATCCTCGCTGGCATACACCGTTCCGATGGGATCAACCCCGATCAACGGGCCATCGTCGGGCCAACTGAGCAAGACCAGCTGGGGTTGCGCGGCGACTGGCGTGAACGTCTTGGCTTGGTCGAGGCTGCGCATCAGACCGTCGGCGGTCGTCGCCAGAATCTCGTTCGCGTTCTGTGGCGATACGGCGATGTCGACGGCGCTGATCGCGGCGCGTCGATCCCACGTGCGTTTGTCCGGGCTCACCATCACGGTCTGGCTGCCGCTGTCAAGGCCGTAGACGAGGCCGTGCCGGTAGTTGAGGGAATGAAAATCGACCTCGCCGCTCAGCGATACCGAGGTCCACGATTGTCCGCCGTCGGTGGTCTCGATCAGTCCCAGCGCCGGTGGGGCATCGCGGTCGTCGGCGCCGGGATGGCCGCTGCCGAGAAAGTGATTCGGTCCAGCAACGGTGAAGGCCATAAAATCCTGCACGACGCCGCCGACGAGTTCGGGATCGCGTTCGCGGGCTAGCCGGTACACGCCGTAATGGGTACCGGCGTACAGCGCGTCGTCGGCGGGATTGATGCCTAGGCCGTGGGTGTGCGCCAGACCCCTGGAGTCGCCTTGGCTCGACCTGGTGTCGGCGTTTGAGCATGCGCCGGCCACCAACACCGTAATGCTCAGCAGCGCAGTCAGTGTTGAGCGCATGCTTACTCCGTTCTAGCTCACAAAGCGCCGCTACGAACCCGGATCGTAGTGGTACCCGCGGCTATGAATCCTGTGCTCAGCCGGCGGTGTCACAGGTTTGCGTTGCCTGCGCGCCACTGCTCCCATGGGATGTTCCAGTCGCCGAGACCGTCGGTACCCGACAGCGTCGGTCCCACGGTGTTGACCACCTCGACAAGGTCGCCGCGTTTGGTGTTGTCGTAGAACCAAATCGCATTCGCCGGGCTCACGTTGAGGCACCCGTGGCTCACGTTGGCGCGGCCCTGGCTGCCCACCGACCACGGCGCGGAATGCACATAGATGCCGCTGTAGGACATCTGTGTGGCCCAATCCACTTCGAGGCGGTACCCCTCGGGTGAGTTGACGGGCACACCATAGGTCGAGGAGTCCATGATCAGGTGCGAATACCGATCGCCGATGATGTAGGTGCCGTTGTCGGTGGGGGTGCTGTCCTTACCCATGGAAAGCGGCATGTTTCTGACCACTTCACCGTTGCGCCGCACGGTGAGCGTCTTGGTGTTGTCGTCAGCCGTGGCGATGACCTCGTCGCCGATACTGAACCGGGTGGTGATGTCCTCCTGGCCGAAAAGGCCATCACCGAGGTCGACGCCGTAGGCGTTGACTGCCACCTCGACCGTCGTGCCGGGTTTCCAGTATTGGGCTGGGCGCCAACGCACTTCGCGGTTGTTGAGCCAGTAGAACGCGCCTTCTACCGGCGGGTTGGTGGTCACCTTGATGGCCTTTTGCGCCGCCAACCGGTCGGGGATGTCTTCGTCGAAGCGGATCGCCACGGGCTGGCCGATACCCACCACTTCACCGTCGTTGGGCAGGACGTAGGGCATTGTCAGGTTTTCCGGCGATGCTGTCTGGAATGTCATGCTGTTGCGGGCGATTCCGCCCAGTCCACGCGCCTCGGCGTTGAGTGTGTATTGCTTGTTGTAACCGAGCGGCTCAGTCGTCGCCCACGTCAGTGCATCAGCGCTCAGCTGCCCGCCGACCAGCTCGCCCTGTTCATTGACCATGGTCACCGTGTCCAGCACCCCGTCGCCGGCGGTCATCGTGACCGGACGATCCACCGGAACGCCAACGGCACCATCAGACACCGAGGCCTGCAGTGTGGGCACCAACAGGTCGCTGTACGGATCGCCTTTGTCGGCAAGCACCTGTTGTGCTGGCGCAGCTGACTCGCGGGTGCACCCGGTGAGCACCAACGCCACCGCCGATAGCGCCGCCAAGGCGATGAGCCAGAAACGGAACCCACGCCGACCGGTCACCGAATGGACTGGCCGCATTTGCTACTTCCTTCCCGCCGGCCTCGACTTCAACCGGCCGTCATCGAACATCGTCGTCGCCAGCGCCGAGCGTGCAACACGCGGCAATGGCTACTGTCAGAGTTGCCGTCCGCGGTATGGCTCAACTAGTCGTTCGTTAAAGATTCGGTAAAGCCTTTTTAGATCGACCGTCTTGCCGAGACCTACGCTTCTCCACCTACTATGCTACTACGTAAAAACAGATGGACGTCGTTACGAGTCGGTGAGCGTGTGTTGGCGAGGTCGCGGCAGGGGTGTTCTCAGCAGTGATTTCGTCACCGCAAGTATGCGTGGCGTTGGGGCCACACGAGCGGTGCTCCGCCAGTCGCACTCACGCTTGTAGAGGGCTGTAAGAGGCGATGCCGTTCCTGCAGCGGCCGGCTCTGCGACTCCACTCAGCAGCCGGACTTGCGAACACAAGATGACGAGAAGTTGCGGCATACATCAGTAGCGGTCGAGGATCCGCTTCATTTCTTCGATCTCTGCTTGCTGACTGCGCACGATCTTGTCGCACAAGGCGATGATCTCAGGATCGGTGATTTTCGATTCCTGACATACCAGGATTGCGCGCGAGTGATGCGGAATCATTGATTTCAGGAATTGCTCGTTACCGACGAATGTCTCCGTGCGTCCCAAGGCGAACGCACCTAGAAACATCACTGCCAGCGCCGTGTACATAGCTATGTTGAGCCGGGTGTTCCCGAACATCCCCGCCATCACAATAAGCATGACGACTCCCATCGCGGCCACCATGATCAGCGCCATGTAGAAGTTGCTCAAGTTGAAATAGAAGTGATCGATAGTCCTGATCATCGACATCGTCAGCACGAACATCAGGATGAGGCTCGCTGCCATCGTGATACCGAACCTGACGTACGGCCGGTTCATAGGTGTTCTCCTTCGTTTACAAGTACAGGTCTCAATGGCGGTCAAAGCGCCGTAGGTCGAAGCGATAGCCGCGCTCGAGAACCCATACCCACTTGAGGCGCCTGTACGCGGATGATCCAAGGGCTACGGTCGAGATCTTGCCCTGGCTCTTTGGGTGTGCCGCGCGGTAACTGCTGAAGCGGCGTCGCAAGATGCTGATCGCGCCGACAAACCCGTCGTCTCTCCCGGCCGTGTCGTAGACGGTGGCAGACGATGTCATTGTGGCTGCTGCGTATTGATGGCGGACCGAAGGCTCGCGCCGTGAGCAGGGATGACTGACTGGTAGAAGGCAAGCGGGCCTACAGCGGCGGCGAAGATCGTCGAACGTCCGGCACCGGGTTGGGGGCCTGCTGTACATCACATCGTCTGAAACCCGCTACGCCGCGGGGTGCGTAACCCGAATTCTGACCATTGCATGGACAAGTTTGATGCCGTTTCGTAACCTATTCGAGACCTACGTACTTTCACCGGACTTCGGCTTGCCGCTGTAGAGGATCGTTGCTTTGTCACTGGACCATGTAGAGCGCATGGGTCGGCGGTGTGGGCGTGCGCTTGCCGGGGCTTTTGTCTCTCTGGCTTTCTTGGGTTCGATGGTGACTGGCGATGTGAGCGCAGATCCAGCCGCCGACGCGCTAGCCAGGCTAAACGAGTTGTCCCGCACGGCCGAACAGACGACTGAGGCGATGCATTCGGCGCAAATGGAGCTCGACGCCAGATTGGCTGCCCAGCGGGCTGCCGAGGAGCGCAAGGCCGCCGACGAGGCGGTGCTGAAATCGGCCAAGGCTGAGCTGACTGAGTATCAGGGCGCCGTCGACAAGGTTGCGGCCACCATGTATATGGGTGGCCGGCCAGATGGTGTATCAGCGATGTTGACCGCCGATTCTCCGCAACAGCTGATTGATCAGCTGGCGCTCGAGCAGGCGATGGCCACTGAGATGACCGACCGGATGCGGGCTTTTCAGAAGGCCGACGAGCGGGCCGTGTTGGCGGCCAAGGCGTCAGCGGCATCGGCCGAAGCGGCCCGTGCCGCGGCGGAGCAGGCGGCCGCGGTCCGCGCGCAGCTGCAGTCCAAGCAAAGCGACCTGCAGCGCCAGATCGCCGCGGTGAAGGCGCAGTACGACGCTTTGACTCCCGATCAGCGCACCGTCTTGGCCGATCCCGGTCCGCCGCCCCCGCAACTGCCGGCAGCACCGGTACCAGCTGACCTGGCGATTGTCGCCATGCCCGGTCAGCCGCCCGTCCAGAACGCCGTGCCGCCGGCGGCGCCTGGCGGTGAGGGAACTGCTGTGGTGCAGGCAGCGTTGTCGCGGGTGGGCTCGCCCTACTCGTGGGGCGCGACCGGGCCGAATGCCTTCGACTGCTCGGGACTCATCAAATGGGCCTTTCTGCAGAACGGTAAGTCCCTGCCGCGGTCGAGTCAGGCGCTGGCCCAGGGAGGTCAACCGGTCGCGATCTCAGACCTGCAACCTGGTGACATCGTGACGTTCTACTCCGATGTCTCTCATGCCGGCATCTATATCGGTGACGGGATGATGGTGCACGCCTCGACCTACGGCACACCGGTGAAGGTAGCGCCCATTGCGAACGCTCCAATCCACAATGCGCGCCGCTACTAGCAGCGCGATAGTCAACCGGGGAAGAAGTCGGCGGTGCGCTGAGTCCATGTCTTGACGTCATCGACGCTGCCGGGATGTGCATTGTCGAGTCGGGGATCAACTGCGCCAGTCGCTCTGCGGTAGACACTGAATGCAGCGGATCGATGTCCCACGCAAGGATCAGAGTGGGATGCGACAATGCGGCGAGTTTCGCCGGTTCAGGCAGGTCGGATTGCCCCACTCCGCGCAGCGCTGAAACACCACAGCATCGTCAACGTCCGGAGTGAACTTCGCGTGCGGATACTCGGCGAAAATCGGTAGCGGCGCCGCCTCCACCTACTGTCGACGCCACGCGGCGGCGCCGAGGTCGTCGATGAGATCAGCCGTGTCGAGGTACCACTGGCGGAGCTGGTCGGGGCCTGGCTCCCACGCCACGGGAGGAATGAGAAGAGCCAGTCGCCGGAACCGATGCGGTGCCGCCGGCGCTGCATAGAGTATCGCGGCTGCGCCCAAGGGAGGAGCCGGCGAAGTCGGTCGGTAGTCGGCGGGACCGGCCACGGCCGGCCCGTCGCTCCGTCTGCCGTGGTGTTGGGTATATGCCAACCGCCGGAAGGATCGCTTGTACCCTGCCCAGCGCGATGGGCTTGTCTGGGCCGAAGTCCGACGTGGCCAGTGGTCTTTACCGATTCTTCATCGAAAATCGAGCCGACCCTTAAGTCTTGGCTCCACGCTGGTAGCGCAAGAGTGGACAGCCCGCAGCCAGGTATCAAGGCGATGCGGTTACGCCCCGCGGATCGTCCACAGGGACAAAACATCAATTTTCATGACTACGAAAGGAATCGGTGTGCACCCTAAGCGGCTAGTTACCTTCGCCGCCGCTGCGGTCGCGGCCACGGTGATTTTGAGCGCCTGTAGCAACGACAATCCGCAAGGCGAGCAGGACATGGCGTCGATGACGACCACGGCGGCCGCGACGCCGTCACCGTCAGCACCAGCGGGAGGTGACACTGCGGCGCCGTCCCACAACGACGCGGACGTCGCGTTCGCGCAGGGCATGATCCCCCACCACCAGCAGGCGATCGAGATGACCGACATGCTGCTGGCCAAGCAAGGCATCGATCCCCGGGTTGTGTCGCTGGCCAACCAAATCAAGGCGGACCAGGGCCCCGAAATCCAACAACTCCAGGGCTGGCTGGCCGACTGGGGCATGTCCACGACGACGACATCGCCGGGCAGTGGCATGCCTGGCATGCCGGGCCACGACATGGGAGACATGAGCGGTGAGGGCATGATGTCTGCACAGGACATGGCCGCGCTGCGTGACGCTCAAGGTGTCGAGGCCAGCCGATTATTCCTGACACAGATGATCGAGCACCACAGAGGCGCAATCGCGATGTCGCAGACCGAGGTCGACAGCGGTCAGTTCACGCCCGCAATCGAGCTCGCACGCAAGATTAGCGCCTCGCAGCAGCAAGAAATCGACGCGATGCAACAGCTTCTCGGATCGCTGTAGGGCCGGGCCCGGGCCGGGACGAGAACTTTCCCCGTGCCGGTGTGCTGTCCTTCCTACACTGACAACGCTTCGGCGCGGGCGCTGCTCGACACGGCGCCGATCAGCGCCGTTGACCGCGAGAAGCGTGCACACGGCGCCGTAGAGCGCTGCTGCAGTTGTGAAAGCTTCGCCTGGCCTAGCTCGCGCGGCTGTGTGCGCGTTCAGGGTGCGCGCTCCAGCGCGCCGGTGTGCGGTGCAGCCGTACTGCGCCGCAGCGGAACTGCAATTGTAAACGTGGTCCCGGTGCCCGGGCCGTGACTGCTTGCGCTGATGTGGCCACCGTGTGCCTCAACGAGCGTCTTGGCGATGGCCAACCCCAGCCCGGAGCCCCCGTGGTCGCGGGTGCGGGCTGCGTCAGCGCGGTACAGCCGTTCGAACACGTGTGGCAAGTGCTCGGCGGCGATGCCTTCGCCGGTGTCGGTGACGTGCAGCACGAGTCGAGGGCCATCGGTGTCGGCATGCACCTCGACCCGCCCGTGCGGCGGGGTATGCCGTAGCGCATTGTCGAGGAGGTTCGTCATTACCTGGGCCAGTCGCTGTTCATCGCCCCACAGCGGCGGCAGCTGGGCCGAAGGCAGATGCGTCGCCAGCGACACCTGCTTGGCACCATAGCGCTCGCGGAGGGCGGCCGCGGTCTTGGCGATCAGCCCGGCGACGTCGATGTCGGCGAACGCCAGCGACGTCGCGCTTTCCTCAACCTGCGCCAGGCCGGCGACGTCCTCGGCGAAGCGGACCAGTCGCTGGATCTGGTCGCGCAGCATCGCGGTGATGTCGGAAGTCAGCGAGCGCACGCCGTCCTCGATGGCCTCGGTGTAGGCCTGCAAGACCGATATAGGGGTGCGTAGTTCGTGGGCGAGATCGGCGAACAGCTGCCGCCGGCTGGTGTCGACGGCCTGCAGCTGGGCTGCCATTTGGTTGAAAGCTTGCGCCAGCGAGTCGAAGTCCTCACCGAGGTGCGGCGGTGATACCCGGATCCCGTAGCGGCCCTCGGCGACCGCTGTGGCCGCCGACGCCACTTCAGTGATGGAGCGCTGAAATCTGCGGCTGACGTACCAGCTGACCGCGAACGCGACCAACGCCGAGACGGCAACCGCGCCGCCGACCGATAGCGCGGTGGCGTACTGATAGGCCTGGTCGGCGTGGAACTCTTCGGCGGAACCGGCAGCCACGCCGGCTTGGTGTAGGTGTTCACGAAACAGCGGGGGCCCCACGATTGCGGCAACCACCCAGGTGGTGATGGCGCCGGCCAGCAGCACCATGGTTTGAGCGATCAGCAGCCGCATACCGATGCCGGGCCGCCGACGCTTCGGCGTGGCCATCACTGCCCGCTTCCCATACGGTATCCGACACCGCGAACGGTGATGACGTAGCGCGGTGCAGCCGGGTCGTCGCCCAGCTTGCGTCGCACATGGCCGATATGGACATCAACGAGGTGTTCGTTACCGACCCAGGGTCCCTCGCGCACGGTCTCCAGCAGCTGCCGGCGGCTCATTACCACGCCCGGGCGCGCCGACAGGGCGACGAGTATGTCAAATTCGGTGCGGGTCAACAGGATAGGTTCATCATCCAGAGATACTTCCCGCGCCGCCACGTCGATACGCAACGGCCCAAACGACAGCGGGGCCGGTACGTCGCCGCCGCGGTCGGTTTCGCGCTCGGGGGTGGCGCGCGGGCGCCGAAGCATCGCGCGGATGCGTGCCACCAGTTCGCGTGGGCTGAAGGGTTTGGCGACGTAATCGTCGGCGCCGACAGTGAGTCCCACGATGGTGTCCATTTCGGTGTCGCGGGCTGTGAGCATGACCACGTAGGCGTCGGAGAAGGTGCGCAGCTGGCGGCACACTTCGAACCCGTCCATGCCGGGCAGCCCGAGGTCGAGGATCACCACGTCGGGGTCGAAGTCGCGGGCCACGGCCACCGCATCGGGACCGTTGTCGACGATGCGGGTGGTGAAGTGCTCGCGATTGAGGTAGCTGGCCACCACCTCAGCCAGCGCGGCCTCGTCATCGACCACGAGCGCCCGGTAGCCTCGTCCATCCTCACCCGAGGGCACTGATGTGTTGCTCATGGAGTTCATGGTGCCGGGTCACCGCTGCGCGGTGATGGCCCGCGGCATTCTTCAACGAACCTTCACACGACCCTTATCGTTTCGGCGGCTTGCGGCTCGCATGCTGGTCAGCGAAGGAGGCCGCTATGAGTATGGGATGGGCGCCCGTGGCGTTCGACGCCGCCGGGGACTGGCAGCTCTGGCTGGCGCTCACCGGTGTACTGGTCTTGTGTTGGGGGCTCGTCGTTGTCGCCACGGCGACGTTGTTCGGCGCAGCGGGCGGTCGCCAAAGTCGCCGAGTCGTCACCTCCGATCGGGGTGTGCGCGGCGACAAACCCGGACAAGATGAGTCGCGACAGGGGCGTGCGGGTCATGGCTGACGTGCGCGGGCAGTGGAGTCGGCGAAGCTTTCTTGCCGCAACGGTGGCGGCCGGGGCGACTCTGGCTGCGTGCTCGCGCGGCAGCAGCGTCGTCGTGCCTAATAACGCGGTTGCCGGCGCGGAGGCACGCCGCCCGCACAGCGGGCGTACCGTGTCGGCCACGCTCACCGCGGATCGCACGGGTGTAGATC
>NZ_LQIH01000042.1:0-8488 GCF_001499835.1 Mycolicibacterium novocastrense
GGGAGCTTGGGGGCTGAGCGGGGGTGGTGAGAGAAGTGGGCAGCGGTGTGGTGAGGGCAGAGACGGTGGTGCGGCAGGAGCGACGGCGAAAAACTTGGTGAACGACGAATGTGGCTGTGGTGGTGGCCCGGTCGCCGCGCAGGCTCCTAAGGTTCCCGACCATGACAACACCACGGATATCGAAGCTCGAGGCCCGCAAGCGCGCCCATGAAGCGTCTCGCCGGGCCAACGAGGCCCGCGCCGCGAAGGAGAAGGCGAACATCGACGATGCCGCGGAAATTCTCGTCGCGGTCGGCAAGATCGCCGAAATCGAAACCTGGAAGAAAAGACGCCTGGCCCAGCTGCGCCAGCAGCTCGACATCGAAGTCGCCAAGAAGGTGGATGCACAGCGCGCCAGGGGCGGCGCGGCGGTCGTGCGTATGCAGGGCCGCGGCGAGACGCTGACGACGATCGCCGCGCGCACCGATCTGGGGATCGGCATCGTTCGTACCATGCTGCGGCACGGACCGAAGCCTGAGAAACCCACGGCCAGTGATGATTCGCATGCACTAGGTGGGGGACTAGGTGGGGGTGGCGTGGCCGGTGGACCGGTGAGGGTTGTTGACCCTTACATCGGTGAGCCGCCGGCCGATGCGGCGTCGGCGTGATGTGCGGCGGGCGTTGAGGCGTGGTGAGGCGAGGTCCTCGGTGCGCGGGATGAGCGGGCGTGGCGGCGTTGGTCGGCCCGTGCGTGCTGTGTCATGCCCGTCCGCCGCGACGCAGGTCGGGGATGTGGGCGGACAAGCCGGTTCAGCATCGTGCGGTGAGAAGCGCTCGACGGGCACGCCTGCACGGCGTCTGGCCAGCTGTCCTTTGGGTGCTCGGTGTGGCGGCGGTTGCAGGACCACACAGGACCTTGGGAGTGCGATTCACAGCGCCCGGTGGGGGCTGGCCGCGCTGAGCGCTCTGAATGTCAGTTCTGAGGGTTAGGTTCATCGGCCATGAGAAGCGCGGAGCAGTTGATCGTTGATCGGCGTGTGCACGCTGCGGAGATCGCCCGCTTTCACAGCCACGTCGTCTGCGGGCCAACGGCTTCGGACTGCAACATCTGGGCAGGGGCGATCGGCGCCGATGGCTACGGCCGGTTCTACCTCACCCGAGAGGGGGCGGGGTTGTGCGTTCGCCCGCACCGCTACGCGTTGGCGATCGTGTCCGGTGTGGTGGCCGCTGGGGTGCTCGGGCTACACGAGTGCGACAACCCGGTGTGCGTCAAGGTCGCGGCGCCGACAGATCCCCACCAGCACGTCGTTTCGGGCTCGCAGGGCGACAACATGGATCGCATGGCGCGGATGCGCCGTGGCGGCGGCCGATATGCGGTGCGACGCTTCGACAGTCGGGGCCTGCGGCGTGACGGTCGGTGGCCTTGCGTGAAGCGGTGCGCCACGGCTGGGACGACGCTGCGGTCCAGGCGGCGCTGCTGGGTGATCAGCCCACATTGTGGTGAGATCCGACAGTGCCCGTTGAAGGTCGGTGAGCATGTGGTCGGATGTGGCGAGCTGGGCGGTGTGGGGCGCGGTGTCGCAGCGGCGAGCTGGTGGCGCTGAGAGGGTGCGGCAGTGGGGGATTGGCCGCGGGCGCTTAGCCGCGCTTCAGGAGGACCGCGTCGCGAGGCGGTGCCACCGTCTTGGTGTCGAACCACACGGGCACCGCAGACACGCCGGCTGTGCGAGCCCAGCAGATGCGGTGCTGATCGATGTTTCGCGGTTTCCATGACCGCTGATGTAGACGCGCAGCGGGTCGCTGTAGCTCAGGAGCTTGCAACAGTGTCGCGAAAAACGTGATCGACGATTATCCGGCTGGGATCGGAGGACCAGAAGGACGCGTTTCACCGGCAGTCTTCATGGAAAACGAATGTTATCCATGAAGGTGAGCGAGTTACCGTGCGTTTCGCACTGAACTCTATGTACGTACATAAGCAGTAGGGCGAATCGGATCCCGTGCTGCTTTCGGCCGATGCGCTTTGTGTGCGCGCTGTTGGTTGCGGTGTGCAGCGTGGGTCAACGTCGCAGCGGGGTGCGAGTAAGCCCGTTCATGGTGCGTCGAAGGTGTAAAGCGTTTCGCAGGTGGTTTTACTGTCGGTCGAGCGGCGGATGCCATTCTCGGTCGCAACGAACACCAGGCCTCGCCCCGCTGCTTCCACAGCACGCGGTGCTCAGCCAGATCGCGCCGCGCTTGCCACGTCGCCCCGAATCTTGGCTGGCCGACCTCAGAGGTTCGCATTTCCTGCTCGCCACTGTTCCCACGGGATGTTCCAGTCGCCGAGACCGTCGGTACCGGACAGTGTTGGACCCACGGTGTTGACGACTTCGACGATGTCGCCGCGCTTGGTGTTCTCGTAGAACCAGACGGCGTTCGCGGGACTGACGTTGAGGCAGCCGTGGCTCACGTTGGCACGCCCCTGACTGTTGACCGACCATGGTGCTGAATGGACATAGATGCCGCTGTAAGACATCTGGGTCGCCCAATCGACGTCGAGCCGGTAACCGTCTGGCGAATTGACCGGCACGCCGTAGGTCGACGAGTCCATGATCAGATTCGCGTACCTGTCGCCGATGATGTAGGCGCCGTTGTCAGTGGGTGTGCTGTCTTTACCCATGGACAGCGGCATGGTCTTGATCAGTTCGCCGTTGCGCCTAACGCTCAACGTCTTGGTGTTGTCGTCGGCGGTAGCGACGACCTGATCACCGATGGTGAACCGGGTGCTGACATCGCCCTGGCCGAACAAGCCGTTCCCGAGGTCGACACCATAAGTCTTGACCGAAACCTCAACAGTAGTGCCGGGTTTCCAGTACTCGGCCGGACGCCAGCGGACCTCACGGCTGCTGAGCCAGTAGAACGCTCCGTCAACCGGGGGAGTAGTGACGACCCTAATCGCGTTCTGGGCAGCCAGACGGTTCGGGATGTCCTCGTCGAAGCGGACGGCGATGGGTTGACCGACGCCGACGACTTCGCCGTTGTTGGGCATGACGTAAGGCATCGTCAGGTTCTCCGGCGACTGCGTTTGGAATGTCATGCTGTTGCGCGTGATGCCGCCGAGTCCGAGTGCTTCAGCGTGCAACGTGTACTGCTTGTTGTAGCCCAGTGGCTCGGTCGTCGCCCACGTCACTCCACCTGGGCTGAGCTGCCCGTCGACCGGAATGCCGTCTGCATTGACCATGGTGACCGGGCCGAGGACGCCGTCGCCGGCGGTCACCGCGACAGGAGAGTCCACCGCCACACCGACGGCACCGTCTGCCACCGAGTATTGCAGCGTCGGTACCAGTAATTCGCTATACGGGTCGCCCTTGTCTGCAATCACCTGAGGAGCCGGCGCGGCCGCGTTGCTGCTGCATCCTATGAGCAGCACCGTCAACGCCACCACCGCCCCGGCAATGAGCCCGAGCCGAGTGTTCGGCCGACCGATCCGTGAAGTCCGCCGCCGCAGCAGCATGGCTACCCCTTCTCTGCCGTCGTCTCAACGCAGACGCGACGGCTGCAGGCCTCGATGTCCGGCGCCGTCGCGCCACGCTGCACATGTGACCGCCCTTCATAGTCGCCGCTCGGTGTTTTGCTTACCTAGCTCTTCATTGAAGGCTCGGTAAAGGTTGGAACGTCGCCATTGACCTACCAACACGAGCGTGCGTGCTACCGAAGCGGCTACTGCATCGGTACGTACATCGTAGCTACCCGTCGGCGCAAAGGTGGGGTTGACTGCGCGGCGCGAGCGGCCGAGGGCACCCGTCACACTTCACATTCGGCGATGGAAGGGTCTGGCGCGTCAGAGAGAAATCCTCAGCTGCTACTGGGTACGCGTAGTTGCTACGTATGTATTGAGGTCAGCCGGCGATCGTGGCTTTGCAAACCGCCGGCGCCGCGGCGTGCGGGCACAGACTGACGCTTGCGGAGTTGCTTCGGCACTCGGTTGCGGCGGGCGCAGAGCCCGGTGATCGCGGCCGATTGTCGCGACGCTTGGGCTGTTATGAAGTGGTGGGTGGCTTGAGATCGTGGCCAGGGGATGCTGCGGTGGTCCCGCTTCCCAACGAGCTCGGCGTTGTCTTGTTACTCCTCGTACACGACTTGACGCGTGCCCTACGGCTGTTTGAACATGCCCGAGCCGCTGAAGGTCCAGTCGCTCGGGTGGTGGCCTTCGGCGCTATGCTCGCCACCCACCGGATGGCTATGCCGGTCGACATGATCGTTGAAGCCTTCGTCCGTCGTTATGTGACTACCTTGGAGGGGTTTGAGGCATCCTGGAGCCACCTGGCTCGTTTCGTTCCCGATCTGAGGGTCGGCCGAGTGCTGGCCAGGGTGCATATGTTTTCCTCCGGATACATGGCGGGCCATCACGACCAGGGGATGGGCGACAGAAACACTAGGTCCGGCGGTCGGGGTCTTTACCGATTCTTCATCGAATATGGAACCGACCCTTTAGGTTCTGCCTGCAGGCTGACTAGCTGCGCAACGAAAGGAATTCGCGTCCAAATGAACCGGTTAATTGGCTTCGCCGCCGCTGCAGTGGCCGCAGCGCTCGCATTGAGCGCCTGCAGTAACAGCTCACAAAGCGAACAAGACATGTCGTCGGTGACTACCTCGGCGGTGGCCACCCCGTCGTCATCCGCTTCTGCAAGCGAGGGCGCCCAAGCTCAAGCGCACAACGACGCCGATGTGACCTTCGCCCAAGGGATGATCCCGCACCATCAGCAGGCGATTGAGATGAGCGACATGCTGTTGGCAAAGCAGGGCATCGATGGGCGGGTCGTGTCGTTGGCCAATGAGATCAAGGCGGCTCAAGGCCCGGAAATCCAGCAATTGCAAGGTTGGCTATCAGAATGGGGCGTGTCTTCCACGACGTCTCCGGGTGCTGGTATGCCGGGCATGCCCGGCCATGACATGGGCAATATGGGCGGCGGCGGCATGATGACCGAGGAAGACATGGCCGCGCTTCGTAACGCGCAGGGTGTCGAGGCGAGCAGGCTGTTCTTGACGCAGATGATCGAGCATCACGGGGGTGCGGTCGCGATGGCGCAGACTGAGGTCGACAACGGCCAGTTCACTCCGGCGATCGAGATGGCACGTTCGATCATCGCCTCGCAACAAAAAGAGATCGAGACCATGGAGCAGATCCTCGGCTCGCTGTAGGGGTGCCAGAAATCTAGGAGCGTCGAGCTCTCCTCGATGTCCCCGTGCCGGTGATTTCCGCCGGCGCGGGGACCCTTGCAGCGATCCGCAGGTGAAAGACCTTGGTGGACTTCAATCTCTGTCGGCCGTCTCCGCTGCGGCGGATGTGTTGGCCCACTTGGCTCACCGGAAATTTTCGTGCCGAAAGCCGAAAACGTGATCCTGTTCGGACGACCCGGGCATCGCTAGACACTGGGCGATCGGGCTCAGGCGTGAAAGCTGCCCACGCTGGGTACTCGGTACTCTTCGTCACCGCCAGCAACTGGTTTACGCGCCTGTCGACGCGCATCACGTGATCTGCTGGAGGCCGAGCTGAGAAGATCCGCCGCTAGGAGCTGGGCTCGGTCATGGTGACCTCAAGTCTGCGTTCGGCCGCTGGGGAAAAGGTTGTCCGACGCTGTGGTAGCCGCGGTCATAATCGATCGCCTCGTGCATGGCGCCGATGTGCTCACCCTTACCGGCGAGTCGTACCGCTCCGTCAACACCGGCCGATTCCTCGCCAAAGAGAACCGCGCCGCCGACGATCAACGCTGATGCCGCACAAAATGACTGCTGCCCGTTCAGTGCGTTCGATCGCGAAAGTTCATGTCATGCTTAGGCATTGACGTGAATGACCTAGCGTCGCGATGACGGGCGGCGTCGGCTAACCGGTTTTGTGGTGGCGGGGTCGGCGGTGATGGTGTCGGCGCCGAAGAGAGCTTGGCTGAGCACCCGTAGCACGTCGGTGTCAGCGGGCGAGTAGTAGACGAACGTTCCCTCGCGGCGACTTTTGACCAGGCCGGCCAGCCGAAGCTTGGCCAGGTGCTGACTGACCACTGTGGGCGCGGCGTCGGCCAGTTCGGCCAGGCACGCCACCGACGTTTCGCCTTGCAGCAGTGCCCACAACACCTTGATTCGGGTCGGGTCGCTGAGCATGCGGAATGTCTCCGCGGCCCGGGTGACCTGCTCCTGGGTGGGCATTGAGAAGTCCGCAATGGACGAGTGCACGGCGGAAGTATAGCGCTGGCCTGTGTGAGCGTGCATTCTTCTGTGCTTGCGGTTGCGTATGTGCACGAATGCGCAGCTATGATCTACCCGGTGACCACTGAGGTGCAGGACACCGCCGCCGCGTTGCAGCGCTGCCCGATTGATTCCTGGCGTCCGCGCCGATCCATCGCCTGGTCGTTACCGGAGGTGCGGTGGGCGGTGGCGGCGACCGCACTGTTCGGGATGGGGTCGCTGGCGCAGCTGGCCGGCGGGCCGGTCTGGCTGTACTGGGCGCTCTATCTAGCCTGTTATGCCGCCAGCGGCTGGAAACCTGGGCTGGCAGGGCTGAAAGCCCTGTTGGACAGGACACTTGACGTCGATTTGCTGATGGTGGTCGCTGCCGTCGGTGCGGCCGCCATCGGCCAAGTCTTCGACGGCGCCCTGCTGATCGTTATCTTCGCCACCTCCGGGGCGCTGGAGGCGGTGGCGACCAAACGTACCGAAGATTCCGTGCGCGGACTGCTCGATCTGGCGCCCGAAACCGCCACCCGTATCACCGATTCGGGTGAGGAGATAGTTGATACCGCGATCCTTGATATCGGCGACGTGCTGTTGATCCGTCCCGGTGAACGCGTTGGCGGCGACGGCGTGGTCCTCGAGGGTGCCAGCGAGGTCGACCAGGCCACCGTCACCGGTGAAGCCCTGCCCGTCGACAAGAACGTCGGTGACGAGGTGTTCGCCGGCACCGTCAACGGCACCGGCAGCCTGCGGGTGCGAGTTTGGCGCCCGGCCGCCGACACCGTCATCGCCCGCATCGTGGCCATGGTCGACCAGGCCAGCGCCAGCAAGGCCCGCACCCAGCTGTTCATCGAAAAGGTCGAACAGCGCTACTCGGTGGCCATGGTGGCCGCCACGATCGCGTTGTTCGTCATCCCCATGCTGGCGGGCGCCGACCTGCAATCAGCGCTGCTGCGGGCCATGACATTCATGATCGTGGCGTCACCGTGCGCCCTGGTGCTGTCCACCATGCCGCCGCTGCTAGCCGCGATCGCCAACGCCGGCCGCCACGGCGTGCTGGTCAAATCCGCGGTCGTACTGGAAAAACTTGCCGGCATCACCCACGTGGCTTTCGATAAGACCGGCACCCTCACGGAGGGAACGCCGCGGCTCACCCACATCCGCCCCCTGCCCGCCAGTCACCTCGACGACACCGCACTGTTAAGGTTGGCGGCCTCCGCCGAACATCCCTCCGAGCATCCGCTGGCACGGGCCATTGTGGCCGCCGCCCACCACCCAGAGCTCGCCATGGTCGCGGCCAGCGACTTCACATCGAACCCCGGGCGCGGAGTGCGTGCCCGCATCGCTGAGAACATCGTTGAAGTCGGCAGCCCCGCTCTACTGCAAGATCACGACACCGCCGCCCACGCAACCGTCAGCGAATTGGAAGCCACCGGCCATACCGCCGTGGTCGTGCGCGTCAACGAGACGCCCGCCGGGGTTCTCGGATTATCCGATCGTCCTCGCGAGCGGGCGGCCGACGCCGTTGCTCACCTCGCCACGCTCACCGGCGCCCCGCCGACCCTGCTTACCGGCGATAACCCGCGGGCAGCGGCCCGCCTGGCCGCCGATCTGGGCGTCACCGATGTCCGGGCCGGGCTGCTGCCCGCGGACAAAGTCAGCGCCGTCCGCGAGCTGGAAGCCAGCGGCGCCAACGTCATGCTGGTCGGTGACGGGGTCAATGACGCCCCGGCCATGGCCGCCGCCCAGGTTGCTGTCGCGATGGGCCGCAGCGGCTCTGACCTCGCGCTGGAAACCTCCGACGTCGTCATCACCCGAGAGGACCTGGCCAGCTTGCCCGCTGTTGTCGAGCTCGCGCGCCGTGCTCGCCGTGTCGTGGTCGCCAACCTGCTCATTGCTGCCACGTTCATCGTGGTCCTGGTCGCCTGGGATCTCGTCGGGCATCTCCCGCTGCCGCTGGGTGTGGCAGGCCATGAAGGCTCCACTATCCTCGTCGGCCTCAACGGGTTACGACTTCTGCGCGCCAACGCCTGGCCCACCGTTGCCAAACGCCGCGGGAAACCCAGACAGACGGACCGATCTGACACGACACGCCGCTAACTACATAGCCCGGCCGCGGACGTGGATCGATTGTCCAACTACGGTCGGACGTGCAGGTCTTGAGACGCTGGCTTCGGCAAGTCTGGTCGGCGGCGCTCGGAGGTGGCGACCGGAAGTGTGATGATGAACGTTGAACCGCCCTGGTTCTGCCGGAGGCTCGATCTATTGGATTGCGACCAGGGGCTGGTCGCTCCGTTGGGCATCGTAG
>NZ_LQIH01000043.1:0-7458 GCF_001499835.1 Mycolicibacterium novocastrense
CGGCGGTGGCGGCGGTGGCCACTCGTTGAGATACGAGAGCGGGTCGGCACACCCGGTCACGTCGACGAACCTGCCGCCGACCGAACCGCAGAGCGTCGCCTCGGCGCTCGGCGGGTTCACGGTCACCAATCCCCCGGCGAACAAGGCCGCAGCAGCGCACAGCACTACCTTGCGCACATCTCCTCCCTCCGGCGACGTACCGAGCGCCGTCGCCCGACCCGATTGTGGCAGTGACGCACGCGTCAGGGGGCCGAATGCGCGATCGGCGAGTCGCCGTAACGAACCCCGTAACGAACCCCTCAGCGTCTTCGATGTCCACTGCGATGCCCGAACCATTCCTTCCTGTATGGTGGCCGCATCCGGCGCCAACAGGATCCTCAGCCGTACCTCTAGTTCCTCTACCCACCGTTTGCTCAAGCGCGGCTTCTCCGCTGGGCGCAGCGCGATGACGGCGGTGTTCGAGAACGCCGTTCACGACCGCGCGCATCCGCGACGGCTATGGCGACGGCAACCGGGCAATGCTAAGCTGGACGAGCGTACAGAATTTGCACATACGCTGCGGCACAACCACTCTCGCGCATCAACCCGTCCTTGATCGACTTTTTGGTCAATACGCCGATGCCTGAAACAACGCATTCGTTCCGCATGCCGATGCAAAGCATAGGGAAACACCTGATTCCTCGCGACCTACCGCTGGCTAGGTTTGCCATGGCGTCCGGTGCGCCGCACCCGAACCGCATGTCGTCGATGGTTTCCAGCAGGGGGGACTAGCAGTCGTGGCCGTGAACACCGAGCTGTCGAACAACCGGCACCGTGTGCGCAAGATACTCAGCCGGATGACGGCCCTACCCCTCGCCCTGGCGGCGGGCTTCGCGATCTGTGCGGCCCCGGCGAACGCGGCCGAGGCGTGGCAGCGGGAGAGCCCGCCGCTGTCGACGCCGTGGACCCATCTCGTCGGACCCAACAACGCCCTGCCGGAGTATCCCCGTCCGCAGATGACGCGGGCGCGGTGGCTGAACCTGAACGGGGTGTGGGCCTACACGGGCCGTTCGCAGGACACCGCGGTGACGACACCGCCGTTCGCCAAGGAGTTCGACGAGAAGATCCTGGTCCCCTACCCCACGGAGTCGGCGCTGTCGGGGATCAAGCGTCATGACGACCAGATGTGGTACCGCAAGAATTTTCAGCTGCCCGGCACCTGGCGCGGACAGCGGGTGCTGCTGCACTTCGGCGCGGTCGATCAGACCGCGACGGTGTGGGTCAACAACAAACGCGTCGCCCACCACGAGGGCGGTTTCACCGCGTTCAGCGCGGATATCACCGATGCGCTGCGCTGGACGGGCACCCAGGAGATCGTCGTGCGCGCCGAGGACCGCAACGAAGCCGCACCGTTCGCCGTCGGCAAGCAGCGCAACGATCCCGGGGGGCTCTTCTACACCGGTGCGTCCGGCATCTGGCAGACCGTGTGGATGGAACCCGTGCGCGCCGCACACGTCGAGAAGCTCGACGTCACGGCGGATTTGACGGGTTTCACCGTCACCACGCGCTCCACCGGGACAACCGACGAACGCGCCGAGGTGATCGTGTCGGCACCCGACGGTCCGACGCTGGCCCGCAACCACGGGGAACCGGGCAAGCCGGTGCGTGTGCGGGTTCCCGACCCACGCCTGTGGACACCGGACGACCCGTACCTCTACGACCTGACGGTGCGGCTGGTCACGCCCGAGGGCAAGGTCGTCGACGAGGTTGCCAGCTACGGCGGTCTGCGCACCATCAGCACGGTCACCGACCCGCAGGGCCGGCCGCGAATCGCGTTGAACGACAAGATCACGTTCCTGCACGGCCCGCTGGACCAGGGTTACTGGCCCGACGGCATCTTCACCGCTCCCACCGACGACGCGCTGAAGTTCGACCTGGAACGAACCAAGGCGCTCGGCATGAACTTCGTGCGCAAGCACGCCAAGGTCGAACCGGCGCGCTGGTATTACTGGGCGGACAAGCTCGGGTTGATGGTGTGGCAGGACATGCCGTCGCTGGATGTGTCCCTCGACATTCCGGTCGGCCCGGCGCCGGACCCGTCGCCGCAGGCGAAGGCCAACTTCGAACGCGAACTCGTCGAGATGATCGACCAGTTGCGAAGCGTCACTTCGATCGTCGGCTGGGTTCCGTTCAACGAGGGGTGGGGCGAGTTCGACACCGCGCGGATCGCGGGAGTGGCCAAGGCCGCCGACCCGACCCGGATGGTGAACGCCAACAGCGGGGTCAACTGCTGCAAGTCCAGGCCGGACAGCAGGGCCGGCGACGTCTACGACGACCACACCTACGTCGGTCCGGGCCGCCCGGTCCTTCACGACAATCCGGCGACCCCGCGCGACGAGCGAACGATGCTCGGCAACCGTCCGATTCCGCTCGAACACCGGGTGGTGGTGAACGGCGAGTACGGCGGGCTGGGGTTGGTCCCCCACGGCAACCGCTGGCCGGGCAGACCGCAGGCCTACGAGATGACCGACAGCCGAGCACGATTGACCGAACGCTACGTCCAGGTGAGCCGCGCGCTGGAAGACGAGGTCCGCAAGGGCGGCCTGTCCGGGGCGATCTACACCCAGACCACCGACGTCGAAAACGAGGTCAACGGGTACATGACCTACGACCGCTGGCTGGTCAAGATGTCGCTGCGAACGGTCGCCGAACGCAACCGCGCCGTGATCGCCGCGGGCGCCAAGGTGAACGAGCCGGTGGAGCAGCGTCGCTGAGTCACAGGCAACGGGTGCTCATGAAGGCGCGTCGACGTCTGCTGAGCGGGTCGGTGAACTCGAGGCGTTGCGCCAGCAGCTGCAGCGGCCGCGAGAAGTCGTCGGGTGCAACGTCGGTCACCGCCGGGTACAGCGGGTCGTTGACGATCGGCAGGCCCAGCGATGCCATGTGCACCCGCAGCTGATGCGTGCGCCCCGTATGCGGCGTCAGCCGGTACAGCCCGTCACCGTGGTGCTCGACCACAGTCTCGGCGTTCGGCTCGCCCGGCTCGTCGACCGCCTGTAGTTGCCCGCGCCGCTTGACAATTCGACTCCACACCACCCGCGGAAACCGCAGTGTCGGATCAAGCCCGGCCCGCGCCAGATACGTCTTGCGCACCTCGCCTCGCGCGAACATGGTCTGGTACGCGCCGCGCAACTCGCGGCGGGTCGTGAACAACAGCACGCCTGCGGTCAGCCGGTCCAACCGATGTGCAGGCGACAACTCCGGCAGGTCCAGTTCGCGGCGCAGCCGCACCAGCGCCGTCTGCGCGACGTGGCGGCCGCGCGGCATCGTCGCCAGGAAGTGCGGTTTGTCGACCACCACGATGTCGTCGTCGCGGTGCAGCACAGGAATGTCGAACGGCACCGCAACCTCGTCGCGCAGTTCGCGGTACAGGTACACGAACGCGCCGGGCGGCAGCACGGTCCCGGCGGTCACGACGTCGCCGTCGGCGGTCACCACCTCGCCCGCAAGCACTTTGGCCGCGGCCGCCTCGCCGAACCGGTCCGCCAGCTCGACCAGCACGGCACCGCCACGCAACCGCACCCGCGCCGGGCCCAGCCCGTCGCGAACGGGCAGCGGCGCCGGGCGCCTCAAGGCCCGCACCTCAAGTGAGGGGGACGGGTTCGAGGATCTCGGCGCGTGCTTCGGGCGCTGCCGCCCGCAATGCGTCGGCCGACTCGTCGTCGGGTTCCTGCTGCGAGCGGATCTCCGCGTCCACCCGGGCCAGATAGGTCTTGACCTCGCGGTCGATGTCCTCGTCGCTCCAACCCAGAACCGGCGCAACCACTTCGGCGACCTCACGCGCGCAGTCCACACCGCGGTGCGGATACTCGATCGAGATCCTCATCCGCCGGGCCAGGATGTCCTCCAGATGCAACGCACCTTCGGCGGCCGCAGCGTAGAAGGCCTCGACCTTCAGGTAGACGGGCGCCTCGGTGATGGGGGTCAGCAGTTCGGGATCACCCTCGGCCATTTGCAGCACCTCGCCGATCAGCGAGCCGTACCGGTCCAGCAGGTGGCGCACCCGGTACGGATGCAGGTCGTAATGCTTTCCGACGCTTTGAGTCTGGTTGATCAGCGCGAAGTAGCCGTCGGCGCCCATCAGGGGAACCTTCTCGGTGATCGACCGCGCCACCCGCGCCGGGATGTACTCGGCCGCAGCGTCGATGGCGTCCTCGGCCATCACCCGGTATGTCGTGTACTTGCCCCCCGCGATCGCGACCAGTCCCGGAGCGGGCACCGCGACGGCATGCTCACGCGACAGCTTCGAGGTCTCCTCGCTCTCGCCGGCCAGCAGCGGTCGCAGCCCGGCGTATACGCCGTCGATGTCGTCGTGGGTCAGCGGCGTCGCCAACACCGTGTTGACGGTTTCGAGCAGGTAGTCGATGTCGACCTTGGTGGCCGCCGGGTGCGCAAGGTCCAGATTCCAGTCGGTGTCGGTGGTCCCGATGATCCAGTGCGTACCCCACGGAATCACGAACAGCACCGACTTCTCGGTGCGCAGGATGATCGCCACCTCGCTGACGATCCGATCGCGCGGCACCACGATGTGCACACCCTTGGAGGCGCGCACCCGAAATCGCCCGCGCTGCTTGGACAACGCCTGGATCTCGTCGGTCCAGACACCGGTGGCGTTCACGACGACGTGCCCGTGCACCTCGGTCACTGCGCCGTTCTCGGAGTCGCGGACCTCGACCCCGGTGACGCGGTCGCCTTCCCGGAGCAACGCGACCACCTGCGTCGACGTGCGCACCACGGCGCCGTAGTGCGCGGCCGTGCGGGCCACGGTCATCGTGTGGCGCGCGTCGTCGACCACGGTGTCGTAATAGCGGATGCCGCCGATCAACGACGACCGCTTGAGTCCCGGCGCCAGCCGCAACGCTGAAGACTTGGTCAGATGCTTCTGCGCCGGGACCGATTTCGCGCCGCCGAGCCGGTCGTAGAGGAAGATGCCCGCGGCGATGTACGGACGCTCCCACCACCGATTGGTCAGCGGAAACAGAAACGGCAACGGCTTGACCAGATGCGGCGCCAACGTCGTCAGCGACAACTCGCGTTCGTGCAACGCCTCGCGCACCAACCCGAACTCCAACTGCTCGAGATAGCGCAGCCCGCCGTGGAACATCTTCGACGACCGGCTCGATGTGCCCGAGGCGAAGTCGCGCGCCTCCACGAGCGCGACCTTCAGACCCCGCGTGGCCGCATCCAGTGCCGCGCCCGCGCCGACGACTCCCCCGCCGATCACGACGACGTCGAACTGCTCGCTGCCGAGCCGTTCCCAGGCCTCGGCCCGCTGCTGGGGACCCAGCAGCGTCTGCCCGTTCGCCGGGATCGGGTCGGTCACCGGAACGGCTCCTCGTTACTCGTCGGTACGTGCGCGCATCCCAGGCTACGTGGAACTAGTCCAGATCGTCGTGCGCCATCAGGCGGCGGCCCGCTTCGGTGATCGAACCCGACAGCGACGGGTAGACCGAGAACGTCTGCGCCAGATCCTCGACGTCGTTGCCGTTCTGCACGGCCAGCGCGATCGGCATGATCAGCTCCGACGCGATCGGGGCGACCACCACACCGCCAATCACCACTCCCGTCGCCGGGCGGCAGAAGATCTTGACGAAACCGCGCCGCAGGCTCGACATCTTGGCGCGGGCGTTGGTGTGGAGCGGCAGCGTGATCGTTCGCGCGGCCACCGACCCGTCGTCGATCTTGGACTGCGGCACCCCCACCGCGGCGATCTCGGGCCGGGTGAACACCGCCGCGGCGACCGTCCGCAACCGGATCGGTTCGAGCCCCTCGCCCAGCACGTGGTACATCGCGATGCGCCCCTGCATGGCGGCCACGGAGGCCAGCAGCATCAGGCCGGTGCAGTCACCGGCGGCGTAGATGCCGGGCACCCCGGTGCGCGACACCCGGTCGACCTTCAGGTAGTCGCCTTGACCGAGTTCGATGCCGACCCGTTCGAGGCCCAGGCCGCTGGTGTTGGGCACCGACCCGACCGTCATCAGCGCGTGGCTGCCCTCCACGGTGCGGCCGTCGGTCATCGTGACCAGCACACCGGAGCCGTTACGCGTGACTGACTTGGCACGCGCGTTCTTGACCAAGGTCACCCCGCGGTCGCTCAGCGCGTCCTCGAGCACCGCGGCGGCGTCGGAGTCCTCGTGCGGCAGGATCTGGTCGCGGCTGGCCACCACCGTCACCTTGACCCCGAGTTCGGTGTAGGCGTTGACGAACTCCGCGCCGGTGACACCGGAGCCGACGACGACGAGGTGCTCGGGCAGGTCTTCGAGGTCGTAGAGCTGGCGCCAGTTGAGGATGCGTTCGCCGTCGGGTTCGGCGCCGGACAGTACGCGGGGGCTGGCGCCGGTGGCGATCAGCACGACGTCGGCCCTGATCGTGCTGACGGCGCCGTCGGGCTCGGTCACCTTGACCGTGTGCGTGGCCATCCCGGGCATGTCGTCGACGAGTTCACCGCGGCCGGCGATCAACGTGACGCCGTCGTTGCGCAGCCGTTCGGCGATGTCGGCCGACTGCGCGGCGGCCAGCCTCTTGACCCGCTGGTTGATCTTGGACAGCGAGATCTCGGCGTCGGAGAACTCCAGCGCATAGCCGAGATCGGGGGCGCGGCGCAGTTCGGTGCGCACACCCGTGGACGCGATGAACGTCTTGGACGGGACGCAGTCCCACAGCACGCAGGCGCCGCCGATGCCGTCGGAGTCGACGACGGTGACCTCGGCAACCTCGGGTCCACGGGCCGCGGCGACCAGTGCCGCCTCATAGCCGGCGGGCCCGCCGCCGATGATCACGATGCGGGTTGCCACGCCCCCAACCTAACGAAGCGGGAGGTCGATCGCCCACGCGGCGCGCGAACGCTTAGTCTTTCTGGGTGCCGCTCTACGCCGCCTACGGATCGAACATGCATCCGGAGCAGATGTTGCAGCGCGCACCTCATTCTCCGATGGCGGGAACGGGCTGGCTGTACGGCTGGCGTCTGACGTTCGGCGGGGAGGACATCGGCTGGGAGGGTGCGCTCGCCACCGTCGTCGAGGATCCGACGTCGAAGGTCTTCGTCGTGCTCTACGACATGACCAAGGACGACGAGGCCAACCTGGATCGCTGGGAGGGCTCGGAACTCGGTTTCCACAAGAAGATCCGCTGCCGGGTGCACCGTATCTCGTCGGACACCGACTTCGAGCCCGTGCTCGCCTGGCTGTACGTGGTCGACGCGTGGGAGGGTGGCCTGCCGTCGGCGCGCTATCTCGGGGTGATGGCCGACGCCGCCGAAATCGCGGGTGCGCCAGCCGAGTACGTGCACCATCTGCGCACCCGACCCGCACTCAACATCGGACCGGGCTCCTAGCTCTTTTGCCGCGAGCGACCGTAGTAAGAGAGCTATGTCGCGTGTTTTCGAGGATTTTGAAGAGGTTGAAGACGTCCTCCTGATGC
>NZ_LQIH01000044.1:0-6212 GCF_001499835.1 Mycolicibacterium novocastrense
CCGGGCCTGGTCGTCGCCCCCGCCGACGGATTGATCTGCCTCATTGAGGAAGCCGCGCCGCCGGCCGAACTCGGTTTACCCCCAACACCATTGCCCCGCATCAGCATCTTCTTGTCGGTCTTCGACGCTCACGTGCAGCGGGCCCCGATCAGTGGTGAGGTCGTCGCGGTCGAGCATCGCCCGGGCTTGTTCGGCTCGGCTGAGCTGGAAGCCGCCAGCGAGGACAACGAACGAAACAGCGTGCTGATCCGCGCCGCCGACGGCGTCGAGGTGATCGCCGTACAAATCGCCGGTCTGGTGGCGCGACGCATCGTGTGCGAGGCGCAGGTCGGCGACGAACTCGCGATCGGGCAGACCTACGGGCTGATCCGTTACGGGTCGCGGCTGGACACATACCTGCCTGCCGGATCGCGCATCCTGGTGACTGTGGGGCAGCGCGCGTTGGCGGGTGAGACGGTCTTGGCCGAGCTGGAGTCCGATGTCGCCGGTCGGGCGGCTCCGGCATGATCCGGCCCCGCATCAAGCGCTCCGTCGTCAGCCTGCGCATCCTGCCCAGCGCGATGACGGTCGCCGCAATCTGTCTCGGGCTGAGCGCGGTCAAGATGGCGCTGGACGACCGGCCGACCGAGGCGATGGCGTTCCTGGCGGTCGCCGCGATACTGGATGCGCTCGACGGCCGCATCGCGCGCGCTCTGGGGGCGACGTCACGGATGGGCGAGGAGATCGATTCGCTCGCCGATGCCGTGAACTTCGGCGTCGCACCGGCTTTCATCGTCTACGGGACGCTGCTGTCCAAGTCCGAGGTCGGCTGGATCGTGGTGCTGGTGTACGCGGTGTGCATCGTACTGCGCCTGGCCCGATTCAACGCGATGCTCGATGTCGACAAACCGGACTACGAGAAGAAGTACTTCGTCGGCATGCCCGCCCCGGCGGGCGCGATCGGCGCGATCGGTCCGCTGGCCGCCAAAATGCAGTTCGGCGACGGCTGGTGGACCTCGGAACCCGCCGTCGTGATCTGGATGCTCGGCGTCTCGGTGCTGGTGGTCAGCACGATCCCGATGCGCAAGATCCACACGTTCTCGGTGCCGCCCAACATGGTCGCGCCGCTGCTGGCACTCGTGGCGATCGGCGTCGCCGCCGCGATCCTTTACGGCTACCTGGTGATCCTCATCATCATCGCCGCTTACGTCCTGCACATCCCGTTCGCCATCCGCACCCGCCGGTTTTTGGCCGCGCACCCCGAGGTCTGGGATGACAAACCACGCCAGCAGCGCGCCGCCCGCCGGGCCATCCGCCGGGCCCAGCCACACCGCCGGTCGGTGATGCGCCTGGGCCTGCGCCGACCCGGCTCTCGACATGACTGAACTGCAGGCCGACCGGCCGGCTCCCCGCGCACATCTCACGCTGACCGCGCGGTTGAACACCTCGGCGCTCGACTCACGCAGAGGTGTGGTTCGCCTGCATCCGGAAGCCATTGCCGCGCTGGGTATCCGCGAGTGGGATGCGGTGTCGCTGACGGGTTCGCGCACCACCGCCGCGGTGGCCGCCGAGGCGCCCGCCGGTGTTCCCGCGGGCACCGCGCTGCTCGACGACGTCACGCTGTCGAATGCCGGGCTGCGGGAGGACACCACCGTGCTCGTCGCACCCGTGACGGTTTACGGCGCGCGGTCGGTGACGTTGTCCGGCTCCCGGCTGGCCAGCCAGTCGATTTCGCCGGCCACGCTGCGACAAGCGTTGCTGGGCAAGGTGATGACGGTCGGCGACACGGTGTCGCTGCTGCCTCGGGAGCTGGGGCCCGACATCCCGTCCTCGCGCGCAACCGCGGCGCTTGCCTCGTCGGTCGGCATCACCTGGACCTCTGAACTGTTGACGGTGACCGGCACCGACCCCTCCGGACCCGTGAGCGTGCAACCCAATTCGGCGGTCTGCTGGGCTGACGGCGCACCGTCCGAATCCGTCGCGCCGACGTCGGACGCCGCGACCGGTCAGGTGGTGGTGACCACACCGGATAAATCGCAACCGGCGTTGAGCGTCGACGACCTCAAGGGTGCTCAAGCCGAGGCCCAGCGCCTCACCGAATGGCTCAAGCTCGCGCTCGATCAGCCCGAGCTACTTGAAACACTGGGCGCCACAGCCAATCTCGGTGTTCTGGTGTCGGGTCCCGCCGGTGTCGGCAAGGCCGCGCTGGTGCGCGCCGTCTGTGCCGACCGGCGACTGGTCGAACTCGACGGACCGGAGGTCGGCTCGCTGCGCGCCGAGGACCGGAAGGCGAGCGTGGCGTCGGCGGTGGCCACCGTCCGCGACGGCGGCGGAGTGCTGTTGGTCACCGACATCGACGCCCTGCTGCCGGCCGACGCAGAGCCGGTGGCCACGCTGATCCTCACCGAACTCCGCAACGCGGTCGCGACCCGGGGTGTCGCGTTCGTCGCGACGTCACAGCAGCCCGACAACGTCGACGCCCGGCTTCGTGCACCCGACCTGTGTGACCGCGAGCTCGGGCTGAGCCTGCCCGACGGCGCGATCCGCAAGCAGCTGCTCGAGGTGCTGTTGCGCGAGGTGCCGGCCAAGGATCTCAACCTCGACGAGATCGCCGAGCGCACACCGGGTTTCGTGGTCGCTGACCTGGCCGCGCTGGTCCGCGAGGCGGCGCTGCGGGCGGCGGCGCGCGCCAGCGCCGACGGTGAGCCGCCCGCCCTGGTCCAGGACGACCTGCTGGGCGCCACGACGGTCATCCGCCCGCTGTCGCGGTCGGCCACCGAAGAGGTGTCGGTCGGCTCGGTGACGCTCGACGACGTCGGCGACATGGCCGACACCAAGCAGGCGCTCACCGAGGCGGTGCTGTGGCCGCTGCAGCACCCCGACACCTTCGCGCGGCTCGGCGTGGCGCCGCCCCGCGGTGTGCTGCTCTACGGGCCGCCTGGTTGCGGCAAGACCTTCGTGGTGCGGGCGCTGGCCAGTTCGGGGCGGTTGTCGGTGCACGCCGTCAAGGGCGCCGAACTGATGGACAAATGGGTCGGCTCGTCGGAGAAGGCCGTGCGCGAACTGTTCCGGCGCGCCCGCGACTCGGCGCCGTCGCTGGTGTTTCTCGACGAGATCGATGCGCTCGCGCCGCGGCGCGGTCAGAGCTTCGACTCGGGCGTCACCGACCGCGTCGTCGCCGCGCTGCTGACCGAACTCGACGGCATCGAACCGCTGCGCGACGTGGTGGTGGTCGGCGCGACGAACCGGCCCGATCTGATCGACCCGGCACTGCTGCGTCCCGGCCGGTTGGAGAAGCTGGTATTCGTCGAACCGCCCGACGCCGAGGCCCGTCGCGAGATCCTGCGGACGGCGGGCAAGTCCGTTCCGCTGGCCTCACAGGGTGAGCAGGCCGTCGACCTCGACGCGCTGGCGGCGGATCTCGACGGCTACAGCGCCGCCGACTGCGTCGCGCTTCTGCGCGAGGCCGCGCTGACCGCGATGCGGCGCTCGATCGACGCCGCCGACGTCACCGCCGCGGACGTCGCGGCCGCACGCGAGGCGGTGCGCCCGTCGCTGGACGCCGCGCAGGTCGAGTCGCTGCGGGCGTTCAACGCGTCGCGCTGAACGCTTGACCTTTCTTGCGCCGAACGTGGATTACCCGCACACATTCGGCGTCCAAAACGTGCGGGTAACCCACGTTCGCGCCAAACAACGGGCGGCATATCTTGACAGTGGCTAGTTCCAAGTGGCATAGTCGTACGCAGAACTTGTCAGTGTCAAGATCGAGGAGGTCGCCGTGACTGCACCCATCGCGTCCGTTGTCCGCGCGGGAGACCCCGACCGCGAGAGGACCGCACATCTGCTCGGCCTGGCCCTGGCGCAGGGTTACCTCGATATGACGGAGTACGAGAGCCGGCTGCAGACCGCGTTCGCCGCCGCCACCCGCGCGGACCTGCACGCTCTCACCGCAGATCTACCGTCGGCTCACTTGCGTCGCAACGATCCCCGCCGCCGCGAGGCGCTACGCCGGGCGGCTCGCCGCAGCGTTCAATTCCACCTCACGGGCTACGTCGCCGGGTCGCTGCTGATGCTCGGTATCTGGCTGGTGGTTGGACTGACCGCGGGCTCCTGGTACTTCTGGCCGGTCTGGCCGATCCTGGGCTGGGGCATCGGCGTCATCTGCCATGCCGCTCCGGCGCTGGCTCACGGCTCGATCAGTCCCGCGCGGATCGCGTAGCGGCTCGACGCTGCCGCGCTCCCTGTTGGCCTGGGCATATGCGCGACTGCAGCGCTCCTGAGCGTTTTACGATCGGGCCGGCGCCGACCACCCGGAGGTCGGTGGAGTCAACGGCGGGGCATAGTAGCGCCGATCGGCCCACGTAGAATGCAAATCACCGAAGCCTTACTCGGCTGACACCCCGACCATCAGTTCTCCGGTTGGCGGCCGCGTGCTGACCAACCCAACCGATCGGAGTGCCCTGCTCGCCGTCCTGCTCGCCCACGCGGTCGCCACCGCGCTGGCGCCCCTGCTTGTCCACAAGTGGGGGCGCAAGGCCTTTTATCCGCTGGCGCTGGTGCCGCTTCTGTCACTGGTGTGGGTGGCGCAGAACTGGCCGTCGGCCGGGCGGTCGAGCACCGTCGACGTGCCGTGGGTGCCCGAGCTGTCGATGGACATCACGCTGCGCTTCGACACGCTCGCCGCGATCATGAGCGTGCTGGTGCTCGGCATCGGCGCGCTGGTCCTCTTCTACTGCGCCGACTACTTCCAGCACCACGACGGGCGCATCGAGAACCGGTTGCCGAGTTTCGCGGCCGAACTGGTCGCGTTCTCCGGCGCGATGTTCGGACTCGTCACCAGCGACAACCTGCTGATGCTCTATGTGTTCTGGGAAATCACCTCGGTGCTGTCGTTCCTTCTGGTCGGCCACTACGCCGAACGCATCACCAGCAGGCGGGCGGCGACCCAGGCGTTGCTCGTCACGACGTTCGGCGGCCTGGCGATGCTGGTGGGCATCATCGTGCTCGGCAACATGGCGGGCACCTACCTGCTCTCCGAGCTCCTCGAATCACCGCCGACGGGGGTGGCGGCGTCGGTCGGGCTGGTGCTCATTCTCGTCGGCGCCCTGTCGAAGTCGGCGATCGTTCCGCTGCACTTCTGGCTACCGGGCGCGATGGCCGCACCGACCCCGGTCAGCGCGTATCTGCACGCCGCGGCGATGGTCAAGGCCGGCGTTTACCTGATCGCGCGCATGAGCCCCAGTTTCGCCGACTCCCCGGTGTGGCGCCCCATGGTGGTCTCACTCGGCCTGCTGACCATGTTGCTGGCCGGTTGGCGCGCGGTACGCGAGTACGACCTGAAGTTGATCCTGGCCTTCGGCACGGTGAGCCAACTGGGGCTGATCACCGTCATGGTCGGCAGCGGTGGCAGCGACATGATGCTCGGCGGCCTTGCGATGCTGGTCGCACACGCCATGTTCAAGGCGGCGCTGTTCATGGTCGTCGGCATCATCGACCACGCCACCGGAACCCGCGACATCCGCAGACTGGCCTGGCTCGGCGACAAGTCGCGACCGCTGTTGATCATCGCCGTCGGCGCGTCTGCCAGCATGGCGGCCCTACCGCCGTTCTTCGGCTTCGTCGCCAAGGAAGCCGATTTGGCAACCGTGCTGTACACCCCCACCCTCGGAGCCTTCGCCCCGCTGGTGCTGGCGGGCATCGTGATCGGCTCGGTGTTCACCACCATCTACAGCCTGCGTTTCCTGTTCGGCGCGTTCGGCCGCAAGGGGCAGCCCGAACCGAGCACCCGCGTCGCCGAGATGCACCGCCCCGAGCGCACGTTCATGATCGCTCCGGGCATCCTCGCGGCAGCGGGGTTGGCCTTCGGGATCTGGCCTGTCGGGATCGGCGGCGTGCTGGAGGATTACGCCGATACGGTGCCCGCCGGCAACAACGAGTACCACCTGGCGCTGTGGCACGGCGTGAACTTGCCACTGCTGTTGTCGGTGCTGGTGATCGCCACCGGAGTGGCCGCGTTCGTGGGCCGTGAGCGATTGCGCCGGTTGCGCACGATGCGCGAACCACTGGGCAACGCCGACCACGTGTACGACGCCGTGATCCGCCGGCTCGACCTGTGGGCGGTGGAACTCACCGCTGTCACCCAGCGTGGTTCGATCCCGGCCACCCAATCGGCGATCCTGACGACGCTCGTGCTGGTGCCGACGATCGCGCTCGCAGTAGGTGCGCGCGACCGC
>NZ_LQIH01000045.1:0-253133 GCF_001499835.1 Mycolicibacterium novocastrense
GTACCGCAGCCATCGGAGGGAGTGACGATCGCCCCCAAGATCACCGTCGACGAGGCTCGCGTGCGCCCGGAGCCGCCGATGAAGCCCGAACCGCCGTATGTGGTCGAGTTGTACCAATCCGGTTGTGGCGCAGCCGTTCCCATCGTCGTCTCGTACTTCTTGGCCCACAAGGCCGCAGCACCCGCGGCGACCGCGAACGGGACATAGGCCGAATAGAGGTCCTTGCGCGCCCCGAAGTCGAACCGCGCTTCGGCCGAGTCGGTGGTCAACATCCGGTGGAAACCCCCTGCGCGCGACCAGAGTTCGCGGCCGGCCTCGGTACGCCTGGTGCCCACGCCGGCGGCCCAGGAGCCGATCGACAACAAGAAGAACGCCGCGAACGGCAGCGCCCACATCGTCGTCGGGAAGAGCCAGCGGAAGACGGCGCACAGCATCAGTACGAACGCGATCGCGTTCGCGGTGCGGAGCCAGAGTTCCTTGCGCCGTTTGACCAGAAGCTTGTTGTCGAAGGCCCAGTTCTGGACGGCTTTGGCCAGATCGGTCTTGGCTTTGTTGAGCTTCTGCCCCGACTTGACGGTCTTCTTCGCTTCGAACTCGCCGCCCGGATGCAATACCTTCAGCACCGACCCGACCGTCACACTGACCGGATCCACGTCGACCCAGGCGCTGTGCTCGGCGATGCCGCGGATCCGCCAATGCTGCTCACTGACCTGGCGCAGTTCGATCAGCCCCCGCTCGGCGAGGTAGAACAGCGTCGCGGTCAAGGCTTGTTTGGGCACCGCCTCGGTCCGGATGTACTCCGTCTGCACCGGACCGAGCCCCTCCGGCGGCGCGTACTGCAGCGGGAAGCCCGGCGACGGTTCGACCGTGCTGCGGTACCAGAGCAGACCGGCCAAGCCGGCCGCCACGGTCAGCGCCGCGACCCACAGCACTCCGGCCAGCGACTGTCCCAGTACCCGGTCCCACTCATGGGTCCACGGCAACTCGGTGCGCGGCGGGGTCGGGACGTCCACACTCGCGCGCACCGTCACCGGTGTGCGCGGCGGAAGGTTTCGCGCGGAGAACGTCACCCGGTTTCCGGCCGTCGTCAGGTCCAGGCAGGGTCCGCCGACGCCGTACCCGACCGAACATTGCACGCGGGGAACGTCTCCGGGAAGCCGGATCGAGATGTCGGCGCGCTGGATCCGGTTGTTCCAGGCCGGCGCGATCACGTTCCAGAAGAACACCGATTCGGTTGCGGCGGGTTCACCCGACGATGTGGCGAATCTGCGGTCGGCACCGGTGGTTCCGGGATCGAGGACGCCGTCGATGGAGTAGCGGATCTCATAGACGTGCTCGCCGTAGCTCAGGTAGCTGTCGGGATCGCCGATCTTGGCCACCCGGAACCGTTCCCCGTCTTCCCACAGCATCTCGTAGGGTGCTGGGTCGCCGTCGAGAAGGATCGACTCGATCTGCGGCACTTGACGTACGTGAGGACTGTTGGGGTTGGTCACGTCCCAGTACCGGAAGATGCCATGCCTGCTGGTGGGAAAATCGGCCGTGATGGTCTCCACGGCCTCGAGTCGCCCGTCCTCGTCGACGACGAGGTTCACGTCGTAGTCGGTGATGACGACGGGGTCGTCGGCGGGCGCGGCCTCTGAACCACCACCGCTGAACACCACGGGCCAGAGCACCGCAAATGCCAGCACCAGCAACGTGATCGACCACGCGAACAGCCGGCGCATGCGGACCTCCTGTTGCCTGCGACGCCAGGTTTCCGGTTCACCCTATGTGCAAAGGGTCGATTTGGACGCGAACCGGCTGTTGGTCGTGACGAGCGCTGAGCACGGCGGTGGCCCGGCGCAGGGCCGAGGAAAGGGCCAGTCCGGTGTTGCGGGGAACCCGCAGCAGCATCCGGATCACGGTCGTGTCGGGGCCCAGTCCTGGCGGGCGGCGCGCGCCGACCGGCAGATCGACCGGGCCGAGTTGTTCGGTGCCCTCGGGCGTATCGGCGGTGTCGAGCAAGGCGTGCACCGCCTCGGGCGGCCCGTCGACCGCGGCCATGTGCACAGCGGGCGGCAGGCCGACTTCGGCGCGTGCGTTCAGCTCCGCGTCGGCGTGGCCGACGGGGTCCCAACGGATCAGCGCCTGCACGGTGGGAATCGCGGACTCGGCCACCACGGCGATCACGCCGCCATCGCCGCGGTTGCGGACCAGCGCGCCCGCGGCCATCCACCGACGCAAGGTGTCCTCGGCCGCCCGCAGGTCCTGGCGGCCGAGCAGCGCCCAGCTGTCGAGCAGCAGCGCGGCGCCGTAGCCGCCCGCGGCCTTTGGTTCGGCGCCGGGGGTGGCGACGACGACGGCGGGCCGCTGCGGGACCTCTGCCACCATCGCGTCGCCGCCGGAGGTGATGACCGTCGCGCCCGGGAACGCCCTGCCGAGCTCCTCAGCGGTGCGCCGGGCCCCGACGACGACCGCGCGCACCGCATCCGAACCGCACCGCACGCAGCGCAACGACGGGTGGGCGCGTCCGCACCACCGGCACACCGCGCCGACGGCATCGCGGTCGGGCAGCGACAAGGGCCCGGTGCAGTTTCGGCACCGGGCGATGCTGCGGCAGCGCGCGCACGCGAGCGCAGGTACGTATCCACGGCGAGGCACCTGCACCAGCACAGGCGCGCCGGACTCCAGCGCCTTACGCGCGGCCTGAAGCGCCATCGACGGAAGCCGGGCCGACCGGGCCGCCGGGTCGCGTTCCTGTTCGAATCCGCTGTCGTCGAGGGCGATGACGCGCGGTGAGGCCGCCCGCACCACCGGCCGCAGCGCAACCAGGTCGTGCGCCCACCCGCTGCGCACCAGCGCCTGAGCCTCCGCGGTTCGGGCGAACCCGCCGATCAGTGCGGCGCAGCGCAGCTGATGTGCCCGCAACATCGCCACCTCCCGCGCATGCGGATACGGCGCACGGGGTTCGGCGAGCGTGTCGTCGCCGTCGTCCCACACCATCACTAGACCGAGGTCGGCGACGGGCGCGAACACCGCGCTGCGGGTACCGATGACGAGCCGAGCGCTGCCGCGGAGCACCGACAACCATCGCCGATAACGTTGCGCGGGACCGAGTCCCGCCGACAACGCCACCACCAGGGCCTCGTCGAGGAGGCCGAGCGCGGCGGCGTGCACCGCGTCGATGTCGCGCTGATCCGGCACGATCACCAGCACTCCGCGGCCCGCGTTCACCATCGCCGCCGCGGCCTCGGCCAGCCGATCGGGCCAGGCTTCCCCGGGCAACGCCTGCCATACCGCGCGGGCGGCCCGTCCGCCCGCCACCGCCGCGAGGAACTGCTCGCCTCTGCCGTAGGCGTTCCAGGGATCGCTTGGGACGGGTCGCGGGTCGAGCGGCGCGGTCTGCGGTGGCTCCTGTTTCTCGACCCGGGCGTGCCGCGGCGGGATGGCCAGCCGCAGAACGTCGGCGCGGGTGCCGGCGTAGCGGGCCGCCACGGCGTCGGCGAGTCGGCGGATCTCGGGCGTCAGCACCGGCTCGGGCGAGACCACCCGATCGAGCCAGCCGAGCTTGCCGACATGGTCGGTGTCGGACCGCCTCTCGAGGATGAACGCGTCGACCAGGCGGCCGTGGAAACGCACCCGGACGCGGACGCCGGGTTGCGCGTCATCGGACTGCTCGGCCGCGACCAGGTAGTCGAACTCGCGGTCGAGGTGCGGGACGGTCAGCATCGGCAGCACCCGCGCGACCGGCTCATGCTCGGCAGGCTGTCTCGTGGCGCCCGGGCGGGCCGGGCTGTCAGACCCCGTCACGCAGGATTGATAGCAGACGGCACCGACGTCCGGCCGAAGAAGAACCCGGCTGTGATGAGCACCAGCGAGGCCGCATACACCCACCAGATCGGCACCGCCAGAGCCTCCGAACCCAACACGAACTTGCCGATCCCGATCATCGCGTCCGACACGGCGAAACACACCGCGCCCAGTGCGGTCCACGGCGTGGGCAGCCGCGCCATCAGCGCGGCGCACACCATCGCCCCGAGCACCGCGATGTACAGCGTCACCGGAACGGCCATGCCCTCGGCGATCAGCCGCGGCCAGAACCACACCAGCAGGGCCAGGCAGGCCGCGACCGTGATCGCGGCGGCGGTCAGCCTGGGACCGGAGCGGGTGACCAACGGCCACAGTGCGCCCAGGAAGCACAGATGGGCGACCAGGAACGCGGACAACCCGAGCACGAACGAGGGCTCCCACCAGGGCAGCGCCAACAGGAAATCGCCCGCCGCCGAGAACAACAGCGCGGCCACCAACCAGCGTCGTTCCCGGGCGATCGGATGTGTCATCGCGGCCCCGGCGAGTAGCACCGCCGCGGCGGCCTTGACCGCGGGCTGCAGCGCGAACTGACCGGTGAGCTCGGCACCGGCGGGCAGCCGCAGCGCGGTCGCGATCAGGAACACCCCGTAGCAGGCGGCGACGACGGAGGCGGCCACCCACAGAAGTCGGGTTCGCCGGTGAACGTACGGTGTCCCCATGTCAGTCCCCGAGGTAGGGCCGGCCAGCCCGGAACCCATAGACGCCATTCTGCTGAAGGTACTGCAGGCAGTTCCGTTCCAGTTGACAACCGACGGCGGCGCGCAGGCCGCGCGTGAACGGTTCAACGCGCTGCCGCGGGTCGAGATCCTGCCCGAGGTGCGCGCCCAGGACCGCACGGTCGACGGGCCCGGCGGCCCGATCCCGGTCCGGGTGTACCGGCCGCCGACCGAAACCGATGCGCCGCTCCCCGTGGTGGTGTTCTTCCACGGCGGCGGCTGGTCGGTCGGCGACCTCGACAGCTACGACGGCACGGCGCGTCGACACGCGGCCGAGGCCGAGGCCGTGGTGATCTCCGTCGACTACCGGTTGGCACCCGAGCACCCCTATCCCGCCGCGGTCGACGATGTGTGGGCGGTGACGCAGTGGGCCGCCGCGAGCGCGGACGAACTGGAGGTCGACGCGTCCCGGCTCGCGGTCGCCGGCGATTCGGCGGGCGGCAATCTGGCCGCGGTGGTGGCGCAGTTGGCGCGTGATTCCGGCGGGCCGCAGATTTGCTTCCAGCTGCTGTGGTATCCGGCGACGACGTGGGACACCTCGTTGCCGTCGTTCGCCGAGAACGCCGACGCGCCGATCCTGAATCTCGATGCGGTGGGGGGCTTTTCGCGGTGGTACGTCGGCGACATGGATCTGTCCGACATGCCTGCGACGCTGGCGCCCGCGCGCGCGAAGGATCTGACCGGTCTGCCGCCGGCGTATATCGCCGTCGCGGGGCATGACCCGTTGCGCGACGACGGCGGCCGATATGCGGAGTTGCTCGCCGCCGCGGGTGTTCGCGTCGAACTGCACAACGCCGAATCCCTCGTGCACGGCTACCTCGGTTACGCCGGGGTGGTGCCCGCCGCGACCGAGGCCACCGAACGGGGATTGAACGCATTGCGCACCGCGTTACACCCCGTGTGAACACATCGAGATCCGTCGACATCGTGCACGCGTTCTGGGACGAGGTCTGGAATGCCCACGACCCGGCGGCGGTAGATCGTTTCGTGGTCGACGACTTCGTCATCGTCACCGGCGGCGAGACGGTCCGCGGCCGCGAGAACTTCAAGGCCTGGATCACCGGTTTTCTCAGCAGCGTCGACGATTTGCACCTCGACGTCGTCGAGTCGTTCGCCAACGCCGACGGCAGCCGAGTCGCATCGCGGTGGTTGCTGACCGGCAAGAACAACGGCTATCTAGGGACCGCGCCCGACGGTAGCGACATCGCGATGACCGGCACCGCGGTGTGGGCGGTCGGCGCGGACGGCAAACTGCTCACCAACTGGGTCGAACGCAGCGCTTGGGAGTTGTCGCAACGGCTGAACGACGGGGTACCGTGAGCGAGATGTGAGCGACACGGGAGGCCCGATGACAGTGCCCGATCACGACACCATCATCGTCGGTGCTGGATTCTCCGGTATCGGCGCCGGGATCAGCCTCGACAAAGCCGGTCTCGGCGACTATCTGATCGTCGAAGCCGGCGAGGGCCCCGGCGGGACGTGGTACTGGAACACCTATCCCGGTATCGCCGTTGATATTCCGTCGTTCTCCTACCAGTTCTCCTTCGAGCAGAGTCCGGAGTGGACCCGCACCTACGCACCGGGGCACGAACTGCGCGCGTACGCCGAGCATTGCGTCGACAAGTACGGCCTGCGGCCCAAGATCCGGTTCAACACCAAGGTGCTCGGCGCGGTCTTCGACGACGACGAGAACCTGTGGCGAATCGAACTCGACTCCGGCGACGTCGTCACGGCGCGGTTCCTGATCAATGCGTGCGGGGTGCTCATCACACCGAAACTGCCCGATATCGACGGGGTCGACTCGTTCGCCGGCGTGACCATGCACACCGCGCGTTGGGACCACTCGCAGGACCTCGCGGGCAAGCGCGTCGCGGTCATCGGCACCGGCGCCTCAGCGGTACAGGTGATCCCCGAGATCGCGCCGATCGTTAAGCAGCTCACCGTCTTTCAGCGCACACCGATCTGGTGTTTCCCGAAGTTCGACGTGCCGCTGTCGTCGACGGCGCGGCGGATGATGCGGCTGCCCGGCGGCCATGTGGTGCAGCGTCTGCTGAGCCAGGCGTATGTCGAGCTCACCTTCACGCTGCCCGCGCAGTACTTCACCATCAACCCGATGGCGAAGAACATGTCGAAGGTCGGCGAGGCGTATCTGCGCAAAGAGGTCCACGACTCGGAGGTCCGCGACAAGCTCACGCCGCGCTACGCCGTCGGGTGTAAACGGCCCGGCTTCCACAACACGTATCTGTCGACGTACAACCGGGACAACGTCGAGTTGGTGACCGAGCCGATCGACAAGATCACCGGTTCGGGTGTGGCGACCTCCGACGGGACGATCCGCGATGTGGACGTGCTGATCCTCGCCACCGGTTTCAGGGTGATGGACGCCGACGACATGCCGACCTATCCGGTCACCGGTTCACGCGGTCGGTCGTGGAGCCGGCACTGGCAGGAGAACCGGCTGCAGGCCTACGAGGGTGTGAGTGTGCCGGGTTTCCCGAACTTCTTCACCGTGTTCGGGCCGTACGGCTACGTCGGATCGTCGTACTTCGCGCTCATCGAGACGCAGACGCATCACATCGTCCGCTGCCTCAAGCACGCCCGGCGGAAGGGGGCCCGCCGCGTGGAGGTGACGCAGGAAGCCAACGACCGCTACTTCGACGAGATGATGCGCAAGCGCCATCGCCAGATCTTCTGGCAGGAGAGCTGCCAGCGGGCCAACAGCTACTACTTCGACAAGAACGGCGACGCTCCGCTGCGCCCGACCACGACGCTGGAGGCGTACTGGCGCAGCCGCCGCTTCCCGCTACGCGATTACGCGTTCAGCCCCTGAGTGGGATGGGCGCCGAGACTACGGTTTCTGACGGAATTTGCCCGAAATCGATCAAAAAGCGCAGTCTCGACGGCACGTGTCTGACTCCTCAACGCGGCTCGTACCTCGCCGCTTGATCGTCGTCAGACGGAAGCCTTGAGCTCGTCGACCTTGTTCAGCTGCTCCCAGGGCAGCTCGACGTCGGTGCGGCCGAAGTGGCCGTACGCGGCGGTCTGCGCATAGATCGGGCGCAGCAGGTCGAGGTCGCGCACGATCGCGCCGGGGCGCAGGTCGAACACCGAGGTGATCGCCTTCTCGATGCGGCCCGGATCGACCGACTCGCTGCCGAACGTCTCGACGAACAGACCGACCGGCGCGGCCTTGCCGATCGCGTAGGCCACCTGGACCTCGACGCGCTCGGCCAGACCCGCTGCGACGACGTTCTTGGCCACCCAGCGCATCGCGTAGGCCGCCGAGCGGTCCACCTTGGACGGATCCTTGCCCGAGAACGCACCGCCGCCGTGACGGGCCCAGCCGCCGTAGGTGTCGACGATGATCTTGCGGCCCGTCAGCCCCGCGTCACCCATGGGGCCGCCGAGCACGAACTTGCCCGTCGGGTTCACCAGCAGGCGGAAGTCGGAGGTGTCCATCGAGTCGTGGTTCAGGTCGGCCAGCACCGTGTTGACGACCTTCTCGCGGATGTCCGGCGTCAGCGTCCCCTCGAGGTCGATACCCGCCGCGTGCTGCGTCGACAGCACGACCGTGTCGAGGCGCACCGGGGTGGTGCCGTCGTACTGCACCGTGACCTGGGTCTTGCCGTCGGGGCGCAGGTAGTCGAGCACACCGCTCTTGCGGACCTCGGTCAGCCGACGTGACAGCCGGTGCGCGAGCGCGATCGGCAGCGGCATCAGCTCGGGCGTGTCCTTGATCGCATAGCCGAACATCAGGCCCTGGTCGCCCGCGCCCTGCAGGTCCAGCGGGTCGCCGGCGCCCTCGACGCGGGTCTCGTGCGCGGTGTCGACGCCCTGGGCAATGTCCGGCGACTGCCGGCCGATGCCGATGTTGACGCCGCAGGTCTCACCGTCGAAGCCCTTCTCCGACGAGTCGTAGCCGATCTCGAGGATGCGTTCGCGCACCGTGGTGGCGATGTCGGCGAAAGCCTCCTTGGCCGCCGTCGTCACCTCACCGACGACATGCACCTGCCCCGTGGTGACCAGGGTCTCGACGGCGACCCGCGACTTGGGATCACCCGCGAGCAAAGCGTCGAGCACCGAGTCGCTGATCGCGTCGCAGATCTTGTCGGGATGGCCCTCGGTTACCGACTCACTGGTGAACAGCCGAGCTTGACTCACGGTGTGGATCCTTCCGCTCTCATGTCGCGATAGTTAGTACATCAAGTTATAGGTGTGCCCTGTTGCACCCAAGCCTGTGCTTGCCTTGCGCGCAAGCATTTCACGCAGCCGGATGCGTGATCCGCGCTACCCGCTGCCGCTGTGCAGGAAGGCCACGATCGCGTCCACGATACGGCTGGCCATCAGCGTTTTCGAACCGTGTTCCAGTGCGGACTCCGTGCCGTCGGCCGCCAGCAGCCACCCGTCGTTGTTGTCCACTTCGAACGCCCGATTCTCACCCACCGCATTGACCACGAGCAAATCGCATCCCTTGCGCTGCAGCTTCGCGCGAGCGTGGTGGAGCACATCGCCGTTGGCGTCGCCGGTCTCTGCAGCGAACCCCACGATGGCCCGCATATTGGGCAGCTGTCCGTCGGCACGAGCCCGCACGGCGCCCGCCAGCACGTCTTCGGTGCGGGTCAGTTCGATGACCGGCGCGGCGGCATCCGGATCGGCGGACTTCTTGATCTTGGTGGCCTGCATCTGCGTGGGCCGGAAGTCGGCGACCGCGGCCGCCATCACCAGTACGTGCGCGTCCGGCGCGTGCTTGGACACGGCGTCCTTGAGCTGGGCGGCCGAGCCGATGTGCACGACGTCGACGCCGGCCGGGTCGATCAACCCGGCGGTGTTGCCGGCGATCAGCGTGACGTCGGCGCCGCGCTGGGCCATCACTCGGGCCATCGCATAGCCCTGCTTGCCCGAGCTGCGGTTGCCGATGAACCGCACGGGATCGATCGGCTCGCGCGTCCCGCCCGCGGAGACCAACACCTTGACGCCGGCCAGGTCGTAGGGCAGCGCGTCCGGCCGCGTCAGCAGGAGCTGGGCCAGCGTGCTGATCTCCTCGGCCTCGGGCAAGCGGCCCGCGCCGCTGTCGGCTCCGGTCAACCGGCCCGACGCGGGTTCGAGGACGATGGCACCGCGCCGACGCAACGTGGCGACGTTCTCCACCGTGGCCGGGTGGAACCACATCTCGGTGTGCATGGCCGGGGCGAACAGCACCGGACATCGCGCGGTCAACAGCGTCGCGGTCAGCAGGTCGTCCGCGCGGCCCGCGACGGCACGCGCCAGGAGATCGGCGGTGGCGGGCGCGACGACGACCAGGTCGGCCTCCTGGCCGAAGCGGACGTGCGGTACCTCGTGGACATCGTCCCAGACGCCGGTGTGTACGGAATGACCCGAGAGCGCCTCGAAGGTGGCGGCACCGACGAACCGGAGAGCGGACTCGGTGGGGACGACGCGCACGTTGTGTCCGGCCTCGGTGAGCTGTCTGACCACCGTGGCCGCCTTGTAGGCGGCGATACCACCGGCGACGCCGACGATGATCCGCTTGGACTCCATGGCGGCCGCTCCCCTATGCCTCGCGGTGTTGCTACTCGCCTTCGGTGTGCTCGAGCAGATCCGCGTGGATCTCGCGCAGCGCGATCGACAGCGGCTTCTCCTGCAGGCCGGGCTCGACCAGCGGGCCGACGTACTCGAGGATGCCGTCGCCGAGCTGGTTGTAGTAGTCGTTGATCTGGCGGGCGCGCTTGGCGGCATAGATCACCAGCGCATACTTGCTCGACGCGCGATCCAGCAGCTCGTCGATGGGCGGGTTGGTGATGCCCAACGGCGTGTCGTAGGCACTGGCGGCGGACGCGTCGAAATCGTCCACAGCGGCCAGCTGCGTGTCGGCGTGCGGGGTGCTCACGAAAAATTCTCCTGGCGGTTTTAGCTGAATGCGAGATAGCTGTCGGGCCTGCGGCGCCGTCTCCGGCGCGTACTTATCGGTGGCCCACCAGCAAGGATACCAATTCGGCGCAGGCAGACTCCAATTGACTGTTCACGACCACGGTGTCGAAGTCATCCTGCGCGGCGAGTTCGGCCCGGGCGGTGGCCAGCCGGCGCTCGATCGCCTCGGGTGTCTCGGTGCCGCGTCCGGTGAGCCGGTTCTTCAGCTCCTCCCAGCTCGGCGGGGCCAGGAAGACGGTGAGGGCCTCGGGCATCGCCGTCTTGACGGCCCGCGCGCCCGCGAGATCCACCTCGATCAGTACGGGCCTGTCCGCGGCGATCGCCTCGCGGACAGGCCGGGCCGGTGTACCGGAGCGGTGCAGCCCGCCGTGGATCTCCGCCCATTCGAGCAGGGCGCCGTCGGCGATCAGGTCATCGAATTGGTCAGGCGATACGAAGGAGTAATCAACGCCGTCGACTTCCCCCGGGCGCGGGGCTCTGGTGGTGACGGACACGCTGAAGTGCAGGTCGGGAACGCGTTCGCGCAGACAGCGAACGACGGTCGACTTCCCGACGGCAGAGGGGCCGGACAGCACGACTACCCGGCCGGCCCCTCGGCCGGCGCTCAACTTATGCGCCTAGGACTGGTCGAACTTTTCCAGCAGCGCCTTGCGCTGACGATCGCCGAGGCCACGCAAGCGGCGGGTCGGGGCGATCTCGAGTTCGGTCATGATCTCCTGCGCCTTGACCTTGCCGACCTTGGGCAACGCCTCCAGCAGCGCCGAAACCTTCATCTTGCCCAAGACCTCGTCGGTCTCGGCGTCCTTGAGCACCTGCTTGAGGTTGGTGCCGCCGCGCTTGAGCCGATCCTTCAATTCGGCTCGGGCTCGACGTGCGGCGGCAGCCTTCTCCAACGCGGCCGCGCGCTGTTCGTCGGTCAACTGGGGAAGGGCCACGGGTTCCTCCGTCTCATCACCATCAATTTCCATGCCTCGGCTGATCGGGAAAACCCGCAAACAGCCAGCGACGACGACCGTACCCACGCAGGCTGACGAAAGCGAACCCCACCCCCTGGTTACGGCGTCAAAAGCCCAGCGTGTCGGGCGGTCGCCCCGAGCCCGCGCCTACGGCGTTTCGCGACCAGGAGCGGCGAAATCTCGCATTCCGCCGCCGGAACCGCCTGCATATCAAGGCAATTCGCATCGCGCGGAGCGCTGATCGAGCGCTCAGCGCGTGACCTGCGCCACACTTGCGCGAGTCGGCGGCGCGAAAAAAGAAAATTTTCGCTGGTCATCAGCTTTCGGGCGTGTCGCGACCAGCCAGTTTGTGACTTCTGTGACAGCTGAGACTGACGTTGCCCGTGTTACACCGTCTGCGGGTGCGTCAGGCCAGATAGGCGACCGCATCGCGCATTTTGCCCGCCGCTGAGCGCACCGCGCCCACGTCGGGACCCGCGCGCAGCACCTCGCGGGACACCGCGGGCAGTAACTGGCCCGACTGGGCCCCTCCGAGGCCGCTCAACGCCTCTGGACGCCCACCCTGGGCGCCGACACCCGGGACCAGGACCGGTCCGGCGAGCGCGCTGACGTCGGGCGGTTCGGCCAGCGTGGCCCCGACCACGACACCCACCGGGCCGGGTCGCGCGGACACGGTGCGGTTGACCGCCGCGGCGGCGTCGACGATCGACTGCGCGACGGTGCGGCCCCCGGCATCGGCGCGCTGCACGGATGCGCCTTCGGGATTCGAGGTGGCCGCGAGGACGAACACTCCGCGGTCGTTGGCCATCGCCGTCTCGATCAGCGGTTGCAGCGAGCCGAAGCCCAGGTAAGGCGATGCGGTCACCGCGTCGGCGGCCAGCGGCGAATCACCCACCCAAGCCGCGGCGTATGCGGCCATCGTGGAGCCGATGTCGCCGCGTTTGGCGTCGGCGAGTACCAGCACTCCCGCCTCGCGCAGCGCGGCGATGGTGTGCTCCAGCACTGTGAACCCGGCGGCGCCGTACGCCTCGAAGAACGCGACCTGTGGTTTGACGACGGCGAAATCGGCGAACGCGGTCACGCACACGTCGCAGAACCGGCGCAACCCATCGGCGTCGGCGCCCAGTCCCCATGCGCGCATCAACTCCGGGTGCGGATCGATGCCCAGACACAGCGGTCCACGCCGGGCCACCGCATCGGCCAACCGCAGGCCGAAACTAGTCACGGCCCCAGCACGCTGTGCAGTTCCTGCAGCGACATCACGCCGATGTCGCCGCGGATCCCGGCCTCGATGCCCTGAACCGCCGCCGAGGCGCCCTGCACCGTCGTCACACACGGAATGCTGTTCGCCACTGCCGCCGAGCGGATCTCGTAACCGTCGACGCGAGGACCCGAGTTGCCGTACGGGGTGTTGATCACCATGTCCACCTCACCCGCCTTGATCAGGTCGACGGCGGAGGAGGCCGGTCTGTCCGCGCTGGGTTCCTGGAAGTGCTTGCGTACCTCTTCACACGGGATCCCGTTGCGCCGCAACATCTCCGCGGTGCCCTCGGTGGCCAGGACCCGGAACCCGAGATCGGCGAGCCGTTTGACGGGGAACACCAGCGAACGCTTGTCGCGGTTGGCCACCGACACGAACACTGTGCCTTCGAGCGGCAGGGACCCGTAGGCGGCGGTCTGACTCTTGGCGAAAGCGCTTCCGAAGTCGTGGTCGATACCCATCACCTCGCCCGTCGACTTCATCTCCGGGCCGAGCAGCGAGTCTATCTGCGTGCCATCGTGTTTGCGGAAGCGGTTGAACGGCAGGACGGCTTCCTTGACCGCGACGGGAGCGTTGCGGGCGGTGCCCGCGCCGTCCCCCGTGCGCGCCAGCACGCCTTCCTCGCGCAGCTCGGCGATCGTCGCGCCGAGCATGATCCGCGCACACGCCTTGGCCAGCGGCACCGCGGTGGCCTTGGAGACGAACGGCACGGTGCGGCTGGCGCGGGGGTTGGCCTCCAGCACGTAGAGCACGTCGTCCTTGAGCGCGTACTGCACGTTGAGCAGGCCCACCACGCCGATACCGTGGGCTATCGCTTCGGTGGCACGTCGCACGGCCTCGATGTCGCTGCGACCCAACGTCACCGGCGGCAGGGCACACGCGGAGTCGCCGGAGTGGATCCCGGCTTCCTCGATGTGTTCCATGATGCCGCCGATGTAGACCTCGGACCCGTCGCACAGCGCGTCGACGTCGATCTCGATGGCGTCCTCGAGAAAGCGGTCCACCAGCACGGGATGCTCGGGCGAGAGTTCGGTGGCCCGAGTGATGTAGCCCTGCAGCGTCTCATCGTCGTAGACGATCTCCATACCGCGACCGCCCAGCACGTAGGACGGCCGCACCAGCACGGGATATCCGATCTCGGCGGCGATGCGCCGCGCCTGCTCGAAGCTGGTGGCCAGGCCGAACCGCGGTGCGGGAAGGCCCGCGTTGGTCAACACTTCGCCGAACGCGCCGCGATCCTCGGCCAGATCGATTGCCTTGGGGCTGGTCCCGACGATCGGCACGCCGGCGTTCTGCAGGCGTTCGGCCAGTCCGAGCGGCGTCTGGCCGCCGAGCTGAACGATGACGCCGACCACACCGGGACCGCCTGCGCCGGAGACGGATTCGGCGTAGTACACCTCGAGCACGTCCTCGAAGGTGAGTGGCTCGAAGTAGAGCCGGTCGGCGGTGTCGTAGTCGGTGGACACCGTCTCGGGGTTGCAGTTGACCATGACCGTCTCGAAGCCGGCCTGACTCAACGTCGTCGCGGCGTGCACACAGCTGTAGTCGAACTCGATGCCCTGCCCGATGCGGTTGGGGCCCGAGCCGAGAATCAGCACCTTGGGCCGTTCCGTCTGCGGCGCCACCTCGGTCTCGGCGGCGGGGTCGAGCTCGTAGCTGCTGTAGTGATACGGGGTCTTGGCCTCGAATTCGGCGGCACACGTGTCGACGGTCTTGAACACCGGGTGGATGCCCAGCCGCTGGCGCAGCGCCCGCACGCCGACCTCACCGGCGAGTTCGGGTCGCAGCGCGGCGATCTGGCGGTCCGACAACCCGTGGTACTTGGCGCGCCGCAGCAGGTCGGCGTCGAGCACCGGCGCGTCCACGATTTCGGCGCGCAGCGCGACCAGCCCGGCGATCTGCTCGACGAACCAGGGGTCGACCCCGGAGGCCTTCGACACCTGTTCAACGGTCGCGCCCTTGCGCAGCACCAGCTCCAGGTCGTACAGGCGTCCGTCCGAGGGAGTGCCCAGCCGCGCCAACAACTCGTCGACGGTGACGGTGTCTTCCTCGGGGTCGGGCTTGGTCCAGAAGCCGGCGCGCCCGGCCTCCAGCGAGCGCATCACCTTGCCGAGCGCCTCGATGAAGTTGCGCCCCAACGACATCGCCTCGCCGACCGATTTCATCGTGGTGGTCAGCGTGCCGTCGGCCCCGGGGAACTTCTCGAACGCGAACCGCGGTGCCTTGACGACGACGTAGTCGAGCGTCGGCTCGAAACAGGCCGGGGTCTCCTTGGTGATGTCGTTGACGATCTCGTCGAGCGTGTAGCCGATGGCCAGCTTCGCCGCGATCTTGGCGATCGGGAACCCGGTCGCCTTGGACGCCAACGCGCTCGACCGCGACACCCGCGGATTCATCTCGATCACGATCAGGCGCCCGTCGGCCGGGTTGACGGCGAACTGGATGTTGCAGCCGCCGGTGTCGACGCCGACCTCGCGCAGGATCGCGATGCCCAGATCGCGCATCGTCTGATATTCGCGGTCGGTGAGCGTCATGGCCGGCGCAACGGTGACCGAGTCGCCGGTGTGCACACCCATCGGGTCGAAGTTCTCGATCGAGCACACCACGACCACGTTGTCGCGGCCGTCGCGCATCAACTCGAGTTCGTATTCCTTCCAGCCGAAGATCGACTCCTCGATCAGCACGTTGGCGCTCGGCGAGGCCGCGAGCCCGTCGCCGGCCATCCGCTCGACGTCCTCGGCGGAGTACGCCATGCCCGAGCCCAGCCCGCCCATCGTGAAGGAGGGACGCACCACCACCGGCAAGCCGAGGTCCTCGACCGTCTCGCGCACCTCGTCCATCGTGAAACACACTCGGGAGCGGGCGGATTCGCCGCCGACCTTGGCGACGATGTCCTTGAACCGCTGCCGGTCCTCGCCGCGCTGGATGGCCTCGAAGTCCGCGCCGATCAGCTCCACCCCGTGCCTGGCCAGCGCACCGGACTCCGACAGTGCGACGGCGGTGTTCAGCGCCGTCTGGCCTCCCAGCGTGGCCAGCAGACCGTCGATCTTGTTGCCGCGCTCGGCCTGCTGCACGATCACCCGCTCGACGAACTCCGGCGTGATCGGCTCCACATAGGTGTGGTCGGCGTATTCGGGGTCGGTCATGATCGTCGCCGGGTTCGAGTTGATCAGGCTGACCTGCAACCCCTCGGCGCGCAGCACCCGGCACGCCTGGGTGCCGGAGTAGTCGAACTCGGCGGCCTGACCGATCACGATCGGCCCGGAGCCGATCACCAGGACGTGGTTGAGGTCGCTGCGCTTAGGCATTTACCGCGCCCCCCTTGTGCCGCCAAAGACCGTGTCTGCACACGACACTCCGCGTCCATCCGTACAACAGCGGTCGCTCACCGCGGACGACGTCACTTGTTTTCCCCTGCCATCAGGTCGACGAACTGGTCGAACAGATAGTTCGCATCGTGCGGTCCCGCCGCGGCCTCCGGGTGGTACTGCACCGAAAAGGCCAGCCCACTGACGAGTTTGATGCCCTCGACGACGCCGTCGTTGGCACACGTGTGGCTCACGATCGCCTCGCCGAACGGGGTGTCGAAGCGCTCCCCCGCCTCGCCCTCGAGGGCGAAACCGTGGTTCTGCGCGGTGATCGCGACCGCCCCGGTCTGATGGTCGATCACCGGCACGTTGATCCCGCGGTGGCCGAACACCATCTTGTACGTCGAGCGTCCCAGCGCACGGCCCAGGATCTGGTTGCCGAAGCAGATGCCGAACAGCGGAATACCCGCGCCGAGCACCTCCTTGGTGACGGCCACGATGTGGTCGGCGGTGGCGGGGTCGCCGGGGCCGTTGGACAAGAACACGCCATCGGGTTTCAGGTCGGCGATCTGCTCATAGGTCGCCGACGCGGGCAGCACGTGGCTGCGGATACCGCGCCTCGCGAAATTGCGCGGGGTGTTGGTCTTGATGCCAAGGTCGATGGCGGCGACCGTGAACCGTTGTGGCCCTTCGGGTTCCACCACATAGCTGGCGTCGGTGCTGACCTCTCCGGCCAAGTTGGCGCCGAGCATGCCGGGCTGACTGCGCACCCGCTCGAGCAGTTCGTCGGGGTCGGCCAGCGCCGACCCGGAGAACAACCCGGCCCTCATCGACCCCCGACTGCGCAGGTGGCGCACCACCGCGCGGGTGTCGATACCCGCGATGCCGACGATGCCCTGACGTTCGAGTTCTTCGTCGAGCGTGCCGGTGGCCCGCCAGTTCGAGGCCCGCGGCGAGGGGTCGCGCACGGCGTAACCGGCCACCCAGATCTTGTCGCCGCGACTCTCGGCGTCCTCGTGGTTCCATCCGGTGTTGCCGATCTGCGGTGCCGTCGCGACCACGATCTGCCCGTGGTAGCTGGGATCGGTGAGCGTCTCCTGATAGCCCGACATACCGGTGGAGAACACCGCCTCACCGAGCGCCTGCCCGACCGCGCCGAACGTCGTGCCCGTGAAGACGCGGCCGTCCTCGAGCACAAGAACAGCCTTGCCTGTTGCCCTCACGCCGCCTCCTGTTCCACCCAGTGCGAGTACTCGCGGCGGTCGTTGGCGCGGAACCCGGTGTCGATCTCGGTGCCCGACGGTAACCGCCACCGGATCGCGAGAATGCCTTCGTGCGTCATCGCCTTGCCCGCGATCCCCTTCTCGGTGCGGATCTCGGTGATCGCCTCGTCGGGGATCCAGATGGGCAGGGCGCCGCTGCGCTGCAACATGATTCCTTCGGGGTAACGGGTCAGCACGGCCTTGGCGCGGAAGCCCAGGTCGCCGACCACGATTCGGTCGTTCCAATGTGGGGCCAGCGTGCTGCCGACGTACAGGCCCTTGGTGGCGGGCACGATCGCGGGCCCGACGGTGTCGGGAAGCGCAGGCAGCGTGCCGATCAGTTCAGCCTGACGCTCTGCGCGACGACGCCATCCGCGGATCATCGCCTGGATCAGCACCGCGATGAGCACGGCCACGACGGCGGCCATGACCAGCGATCCCACGAGCGTACCGGTGTTCATGCGCGATCCGCCCGCGCTACTCGCTCGAAGTTCACGCCGGGCACTTCCCGTCCCGCGCAGTCACCTTGCCGCGCAACAACGTCAGCGTGACCGCCGCGGGCAGTTCGAGCGCCTCGTACGGCGTGTTGGCCGAGCGGCTGGCCAGAGCGGAACCTTCGACGGTCCACGTGGCGTCGGGGTCCACCACGGTCAGGTTGGCCGGCTCGCCGATCTCCAGTGGCCTGCCCTGATCGGGCAGCCCGACGATTCGGGCGGGCCGCTCGCTCATCACCCGCGCGACGTCCCGCCAGGTCAGCAGCCCCGGGCGCACCATCGTCTCCACCACCACCGACAGCGCGGTCTGCAATCCGAGCATGCCGGGACGGGCGACGGAGAACTCGCAGCACTTCTCGTGCTCAGCGTGCGGGGCGTGATCGGTGGCCACACAGTCGATGATCCCGTCCGCCAGCGCCTGGCGCAGCGCCCGCGCGTCCGAGGCCTCACGCAGTGGCGGGTTGACGCGGTAACGCCCGTCGTAGGTGGCCAGCCGTTCGTCATCGAGCAGCAGGTGGTGGGGGGTCACCTCCGCCGTGATCGAGATCCCCTGTGATTTCGCCCATCGCACGATCTCGACGGTGCCGGTGGTGGAGGCGTGGCAGATGTGCACCCGCGCGCCGGCGTCGCGCGCCAGCAGCGCGTCGCGCGCGACGATCGACTCCTCGGCCGCGCGCGGCCACCCGGCCAGCCCCAGCCGGGCGGCGTTGGGGCCCTCGTGGGCGACGGCGCCGACTGTGAGTCGCGGCTCCTCGGCGTGCTGGGCGATCAGCACGCCGAGGCCGGTGGCGTATTCGAGCGCGCGGCGCATGATCAGCGGGTCGTGCACGCAGATGCCGTCGTCGGAGAACATCCGCACCTGTGCCGCACCGCCGGCCATCATGCCCATCTCGGTGAGCTGGGCGCCGGCCAGCCCGACGGTCACCGCGCCCACGGGATGCACGTCGACCAGACCCACCTGCTGACCTCGCTGCCAGACATGGTCGGTCACCACCGGGCTGTCGGCCACCGGGTTGGTGTTGGCCATTGCGAACACCGCGGTGTACCCACCGAGAGCCGCTGCGGCCGAACCGGTTTCGATGTCCTCGGCGTACTCGCGGCCGGGCTCACGAAGGTGGGTGTGCAGGTCGACAAAGCCGGGCAGCAGCACCTGGCCGGTGGCGTCGATGACGTCGGCATCGTCGGGAATCTGAAGTTCCGCACCGATGTCGGCGATCTGTCCTTCGGACACCAGCACGTCGACGGGATCGCCCTCGCCGTAGAGCCGGACCCCTCGTATCAGCGTGCTCATACGCTGATGGCCTCCTTCTCGGCGCCCACCAGGAGGTGGAACAGCACCGCCATCCGGATGTGCACACCGTTCGAAACCTGTTGCAGCACAGCTGATTGCGGCGAGTCGGCGACGGAGAACGCGATCTCCATACCCCGGACCATCGGGCCCGGGTGCAACACCACCGCGTTGCCCGAAAGCAACGCCTGGCGCTTCTCGGACAAGCCGTAGAGCACCGAATACTCCCGCGCCGACGGGAAAAATCCGCCGTTCATGCGCTCGGCCTGCACCCGCAGCATCAGTACGGCGTCGGCCAGCGGCAGTTCGGCGTCGAGGTCGTGCGACACCGTGACCGGCCAGTCGGCGACCCCGACCGGCAGCAGCGTCGGCGGTGCGACCAGCACCACCTCCGCGCCGAGGGTGTGCAGCAGAAGCACATTCGAGCGGGCGACCCGGCTGTGCAGCACATCGCCGACGATCACCACCCGCTTGCCCTCGATGTCGCCGAGGCGTTGACGCATGGTCAACGCGTCGAGCAGCGCCTGGGTGGGGTGCTCGTGGGTACCGTCGCCGGCGTTGATCACCGCGGGACCGTGCCCGTCCGGGGTGGCCGTCCACTCGGCGAGTTGCTGCGGTGCTCCCGAGGCGGGGTGACGCAGGATCAGCGCATCGGCTCCCGCGGCGCGCAGCGTCAAGGCCGTGTCGCGCAGCGACTCACCCTTGGACACCGACGATCCCGAAGCGCTGACGTTGATCACGTCGGCGCTCATCCACTTGCCCGCGACCTCAAAGGAGACCCGGGTGCGGGTCGAGTTCTCGTAGAACATCGTGATGATCGTGCGGCCACGCAAGGTGGGCAGCTTCTTGACCTCGCGACCGAGCAGGGCCTGGCTGAAATGGTCGGCATTGTCGAGGATCGCCAGCGCATCGTCGCGCGACAGATCCGCCGCCGAGAGAAGATGCTTCACCTGATCGGACCTCCGTACGGCGCGATGGACACACGGTCATGGCCATCGTCTTCGACCAACCGGACCTTGACGTTCTCGGTTCGGGCGGTGGGCACGTTCTTGCCCACGTAGTCGGCGCGCAGCGGCAGCTCCCGGTGACCGCGGTCGACCAGCACCGCCAGTTGCACCGCCTTCGGTCTGCCGATGTCGCGCAGAGCATCCAGTGCCGCGCGCACCGAGCGGCCGGTGTAGAGCACATCGTCGACGAGGATGACCAGGGCCTGGTCGACCCCGCCCTCGGGGATCGAGGTCTCCTCGAGAGCACGGGGCGGCTTGAAGTCGAGGTCGTCGCGGTACAGCGTGTTGTCCAGCGCGCCGTGAGGAACGACGACGCCGGAGAACTCCTTGATCTTCTCGGCGAGCCGGGTGGCCAACGTCACGCCCCGGGTGGGGATGCCGAGCAGGACGACGCGCGGGGCCTTGGCATCGCCGGGGGCACCGTCGAGTGCGGTCTTCTCGATGATCTGGTGGGCGATGCGGGAGATGGTGCGGCCGACGTCCGCTGCGGACATCAGCTCCCGGTCGGTGCCCGACGAGCCTTCATGCGCGCCCAAGCGACTCTGACCTCCTTCTCCGCCTCTCTGGACGGCTCCTTAAAGGACGTCGAAACTGCGGGGAAGCTTAGCACCCGGACAGCCGTGGTCCGGTCGCGCCACGAAGGGGCCTGCCCGCACCGGCGCGTCAGTAGGCTTGCCGCGATGAAACTCGACGGCAACCACGCGTCCATCCGCGAGGCGATCGACGCCGGGCTCCTCGCCGGGGCGGTGACCCTGGTGTGGCACGCCGGTGAAGTACTCCAGGTCAACGAGTTGGGGCACCGCGACGTCGACGCCGGACTACCGATGCAGCGGGACACGATCTTCCGCATCGCCTCGATGACCAAACCGGTGACGGTCGCGGCCGCGATGAGTCTTGTCGAGGAAGGCCGCTTCGCGCTCACCGACCCGATCGCCACGTGGGTGCCCGAACTCGCCGACATGCACGTTCTTGTCGACCCGCAGGGTGACCTCGAGAAGACGACGCCCGCCCGGCGCCTCATCACGTTCGACGACCTGATGACGCACCGCAGCGGCCTGGCCTATGCGTTCTCGGTGTTGGGTCCGTTGAGCCGCGCGTACGGCCGGATGTCGTTCCGCCAGGATCAGGACCGCTGGCTGGCCGAGCTGGCCGCCCTACCGCTGGTGCACCAGCCCGGCGACCGGCTCACCTACAGCCACGCCACCGACGTGCTGGGCATCGCGATGTCGCGGATCGAGGGCAAACCGCTTTCCGACATCCTGCGCGAACGGATCTTCGAGCCGCTGCAGATGCCCGACACCGGGTTCTCGGTGGGCACGTCGCGACGACACCGCGCCGCGACGATGTACAAGCTCGACAAGGACAACACCCTGCAGCACGACGTGATGGGGCCCGCGCCGATCACCGATCCACCGTTCTGCACCGGCGGTGCCGGCCTGTGGTCGACCGTCGACGACTACCTGCGCTTCGCGCAGATGCTGCTGGCCGGTGGCACGCTGGACGGCGTCCGGGTGCTGTCCGAGGCATCCGTGCGACTGATGCGCACTGACCGGCTGACCGATGAGCAGAAGCGCCAGAACTTCCTCGGCGCGCCGTTCTGGGTCGGTCGCGGATTCGGGTTGAACCTGTCGGTGGTGACCAATCCCGCCAAATCCCGTCCGCTGTTCGGACCCGGCGGGCTGGGCACGTTCAGCTGGCCCGGCGCCTACGGCACCTGGTGGCAGGCCGACCCGTCGGCGGACCTGATCCTGATCTACCTGATCCAGAACCTGCCCGACATCAACGTCGACATGGCCGCGATCGCGGGCAACACCTCGATAGCCAAACTGCAGAGCGCCCAGCCGAAATTCGTCCGCCGGACCTACCAGGCGCTCGACATCTGACCGTTTAGTCTGGCGGGGTGACCCAGCAGACCGTCCTGATCAGTGGTGCCGGGATCGCCGGGCCGTCGTTGGCGTTCTGGTTGACGCGCAACGGATATCGCGTCACCGTCGTGGAGGTCGCGCCGGGTGTCCGGCCCGGCGGCCAGACGGTCGATCTGCGGGGGGCGGGTGGCGACGTCGTCGAGCGCATGGGTCTGATCGACCAGATGCGGGCCCGCGCACTTGAGCAACGCGGTGCGGCCTGGGTGCGTTCAGACGGCAGCAGACGTGCCGAGATGCCGGTGACGGCGTTCGGCGGCAACGGTCTGGTATCGAAGCTGGAAATCCTGCGCGGCGATCTGGTGGAGGTGCTCTACCAGGCCACCCGGGACTCGGTCGAATACCGTTTCGGACAGCGGATTTCCGAACTCCGCGAAGGCGACGCGGGAATGGAGGCGACGCTGACCGACGGTTCGGTGCTGCACGCCGACCTCGTCGTCGGGGCCGACGGTCCGCATTCGGCGGTGCGCCGCCTGGCTTTCGGTCCCGAGGACCAGTTCGTCAACCCGATCGGCGGGTACAACGCGTGGTTCTCCGCACCCGACAGCGTCGGACTCGACGGCTGGTATCTGCTCTACCAGGCGCCCGGCGGCCTCAACGCCTCGATGCGCCCCTCCCACGACCCCGCAATCGCCAAGGCCGGCCTGGCTTTTCGGTCCGAACCCATCGAGTACGACCGGCACGACCTCGACCAACAACGCCAGATCCTCGTCGAGCGGTTCGCAGGCGCCGGGTGGGAATGCGACGCGCTGCTGGCCGCCGCCGGCGAAGCCGACGACTTCTACTTCGACTCCTTCGCCCAGATCCACATGCCGTCCTGGTCGACGGGACGCGTCACCCTGGTCGGTGATGCCGGATACTGCGCATCGCCGCTGTCGGGTATGGGCACGAGCCTTGCCCTGGTCGGCGCCTATCTTCTCGCGGGTGAACTGGGCCCGGCGAGTTCGTTCGAGGCCGACGGCCTGCCCGACGCACTGGCGCGATACGAATCGCGAATGCGCCCATACGTCGACACCTGCCAAAGGTTGAACAACACGATCGACCGGTACGCACCGATGTCGGAGTCCGACATCGCGGTCAACGCGGCGGTGATGAAATGGATGCAGCGCTGGCCGTTTCGACCGGTGGCCGCACGGCTGTGGTTCACGACGGCCGATTCGATCGAGCTGCCGGATTATCCGGCGATGTCCGTGTCGTAGCCCGCGCGCGCCAAGGCCTGCCGGGCGTGGGCCCGTACGTCGGCGTCGCCGTCTTTGAGCGCGATCTCCAACGCATCCCGCGCCGCCTGTTCGGAGGCCACCCAACGGCTCAGGCTGAGCACCGCGGCCTTGCGGACGTCGAGGTGTTGATCGGTCAGCGCCCCCGACAACGCCGGAACGGCGACGGCCGGTGCGGCGCCCGCAAGCCCGCGCGCCGCGCCCTCGCGTACCTGCCAGGCCGGCGCCGTGAGCGCTTCGCGCACACCCGGCTCGTCATCGCCGCCCCATCCGACCGCGCCGAGCGCTGAGAGCGCCGCCGCACGAACAAGCGGGTCGGTGTCGCCCACCAACCGGCGCACGGCGTCGGCGCCCGTGCCGAGCGTCGCCAATCCGTTAGCCGCCGCGATGCGAACCTCACGGTTGTCGTCACCGGCGGCCGCCGCCACCCCATCGGCGTCGTCGACCGACACCAGCGCGCGCACGCCCTCGATCCGCACGCGGTGATCGGCGTCGCCGAGGGCGCGACGATACACGTCCTCGGTACCCACACGACGCGACGACAGGAGGTAGATCGTCACCGCGCGCACCACCGGATCCGACGACTGGACGTGCGCTGCAACAGATTCCGGGGAGCTCAGCACCTCGACCAACTCGCGCACCCCGTCGGCGGCGGTCCGCCGGACGCCGGCATCGGTATCAGCCAGTGCGGCGATCAGCGGCGCCTCGTAGCCATCGGGCAGATGCTCCACAAGCGTGGCCACCGCGGTGCGCCGCACGCCTGCATCGGCGTCGGCGAGGAACTCGGCCAGCTCCGGGACCGACGGCAACTCGAGCGCGAGCACCGCGGCGATACGCGGCGACGGCGGCTGGGCAGGCGCGGCGCGCCGGATCCGTGATGCGCCGTCAGCGGGAGCCCGGCCGATAGCGATCGGTGGCTGGTGGACGTGCGTGACCGGATCATCGGAGGGCAGGTGCTCCAGATCGGGCACCGGCACGAAATACGGTGCCACGGGCCGTTTGACGAACGCCATGGACCCGTCGGAATCCTTGCGCAGGTTCAGGTGATACCGCCAACCTTCATCGTCACGCTGCGGCAGGTCGGCCCGGTCGTGGTAGAGGCCCCACCGAGATTCGGTGCGCGTCAACGATGAACGCGCCGCCATTTCGGCGCAGTCACGAATGAACGAGACCTCGACGGCGCGCATCAGCTCGTGCGGTGTCGTCGCGCCCATTTCGGAGATCTCGTCGCGCATGCGCTCGAATGTCTCGATGGCGATCGACAGCTTGGTGGCCGTCTTCGGCGGTGCCACATAGTCGTTGACGAAGCGGCGCAGTTTGTACTCGACCTGCGGCTGCGGCGGTCCCTCGGGATGGCGCAGCGGGCGGTAGACGAGGTCGTGCGCCTCGCGCAGCTGACCCTGCGGAAGGGCCGCCGGCAGGGCGACGTCGGCGAGCGTGGACGCCGCGTGCTCGCCTGCGAGGTCGCCGTAGACGAAGGCCCCGATCATGTAGTTGTGCGGTACGCACGCCAGATCGCCGGCCGCGTACAGTCCCGGCACCGTGGTCCGCGCATGTTCGTCGACCCACACGCCCGAGGCCGAGTGCCCGCTGCACAAGCCGATTTCGGAGATGTGCATCTCGATGTCGTGGGTGCGGTAATCGTGCCCGCGGTTGGCGTGGAAGGTGCCCCTGGTGGGCCGCTCGGTGGTGTGCAGGATGTTCTCGAGCGCGCCGAGCGTCTCGTCGGGCAGGTGCGAGACCTTCAGGTAGATCGGGCCGCGGGCCGATTCGATCTCGCGTTTGACCTCGGCCATCATCTGCCCCGACCAGTAGTCGGAGTCGACGAACCGCTCCCCGAGCGCGTTGACCTGGTACCCGCCGAACGGGTTGGCCACGTAGGCGCACGCCGGTCCGTTGTAGTCCTTGATCAGCGGATTGACCTGGAAGCACTCGATCCCGGACAGCTCGGCGCCGGCGTGGTACGCCATCGAGTAACCGTCGCCGGCGTTCGTCGGGTTCTCGTAGGTGCCGTAGAGATAGCCCGATGCCGGCAGCCCCAGCCGCCCGCACGCACCGGTGGCCAGAATCACCGCTTTCGCCCCCACGGCGACGAATTCGCCGGTGCGCGAGTTGAGCGCGGCCGCGCCGACGGCGCGTCCGGTGTCGTCGGTGAGCACCCGCACCGGCATCAACCGGTTCTCGATGCGGATCTTCTCGCGCATCGACCGCTGCCGCAGCACCCGGTACAGCGCCTTCTTGACGTCTTTACCCTCGGGCATGGGCAGGACGTAGGAGCCGGACCGGTGCACCCTGCGCACGGCGTACTCGCCGTGTTCGTCCTTCTCGAACTTGACGCCGTACCGCTCGAGCCGCTGCACCATCGCGAACCCGCGGGTCGCCGTCTGATAGATGGTGCGCTGGTTGACGATTCCGTCGTTGGCGCGCGTGATCTCGGCGACGTAGTCCTCCGGTGTCGCCTTGCCGGGGATCACGGCGTTGTTCACACCGTCCATCCCCATCGCGAGTGCGCCGGAGTGCCGCACGTGCGCCTTCTCCAACAGCAGCACCTGTGCGCCGTGTTCGGCGGCGGTGAGCGCGGCCATGGTGCCCGCGGTTCCGCCACCGATGACCAGCACGTCACAGTCGAGCCGAACGGTGTCGGCGAGTTCAGGAATTTTCATGAGGAATAGTGAAGAGCAGCAAGGATTTCGGTACGTGCTTCGGAACGGACGGCGTCGGTGACCCGCGGTTCGGGCACATCGACGAGCGCGCGCAGCGGTTGGCCCACTCGGCCCAGCACCGCGACACGGTCGCCGATGATCAACGCCTCGTCGACGTCGTGGGTGACGAACACGATCGTGGTCGGGTGCGCCTGCCACGTCTGAATCAGCAGGCGCTGCATCGCCGCCCGCGTCTGGGTGTCCAGCGCGGCGAACGGCTCGTCCATCATCACCGCCCGCGGCGCACCCGCCAGCCCACGCGCCAATTGCACGCGTTGACGCATACCGCCCGACAGGCTCTTGGGCAGGTAATCGGCGAATCCGGAAAGCCCCACCTCATCGATCCACCGCTCGGCGCGTTCGCGTCGCCCCGACCGCGGGACACCGCGCAGCTGCAACGCCAGTTCGATGTTGGATCGCACTGTGCGCCAGGGCAACAAAGCGCTGTCCTGGAACACCATGCCCCGGTCGCGCGACGTCGTCGCGACCTCGGCGCCGTCGGCGAGCACTCGGCCGGAGTCCGGGCGCAACAGCCCGGTGAGCGCGCGCAGCACCGTCGACTTGCCGCACCCTGATGGTCCGGTGAGTACCAGGATCTCTCCTGGGCGCACGTCGAGGCTCAGGCCGTCGACGACGGGTTCGCCGGTGTAGGACAACCGGACGTCCTCGATCTGCAGCCGCAAGCCCTGCAGCGTCTCGGGGGCGACGGTGACGGTCATCGAATGTTCTCCTCGGCGCGAGGCAGCCAGCGCGTCGCTCGCCTGCCGATCAGTTCGACCGCGGCAGCCGTCGTGAAACCCAGCACCCCGATCGTGATGATGCCGACGAACACGTCGGAGTAGTTGAGAACCGTGTAGGCCTGCCACGTCCGGTACCCGACACCCAGTCGGCCGGAGATCATCTCGGCCGAGATCACACAGATCCACGCCACGCCCATGCCGACCGAGAGGCCGCCGAACAGACCCGGCAGGATTCCCGGTAGCACGACCCGGCGCAACACATCGGCGCGGCTGCCGCCCAACGTACGGACCGAGTCCTCCCAGATGGTCGGGAGTGCGCGGACCGCGTGACGCGTGCTGACCATGATCGGGAAATACGCCGCGAGGAACGTGATGAACACGATCCCCGCCTCGTCGGTGGGAAACAACAGGATCGCGACCGGCACCATGGCGATGGCCGGGATGGGTCGGGCGAGCTCGGCGAGCGGTCCGAACACGTCGGCGAACACCGTCGATCGGCCGAGCATGATGCCGGTGACGACACCGACGAGTGCGGCAAGCCCGAACCCGGTCAGGATCCGGATCAGCGACTGCCCGAGGTCGAGCCAGTAGTTCTGGGTGCCCAGCCGGCCGGTGAGCGCGGTGGCGACCTCGGTCACCGTCGGGAGGGTGTCGAAGCGCAGCCACGCGCGAACATCGTTGGCCGTCAACACCTGCCAGAGGGCCACGGCAGCGACGACGGACCCCACCCGTACCGACCGGCGGCGCCAGAGCACCGACTTCCCGTCGCGCACCGATGCGGCCTCGACGCGCACCGGGGATTCGATCACCTCGGCCACGGTCGTCATGCCGCACCTGCCAACGCCTGCTCGTAGTCGACGGCGGCGCTACCGGGATGCGCGGCGATGAACCGCTGCGCACCGCCGGGGGTGGCGAACGGCCGGTAATCTTGGCCGTCCTTCACCCAGATCGCTTTGTCGGCGAACCAGCGGGTGCCGAACTCGGTGTCGGGCACGTAGGCGGCGCGGATGGTCGTCCCGTGGGCGGTGGCCTCACGAACGGCCTTGAGCAGGCACCCGGGCGTCGCCGCCGGCTGTGTGGCGTCGGCGCCGTCCAGCCACAGTTCACCGGCCTGGGCGGGATCGGTCACCGCGGTGTTGCAGACGGGGTCGGTGCCCTTGATCAGCGACGGGTTGGCCGTGGCCGCCACCGCCTCGTCGTAGTCGAGGCCGCGCTCGTCGAACGCGGCGCGCAGCGGAGCGTCCTCGACGAAGCCGGCCACGTCCAGGTCGGCAAAGTCGTCGATCGACTTCAAATACGGCACATCACCTTCGAGCGCTTTGATCAGCGACGGCTTGAGCGTCGTGTCGAACGATGTGCCGCCGGGACCGTTGTAGAGGTACACCACCTCCTGCGGCAACCCGCTGGCCTCGGCGACGATCCGCGCGGCCTCCAACGGTTGGTCGTTGAGGAATTCGGTCGCGTCCAGCTGCGCCTGCAGGAACGCATCGAGCACCTCCGGGTGCTCGGCCGCGTAGGCACGCCGCACGACCACCCCGTGCAGGGTCGGGTAGTCCAGCTCGGCGCCGTCGTAGAGCAGCTTGGCCTTGTCCTGGAAGACGAGCAGCCCGGGCCAGGCGACGAACTGCGAGAGTGCCTGTACCTGACCGGATTCCAGGGCCGAAGCGCCGACCTGCGGTTGCTGGTTGAGCACCTCGACCCCGGTGGTGGGGTCCACGCCCGCTCGCGACAGCGCCTGCACCAGCATGCCGTGGCCCGCCGACCCGACGCTGGCCGACACCTTCTGGCCCTTGAGGTCGGTCAGCGTCTGCGCCGGTGAATCCGGTTTGACGACAACCATATTCAGTGCGCCTCTGGGGTTGTAGCCCGTCACCGAGACGATCTCGGTGCGGGCGCGCTCGTTGGCCTGCGTCTTGGATCCGTTGATCAGCATCGGATAGTCGCCCATGGATCCGATGTCGATCTTCTCGGCGACCATCTGTGCGGTGATCGGCGCTCCGGTGTCGTAGTCCTGCCACGTCACGCGGTACTCGGTACCGGTGCGCTCGCCGATGTCGCCGAGTCGACGCTCCAGGTATCCCTGCGCGCGCAGCAGCGTGCCGGCGGTGACGGTGTTGATGGTCTTGGACTGGTATCCGACGACGACGTTGACGACGTCGGAGGAATCGGACGCGGAGTCGAGCGCGCAGCCCGAGGCCGCGACGGTGAGCCCGGCGGCCAACGCGGCCAGGCGGATGAACGGTCTGGTCATGGTGGGGTCCTCAGCGGATCAGGTAGGGCATGTTGACGGTGACGGCGCCGGTGGGACAGCGCGCAGCGCAGGGACCGCAGTACCAGCACTCGTCGACATGCATGAAGGCCTTGCCGTTGTCGGGGTTGATCGCCAGCGAGTCGAGCGGGCAGATGTCGACGCACAGCGTGCAGCCCTGTATGCACAACGACTCGTCGATCGTCACGGGCACATCGGCGCGTTGGTTGATCAGTGTCACGGGTTGCTCCTCATCAGGCTGCCGCGCATGGTGATTCGGTCACCGCGCATGCGGATGTACTCCAAGTCGACGGGCCGGCCGTCGTCGAGACTGGTGAGTCGTTCGAGCATCAACAGGGCCGCGCCGTCGGGCACCTGCAGCGTCGCCGCGGAGTGCGCGTCGGCCGAAACCGCCTCCAGCGCCAGTGTCGCCGCGCCCAGCCGGTGACCGCTGACCTGTTCGATGAGTGCGAACACGTCGTTGGTCTCCAACGGGTGCGTCACCACCTCGGCCCCGATGTCGGGGGCCAGGTACGTCAAATCAAGTGAGAGCGGAAGGTCGCCGAGATAACGCAGCCGCTCGATGAAGACGACCTGCTCGCCCGGTTGCAGCCGCAGCCTGCGGGCGACCGCGGGAGGCGCCGACAGGCGCTGCACCGCGCGGACCTCGTTGCGAACCTCGCCGTAGTCCTTGAACGTCTCCTTCAACCCCACCAGCGCGTCGAGCCCGTGGTCGTACTTCCGCACCGCCACCTGGGTGCCGACCTTGGGCCCGCGATCGATCAGCCCCTCGTTCTTGAGAACGGTGAGCGCCGCGCGAATCGTGTTGCGCGACACGAAGAACTCGGCCGCCAGATCGTGCTCGGCGGGCAGGCCGCCGTCGAAGGCGCCCGCGTGGATCTGGTGCCGCAACACATCGGCGACCTGCCGGGCGCGATCGGCGCGGGGCCGGCGCAGGGGCGTCGGCTCGGGCTGCGACATGCCGAACACGCTAGGGGCGTGGGCGAGCCGTCGCGCGGTGCCCGACATCGCCTCGAAACGGCGACGTTCAATGCGCCGCCCGCACCGGGCGGCTACCAGGTGAAACTGCGCCGAAGGACGCGTATGCGCCACCAGCGCTGCGGCGACCGATTAACAATCGCGGTGAACGAAAGTTGGGGTTATTGCATGCTGCGCGAGAGGACCCGGCCGAACTGCAGCAGCCGTTGCATTTGAGCGAGCCCACCGTTGTCGACGGACTTGTAGTAGCGGAACGACTCGCAGTAGATGTCTGACTCGGTGGCCGACTTCTGCCGTACGCGGGTGATCAGTTGGGTGTACATCCGCAACCTCACCTCCGACAGGCGCCGAGTGCCGTCGTCGAGCACCTCGTACTCGGTCGTGAGCACGTGATCGGTGATCGTCGACAGCAGGATCGTGCGCACCGATGCGTTGAGGACGCGACGGTCGCGGTCGGTCGACGACATCTCGTCATCGGCGCGCCACATGATCAACCGGTGCCCGTCGGTGAGGACGACCTCCTGCCACAGGGCTTGGTCCTCCTCGCCCCACGGCTCGTCGATGTAGCCGCGCGACATGATGAACGACTTGATGATCGGCAGGTCCACCACCGGCCGCAGTTGGTCGAGCGCGAGTTCGGGGTCGCGTAAATACACCCTGGCCGCTTCGTCGACGCTCGAGTACGGCGCCCAATCCTGCGGTGTGGGCATCACCTATTTCCCGCTACCCTCACCCCGCACGGCCGCAGCGGCGGCTCGGATCTGCGGCGTCACGAGCATCACCTGACCGAGCACTCCGTTGACGAAACCCGGTGAGTCGTCGGTGGACAACTGCTTGGCGAGTTCGACCGCCTCGTCCACTGCCACCGGTTCGGGAACGTCGTCGGCGTGCAGCAGCTCCCACACCGCGACCCGCAGGATCGCGCGATCGACCGCGGGCAACCGCTCGAGCGTCCACCCCTGCAGGTGGGCGGCGATCAGATCGTCGATGTGTGCGGCATGCTCCGTCACGCCCCGGGCCACCGTCACGGTGTAGGGATTCAGTGGCGATACGTCGGACTGACTCTCGGCCAACGCATTTCGCGCATCGGCCACCTCCGCTGCGGTGAGGCCGCGCGCTTCGGCTTCGAAGAGCAGGTCGACGGCGCGCTTGCGGGCCTGATGCCTTCCCCGATCGCCTTTGCGGTCACTCACCCCGTCGCTCCGCTGCGCTCCGCTCGCCCCTCAGGTCACTCACCCCGTCGCTCCGCTGCGCTCCGCTCGCCCCGGTCAGGCATTCACCCGACCCAGATAGCTGCCGTCGCGCGAATCGATCTTGAGCTTGTCGCCGGTGTTGATGAACAGCGGCACCTGGATCTCGGCACCGGTCTCGACGGTCGCGGGTTTGGTGCCCGCGCTGGAGCGGTCGCCCTGCAGGCCCGGCTCGGTGTGGGTCACCTCGAGCTCGACGGTCACCGGCAGTTCGAGGTAGAGCGGGTTGCCGTCGTGGAAGGCGATCTGCACCGGCATGCTCTCGAGCAGGAAGCCGGCGGCGCGGCCGACCAGCGACTCGGGCAGCGGGTGCTGCTCGTAGTCCTCGGAATCCATGAACACGAAATCCGTACCGTCGCGGTACAGATAGGTCGCGTCGCGCCGGTCGACCGTCGCGGTCTCGACCTTCACCCCGGCGTTGTAGGTCTTGTCCACGGTCTTGCCGGAGACGACGTTCTTGAGCTTGGTGCGCACGAAGGCCGGCCCCTTGCCCGGCTTGACGTGCTGGAACTCGATGATCTGCCACAGCTGGCCGTCGATCACCAGGACGAGCCCGTTCTTGAAGTCGGCGGTCGTTGCCACGTTGGTAGTACTCCTGTCAGAGAATGGCCAGTTCCTTGGGGAACCGGGTGAGCAAGTCTGGAGTGTCGTTTCCGACGACGAGCGTGTCCTCGATCCGGACACCGCCACGGTCGGGCAGGTAGACACCGGGCTCCACAGTCACCGCGGAGCCAGCAAGCAGTGTACCGACGGACGCGCCGCTGATTCCCGGCGCTTCGTGGATCTGCAGCCCCACGCCGTGGCCGAGCCCGTGGGTGAAGTTCTCGACGTAACCGGCATCGGCGATGACCTGCCGCGATGCCGCGTCGACGTCCTTGCACGCGACTCCCGGCGCCAACGCTTCGCGACCGGCCTTCTGCGCGGCGGACACCAACGCGTAGATCTCGTGCTGCCAGTCCGCGATCGGCGCGAGCACGAAGGTCCGGGTCATATCCGAGTGGTAGCCGCTCACCAATGCACCGAAGTCGATCTTGACGAAATCGCCGGCCGCCAGCACGGCGTCGGTGGGGCGGTGATGCGGGATCGCCGAGTTCGGCCCGGCCGCCACGATCGTCTCGAACGACGGACCGTCGGCGCCGTGCTCGAGCATCAGCCATTCCAGTTCGCGGGCGACCTCCTTCTCGCTGCGCCCGGCCCGCAGCCCGCCCCGGTCGACCAGGTCCCGCAGTGCCGCGTCGGCCGCCTCGCATGCCAGCCGCAGCAATGCGACCTCGCCGGCATCCTTGACTTCGCGCAGGGCCTCGACCGTCCCGGCGGCGCGCACCAGTTCGGTCCGCTCGCCGGCGGCCTTCGCCAGGGCCGAAAACGCATCGACGGTCACCACGTGACTCTCGAAGCCGAGCCGGCGCACTCCGTCGGCGGCGGCACGACCCGCCAGATGCGGTCCGCAGGCCCGCTCGATCACGATTTCGGCGTCGGGCGCCTGCTGCCCCGCCTGCGTGCGGTAGCGCCCGTCTGTCGCCAACACCGGCGTTTCGTCATCAGCCTTGACCAGCAGCGCGGCATTGGAGCCGGTGAACCCGCTCAGATAGCGCACGTTGACCAGGTCCGATACCAACATGGCATCGATTCCGGATTCGGCCAGCCGCTCGCGCAGCCGGTCCCGGCGCTGTGAAATAGTCACGGTCGATGACGCTACTCGCTAAGGTGAGGCCCCATGAGTAAGTGGTTGCTGCGCGGACTGGTGTTCGCGGCCCTGATGGTGATCGTGCGATTGCTGCAGGGCGCGCTGATCAACGCGTGGGAGACCAAGGCGGGACTGATCAGTGTCGTGCTGGTCGTTCTGTACGCCGTCGCGGTGTTCCTCTGGGGGTTCGTCGACGGACGCGCCGACGCCCGCGCCAATCCGGACCCGGACCGCCGCGGCGACCTGGCGATGATCTGGCTGCTGGCCGGCCTGTTCGCCGGGATCGTCAGCGGCGCGGTGGCCTGGTTCATCTCGCTGTTCTACAAGGCGCTCTACGTGGAGGCGCTCGTCAACGAACTCACCACCTTCGCGGCCTTCACCGCGCTGCTGGTGTTCCTGTTCGCTCTCGCGGGGGTGGCGCTCGGCCGCTGGCTCGTCGACCGCAAGGCCGACCAGACCCCGCACCTGCACCGCGCCGGTGACGACGACCGCGCGGACACCGACGTGTTCGCCGCCGTCAGCCAACCGGGCACGGACGAGACCACCCAGACCGCGCCCCGCGACGACCGGGTCTAGCGCCGGGCCAAGCGCTCTGTAGTTTCCCTGTGAATCCGGACGAGTTCTGCACGTCCGACCAATGGAGCGTGCTGTCGTCCGCGGCGTCGAACTCACAGCTCGCCGGGGTGCTAGGCGGCTTCCTGATCACCGCGATCGCCCTGCTGTTCGACAAGAACAGCCGCGAGGGCGTGCACACCCTCGCGCTGTTCTCCTCGGCCGTTCTGGTCCTGATGCTCGACAGCTTTCTGTTCAGCTTGATCACCGGGACCCAGGTGCCCGACGGATCGCGCCGGGCCACCTGCGCGATCGCCTGGACTCAGGGTGCGGTGTCGACCGGGATGCTGGCCGCGGGTGCGGCGGCGTTGTTCGGCGGGCTCGGCTGGATGCTGGCCAGCCACGCCGTCAACAAGGTGAGCGACCAGGACCCCGCCGACGTGCGCGCGTACTGCTTCCTTGCCGAACTCGGAGGCTGGCTGACCTTCGCGGCCGCGATGACGGCGACGCTGATCGTGTCCGAGACCTCGATCGACTATCTGCGCTTCATGTGGGGCCACCGGCCCGCGGTGTGGGTCGAGGGCACCATCGTCGTCGCGGCCGCGGCGTTCGTCATCGCCGATTTCGTGCTGGTGTACCTGCGCACCCGGACGTTGCGGAAGTCGTTGGCCGACACCGCCGAACCGACGCTGCTGGAGCTTCGGTCGATCAAGTTCGCGACCATCGGCACCGTGGTGCTCGCGATCGTCGGATCCTGGCTCGCCGTCAGCCTGGCCCGCATCCCCGAGGCCTGGCTCACGGCGCCGAACCCCGCAATCGTCATCTGCGTGCTGGTGCTCACCCTCGTGTTGCCGACCGTGATCTCGACGGCGATCTGCTACTCGGTGGCCAGCACCGACGAACGCGGATCCTCACCCAGGCTGGCCAGATACCGCAGGGCCAACAGGTAACCCTGCACCCCGAGCCCGACGATGACCCCGGTGGCCACCGCGCTCAGGTACGAATGATGCCGGAACTCCTCGCGCGCGTGCACATTTGAGATGTGCACCTCGATCAGCGGCGCGCGGAGTTCGCTGCACGCGTCGCGCAGGGCAACCGACGTGTGGGTCAGCGCGCCGGCGTTGATGATCACCGGATCCCCCGCGTCGGCGGCCGCATGAATCCAGCCCAGCAGGTCGGCCTCGTTATCGCTCTGGCGCACAACGGCCTTCAGACCGAGAGTCTCGGCCTCGCGGTCGATGAGCGTCACTAGCTCGTCGTGGGTGGTGCTGCCGTAGACGTCGGGTTCGCGCCGGCCCAGCCGGCCGAGGTTGGGGCCGTTGAGCACGAGCACGGTCTGGGTCATGACGTCACCGCCCTATCTCTGCGTAGGCCGCCGCCAGGAGCGACGGGTCGGGCCCTTCCAGGCGCCCGGGCTTGCCCAGACCGTCGAGCACGACGAACCGCAGCACACCGGCGCGGGTCTTCTTGTCACCGGCCATGTTTTCCAACAGTTCGCCGAACGCGTCGGGGTCATAGCTGACGGGGAGTCCCAGCGAGGTGAGCACGGAGCGGTGTCGCTCGGCGGTTTCGTCGTCCAGTCTGCCTGCGAGCCGGCCGAGTTCGGCGGCGAACACCAGCCCCACCGAGACGGCAGCGCCGTGCCGCCACTGGTAGCGCTCGCGGCGTTCGATCGCGTGGGCCAGGGTGTGGCCGTAGTTCAGGATCTCGCGCAGTTGCGACTCCTTCTCGTCGGCGGCCACCACCTCGGCCTTGACCGCGATCGCGCGGCGGATCAGTTCGGGCAGCACGGTGCCCGTCGGGTCGAGCGCCGCGTCGGGATCGGCCTCGATCAGGTCGAGGATCGTCGGATCGGCGATGAAACCGGCCTTGACGATCTCGGCCATACCCGCCACGAGTTCGTTGCGCGGCAACGTCTCCAACGTCGCGAGGTCGACGAGCACCGCCGCGGGCTGGTGAAACGCGCCGACCAGGTTCTTGCCCGCGTCGGTGTTGATGCCGGTCTTTCCTCCGACCGCGGCGTCGACCATGCCGAGCAGCGTGGTGGGCACGTGCACGATGTCGATTCCGCGCAGCCAGGTCGCCGCGGCGAACCCGGCGACATCGGTGGCCGCTCCCCCGCCCAGGCTGACGATCGCGTCCTTGCGGCCGACCCCGATGCGCCCCAACACTTCCCAGATGAACCCGACGACGGGCAGGTCCTTGCCCTTCTCGGCGTCCGGGATCTCGATGCGGTGTGCGTCGATCCCCTTGTCCGCCAGGGTGCTTCGAATGACCTCGGCGGTCTGCGCGAGCGTCGGCTGGTGCAGGATCGCCACCTTGTGCCTGCCCTCGAGCACGCGTTCGAGATCGCCGAGCAGTCCGGTGCCGACGATCACCGGGTAGGCAGGGTCGACGAGGACGTCTATGGTCACGGGCTCAGTCACGGTTGGCCTTCGGATTGCGGGCGGCGACCGCCGCCGGGGACGGCGGGGCCTCGGTACTGGGTTCGGCGGTCAGCTGCGACGGCCCCCTGCGCCACGGCGAGCGGCGCTTGCGTCGCGGAGGGTGGGAGGTTTCGGGGTTCTCGAGGCGGGCCACGATGTAGCGCACCACCGCGCCCGGGTTGCGCCGGTTGGTGTTGACCCGCAGCGTCGCCACTTGGCGGTACAGCGGAACCCGTTCGGACATCAGCGCTTTGAACTTCTCGCTGCGGTCACCGCCTTCGAGCAGTGGACGCACGGTGCTTCCGCCGGTTCGGCGTACCCCCTCGGCGGCGCTGATCTCCAGATAGATCACGGTGTGACCGGCCAGCGCCTCGCGCACACCGGGTGTGGTCACCGCGCCGCCGCCCAGCGACAGCACGCCGTCGTGGGTCTGCAGCGCCGAGCGGATCACCTCTTCCTCGATCCGGCGAAACTCCTGCTCGCCGTCGGTGGCGAAGATGTCGGCGATTGTGCGGCCCGTGGTCTCCTCGATCGCGGCATCGGTGTCGAGCAGCGAGAGGTCGAGCGCCTTGGCCAGCCGCCGCCCGATGGTGGATTTACCCGAGCCGGGCAACCCCACCAGCACTGCTCGGGGCGCCATCAGCCCGAAGCCTGGACCCGTTGCGGCGAGGGCTCGCGTTCGGCGACCGCCCGCAGGTAGTTGTCGATGTTGGCGCGCGTCTCGGTCAACGAGTCGCCGCCGAACTTCTGCAACACCGCGCGCGCCAGTACCAGCGCCACCATGGTCTCGACGACCACGCCCGCGGCGGGCACCGCGCACACGTCGGAGCGTTGGTGGATCGCGACGGCCTCCTCACCGGTGGACATGTCGACGGTGGCCAGGGCGCGCGGCACCGTGGAGATCGGCTTCATCGCCGCCCGGACGCGCAGCGGTTGGCCGTTGGTCATCCCGCCTTCCAGTCCGCCCGCGCGGTTCGTCGAGCGCATGATGCCGTCCGGTCCCGGATACATCTCGTCGTGGGCGACGCTGCCGCGACGGCGCGCGGTCGCAAAGCCGTCGCCGATCTCGACGCCCTTGATCGCCTGGATGCCCATCACCGCGGCCGCGAGTTGGCTGTCCAGCCGGTTGTCACCGCTGGTGAAGGAACCCAGTCCGACCGGAAGGCCGTTCGCGACGACCTCGACGACGCCGCCCAGCGTGTCGCCGTCCTTCTTGGCCGCCTCGATCTCATCGATCATCGACTTCTCGGCGTCCTTGTCGTAGGCGCGCACGGGGCTGGCGTCGATCGCCGCGAGGTCGCCGGCCTGCGGCGGCGGGCCGTCGTAGGGGTCGGAGCCGCCGATCGAGATGACATGGGACAGCACCTCCACGCCGAGGGCCTCGGAGAGGAACGCCCGGGCGATGGTGCCGGCGGCGACGCGCGCCGCGGTCTCGCGCGCGCTGGCGCGCTCCAGCACCGGGCGGGCGTCGTCGAAACCGTATTTGAGCATGCCCGCGTAGTCGGCGTGCCCGGGCCGGGGCCGGGTCAGCGGCGCGTTGCGCGCGCTTTCGGCCAGCTCCGCAGGGTCGACCGGATCCGGCGCCATCACCGTCTCCCACTTCGGCCACTCGGTGTTGCCGATCTCGATCGCGATCGGGCCGCCGAGCGTGACGCCGTGCCGGACCCCCGCAAGCATCGTGACCTGGTCCTGCTCGAACTTCATCCGGGCGCCGCGGCCGTACCCGAGACGTCGGCGCGCCAGCTGACCGGCGATGTCGTCCGAGGTGACGTGCACGCCCGCGACCATGCCTTCGACCACGGCCACCAGGGCGCGGCCGTGTGATTCACCAGCAGTGGTCCATCGCAACACGCGTCCCATCTTCCCACGTCGGCCGTCTCACCCCGAATCAGCCGATGACCAGGCCGCCGAGAACGTGACCGAGCTCGGTGACGGCCTGGCGGTGCGCGGAGCGCTGATCGGTTGCCCGCGCGACGATCATGGCCGTCTCGCACAGGGCCCCGAACAGGAAGTGGGCCAGTGGTCCGGGTGCACGGTTGGCGATCACGCCCGCGTCGACCGCGCGGGCGATCGCGGCCTCCATCATGTCGAGCAGCGGGGTCTCCAGCCGGCGCATCTCCTCCCAGCCCAGCGCGGTGAACGCGTCGCGCAGCACGATCCGCTGCACCCCGGGGTCGAGGCACTCGTCGAGGAACACCCGGCAGGCCGCCCCGAACGCGTCCCACGGATCCTTCTTGCGCGCGTAGGCACGCTGATAGGCCTCGGCCAGCGGTACGGCCATCCGCTCGACCTCGCGGGTGAACACCGCCTCGAACAGGCTGCGCTTGCCCTCGAAGTGGTGGTAGACGGCGCCCTTGGTCACCCGCGCCCGGGCCGCGACCGCGTCCAGCGAGGTCGCCTCGTATCCGTTCTCGGCGAACAACGCGCGCGCCGCGTCGACGAGCGCAGAGACGGTCGCCTCGGTGCGTTCCGCCTGGGTGCGCCTGGCGCTCTTCGTCGTCACGGCCGAACGATAACCGCTACGACCCGGCCGGTTCGAGCGCGATCAGCGGCAGTCGCCGCTCGGTGAAGCGGGCGTAGTACTCGGCTTGCGGATACATGCCGACAAACGCCTGCCACGCGCGCTCGCGCTCGGCGCCGGTCAACTCCCGGGGCCGCACCGACGTGCGAACCCGGCCGATCTGGACGACGCCGGTCCCGGCGTGACGCAGGTTCAGCCACCATGCGGGAGTGTGGGACGCCCCGGCGTTGGCGGCCAGCACGACCACGGCGTGACCGTGGCGCAGATAGAGCACGGGCGTGCGGCGCCGCGCACCGGTGCGACGGCCCGTGGTCTCGAGCACCATCACCGGAGCACCCGCGAACCAGCGGCGTCCGAGGCGCCCGCCGCTGGCCCGGTAGATCCGGGCATGCACGCGGCCCATCGCCCGCTGCGCACGCGGCCAGCGGTTGACCACCCGGTTCGACTGCCGGGCAAGCCGTTCGTCGTTCACAGCACTCGGTAGACGCGGTAGTCGACGTGACCGGGCGACAGGATGTTGTAGCCCACCGCGACCACCTCGCTGAGCCACGCGTATCGCTCGTCGGAGGTGGCGAACCTCGGTGTCGTGCGGACGTAGGTCTCGTCGAAGCCGAGCACCTCGCCGTGGGCCAACCGGTCGAGTCCGTCGGCCGGCACCTTGATGATCCCGGCGCTCTCGAAGTGGATCAGCACACCGTCGTGGGTGCGCAGCGTCGCGCGGACATCGACCCGGCCGCAGCCGTCGTCGCCGACGAGCAGCCAGTCCCCGCCGCCGGCAAGCACCTCACCGCGCAGCCGCGGTCCGTCGATGTGCCCGCCGGTCGTGATGAACGTCATGCGGGTTCCGAGGGGGGTCGGGATCGGTTGTGCCGGTTGCAGGTTGACGTGCATGTCGAACAGGTGCTCCACCGGCAGGGACTCGACGAGGGGCAGCTGGGCGGCCGCTGCCGTGGTCACGCTCGATCCCCCGCCATGGTCGCCGTCAGCTGGGCGGAGTCGATGAACGAATCCTTGCGCGAAACCAGCCCGTCGGGCGAGACGGTGACCAGGTCCAGGCAGTCGAACCGCACACCACCGGAGACCAGCGTCCAGTCCAGCACCCAGTGCGCCTCGCCGTAGAGGACCCGTTTGGTTTCGAACGCGAAGTCGGGGAACTGCGCGAAGACGGCGGCGAACGCCTCGCGCGCGGCGGCGCGGCCGACGACGGGCTCGGCGCCCAGATGTGTCCAGAAGCAGGTGTTCTCGGTGTGCAGAGCGGCGATCGCGTCGGGGTCGCGGTCGGCCCAGGCGGCGAAATAACGCTCGGATAGAGCCATCAGATCATTTTGCATACTCGCAGTATGTACTAACATACCCTGAGTATGCAATAGCTGTTCGCCGAGCCCGCGTTGTCACGAATCCAACACGGCCGTCACACCGCGGAAACACATTGGCTGCACAGTTCATCCATGGATTCAAGATCGGCATTGACGGTGAGCATCGGTGTGCTCGGCGGACTCGCGGTGGCCCTGACCGCGGAAGTGATCACGGTCCCGATCTGGGTGGTCTTCCTGACATGGGCCTCGTTCTTCTTCGTCGGCGGCGGAATCGGCGGATGGGTGCGGTCGCTGACGAGCAATCTGGCCGGCGTCCTGATCGCCTCGGCGAGCCTGTATGCGGGTCATCTGTTGGGCGGCAGCCTGGTGGCGGTCGCGGTCGCCGTCGGAATCGGCAGCGCGGTGATGGTGCAGGCGTCCTGGGTGCCGCTGCTGTCGACGACGCCGGCGGTGGTCGTCGGTTTCGCGAGCACGGTGTCCACGGTGGCCGGGACCGGCAACGCGATCACCGTGACGTCGATATCGCATCCGGGCCTCGTCGCCGCGACGGCGTGTGCGCTCGGCGCCTCGTTCGGGCTGCTCTCGGAGTACGTCGCGAAGGTGTTGACCCGCGAGACCGAACCCGACCACGCAAGCCCGGAAATTGCACCGACGACGGAAGGCAGCCCCGCGTAATGAAACTGCAGCACTACCTCGGCGGCCTCGAGGGGCTGCCCGAACCGCTCACCTTCGAGAAGCGGGTCTTCGTCGAAGAGTGGGAGAAGCGGATCTTCGGTATCCACGTCGCGATGATGGGGCTGTCGAACCACCTCGGATCCGCGCTTCCGCAGTACCCGATCGACACGGTGCCGACCGCGTTCAAGGACGAGTGGACGTGGGCCGATCTGCGCACCGGCGCCGAGGCGATGAACCCGTTCGACTACTTCAAGTTCCGCTACTACGAAAAGTGGCTGGGCGGCATCACACAGTTCTTCATCGACAAGGGCTACGTGACCGAGGACGAATTGTCCGCGCGCAAAGAGGAATTGGCCGTGGATGCCGCCCCTGCCCTCACCGATCCGGCGCCGGCGATCGACGAGCAGGTCGTCGACTATCTGCGCCGCGGCGACAGCCCACGCCGCGACGTCGCGCATCCGAAGTTCGCCGTCGGTGACAGCGTGCGCATCACCAACGTGCCCGCCGCCGCCCACACCCGCCTACCCGGCTATCTGCGTGGCCGCATCGGCACCGTCGAGCGGATCTTCGAGGGCGACTACGCGTACTTCACCCACACCGGCGACGGCATCGGTGACCCGATGCCGATCTACATCGTCGCGTTCGATCCGCTGGACTTGTTCGGTGAGCGCGCCGAGGACGGTCCGCTGACCATCTACGCCGAGTTGTTCGAGGCCTACCTGGAAGGAGCGCGATGAGCGACCAGTTCCACTACCCCGAGGACCGCGAGCTGTCCAGCGCTGCCAAAGTCGCGGCACTGGAATCGCTTCTGATCGAGAAGGGTGTGATCACCAACCAGACCGTGGACAAGGTGTTGTCGTACTTCGAATCGGAGATGACACCGCTCAACGGCCGCAAGATCGTGGTGAAGGCATGGACCGACCCGGAGTTCGCGGCTCGCATCGTGGTCGACACACCTGCGGCCATCGCCGAACTCGAGCTGCCCGAGGGCATGGCCGGCGCCGAGGGTGAGCATCTGCAGGCCGTGGCCAACTCGCCCGGTGTGCACAACCTCGTCATCTGCACGCTGTGTTCGTGCTTCCCGTGGCCGGTGCTCGGTCTGCCGCCGTACTGGTACAAGGACCCCGTGTTCCGTTCGCGGGCGGCACGCGAACCGCGCAAGGTGCTCGCCGAGATCGGCGTCGACCTACCCGAGGACACCGAGATCAAGGTGTGGGACAGCAGCGGTCACTCACGGTGGTTCGTCATCCCCGAACGTCCCTCCGGCACAGAAGAATTCACCGACGAAGAATTGATGGAGCTGGTCACGACCGAATCGATGATGGGTGTGGCGCTGGCGGGACCGGTCTCATGAGCCTGCACGAAACCTGCACCACCGACCAGGCCGCGCCGCAGTTCGATCACGACTGGCAGCGCCGGGCGTTCGGCCTGGCACTGGCCCTGTCGGAATTCCGCCACTTCGATTGGGTCGACTTCCAGCAGAGCCTGATCGAGACGATCGGGCGGTGGGAGGACATGCCCGAAACCGAGCGCGGCGACTGGCAGTACTACGACCACTGGGTCAGCGCGCTGGAGAAGGTGATTCACGATCACCATCTGCTGACCGCGCCGGCCCGCATGACAGGAGACAGCCATGACTGAGGCGACCGCCACCCGCATCGAGGTCAGCGCGCTGACCGCCACCGCGTGGTTGACCGGCACGGCGTTCCTGGCGTTGATGGTGCTGTACCTCGTCGGCCTCGACCAGGGTGCGACCTCGATCTTCGGCTCGGACACCCACATCCACGAGTTCGTGCACGACGCGCGCCATCTTCTCGGGTTCCCCTGCCACTAGGTCACCACGAGAGCGGTGGCGGTCGCAGCGGCCAGACACATCGACAGGCCGTGTGGGACGGTGCTTTTCGAACGGCACATCACGGCGACGACGGCCCATGTGGCCGTCACCAGCGGTGCTGTGAGCGCGGCGAGGGTCCACACGTCGACACCGAATGAACCGGTCAGCGCTCCGAGACCAATGGCGAGTTTGACGTCCCCCGCGCCCATCGCCGTCGGCGCGAGCAGGTGCACGATCAGGTAGACGAGGAACAGTGCCAGGGCGCCGATCGAGGCGGCAACACCGCGTTCCGCCACGAACGCGACCGCCACGATCACCAGGGCGCCCGGCAGCGTCAGCCAGTTGGGCAGCCGACGCTGCGTGACGTCGAACACGCTCAGCGTCACCAGCCACACCAGCGCGACGACACCGCAGACCCCCGCCCCCACGACTGAAGGCTAACGGCGTTCCGGCGCCGCGCTCATCACTTCTTTGAGCGCGGGTGTTGCGGTGAACCGCTCGACCTGGGTGTCGTGGCCTGGTGCGCCTCAACACGTCTCGACGGCAGTGATGGCCAGCAGCCGTCGCAACGGGATCACGAACCGCTCGCCTTCGGCGTCGAGATGAACCGCTCCGGTGCGGCCGGGCACCGGAACTCCACACACCGAGCCCTGCGAGGTCGTCACCTCTATCTTGGGCGCGGTCGGCGCCTCGCTGCGCGACTGCGGCCACCACCAGGTCAACGCCGCCACCGCGGTCAGCGCGGCCGCGGCGAACGTGAATGTGATCCCCACGCGCAGTCGCGAAATGGTGGCCGGACCGAGACGGGGCTGCCCGATGACAGGGTGTGCGATCGTGGCGACGAGAAAGATCCCCGCGACAGCCAGCACGAAACCGGCGAACGCGCTCACAGCGCCGATCTCCTGCAGCCAGTGCGGGCGGCGCCGACCCGAATCATCGCCGGTGAGAACGCCGCACAGGCCGACGAAGCCCAACACGGCAAGCTGAAGTGTCTGCCACTGGCGCGCCGACTCTTGAACGCGGTTGTCGTACTGATACGGCATGCCCACGGTGTTGCTCCCGGTCGCCGTTACAGCGCGAACGCCAGGAACTGGGTCACTTCGAACGGCTGGAAATTGTCGTCGCTGACCAGGACGACGGATCGGCGGCCGTCGGGCAGCACAGGACCCTGAGTGATTCCTTCGACGTTGTCGAGCGGCTCGAGTTCGTCGAGGGCATTGAGGTCAACGGCCAGCGACTTGGCCATCGGTGTGACCGACGCTTCGTTCAACGAGGGCATCCCCAGCACGTCGGTGGCGTTGCCGACATCAGCGCGGTAGAGCGCGACCCCGACGGCATGGGGAAGATTGGCTGCGCGTTCGATGACCAGCAGTGAGCTCTCCGAGAAGGCCAGGATGTCGGGCACACCGTTCTTGCCGGTTCGCGGCGCCGCGCGTTCCACCCGATAGACATACTGCGCGACGGCCGTCCTCGACTCGACGTCGAACTTGGTGATGCGGATCTGCCCGGCTGTCTGCTCGTCTGCGGTGGGGCCGTCCTGGTACAGCGAGTGCTCCATGGCCGCGAACAGGTAGCGGCCGTCGGGCGTGAGCGACAGCCCCTCGAGCACCCCGTTGGGACGAGGGCCGCTGGTCTCGTCGGCCGACAGGGAGATCCCTGGCGGCATGACGAATTCCCCGCGGTACGTACCGTCGAGGCCGGCGATCCTGATCCAGGGCTGCAACAGTCCTGCCGGGCCGGTGTCGTCACCGTCGGCGACGAATCCTTCGGAGGTCCAATACAACTGCTCGCGCGCACCGTCGAAGGCGATCGCCTCGGCGTCGGGCGCCAGCACCGGCGGCTCGACGGACATGTCGTTGGGGCCGAAGGGTTGTCCCGATTCGTCGAGCAGGTCGTGCTTGCTGACGAAGTGACCGCCGTCGACACCACCGTCGGAGACATTCAGTCGAACGCTGTAGAACCGAACCGTGCCATGGTCGGACTTGTCGTCACTGATCGTGTAGTACAGGTCGCGCTGCGGGTCGTAACTGATCCCGGAGAGACCTCCGATCACGGTGCTGTCGAAGACCGCGCCGCGGGGCGCCTGCCACTGACCCAGGTATTGCGGCGCCGAGGCATGGGCAACGGGCGGCGTCGCGGACAGGATCGCTGCCGTGGTCACCGAGAGAGCGGCCTTGCCGGCTGAGTTCATACCCTTACCAACGCCAGACCGGGCGAGCACGTTCACCACTGCCGGCAGACCGGTGATCATCGATCACGCAGCGCGGCCCGCATCGCCTCTTTCGGCGCCGGCATCCCGGTGAAGAGTTCGACCTGTGCGAACGCCTGGTGCAGCAGCATCTGCAGGCCGCTGATCACCTGTCCACCGGTGTCCTGCACCGCGGTGGCCAGCGGGGTCGGCCAGGGATCGTAGATCGCGTCGAGCAGCAGCGGGACGACGGCGAGCGCGGGGGCATAGGCCGCGGCGACGTCGGCCGGAATCGTGTTGATCATCAGGTCTGCGTCGGCCGCGGCCGCGGCCAGGCCGGTTCCGTTGATGTCGACCCATCGGGCGTCGGCGCCGACCCGCGTCGCCAGGTCCACCAGCGGAGCGGCCTTGTTCGGATCACGCGCGATCACGGTGATCCTGGCGACGCCGCGTTCGGCCAGCGCGACGATGGCCGCCGGCGCCGTGCCGCCCGACCCGATGACCACACCGTGTTGGGCAGGCGCCTCGCCCAGGGCGCCGCTCACCCCGTCGATGTCGGTGTTGTCGGCCCGCCAGCCGGTATCGGTGCGCACCAGCGTGTTCGCCGAGCCGACCAGTTCCGCGCGCGCCGTGCGCTCGTCGGCGACCTGGAGCGCGGCGAACTTACCGGGCATGGTGACCGACAAGCCGACCCACTCCGGTCCGAGCCCACCGACCAGGCCCGGCAGCTGTTGCGCCGTGCATTCGATGCGCTCGTAGGTCCAGTCGGACAGGCCCAGCGCCCGGTACGCCGCGAGATGCAACTGCGGAGAACGCGAATGCGCGATCGGCGAGCCGAGCACCGCCGCCTTTCGGCCCGGACTCACCGCGCTACTGCGCTCACCGCGCCGAATCGAGCACACCGTTGCGCCGGGCGAGCTCGATGTTCGCGAGGTGCTGCGGGTAGTCGCGGGTGAACAACGTCGTGCCCTGCATGTCGATGGTGACGAAGTACAGCCAGTCCCCCGGCGCCGGGTTCTCCGCAGCGGTCAACGCCGCGGTGCTCGGCGAACAGATCGGGGTCGCCGGAAGGCCGGGCCGCACATAGGTGTTCCAGTCGTTGTGCTGCGCGCGGTCGGCGTCGGTGGTGGCCACCTCGATGCGGTCGAGCGGATAGTTCACCGTCGAGTCGAACTCGAGCGTGCGGTTCTCGGCCAGCCGGTTGTAGATGACGCGCGCCACCTTCGAGAAGTCCTCCGGTGTCGACTCCCGCTGCACCAGTGAGCCGACGATCAGGATCTCGTAGGGCGACATGTCCATGGCCGCGGCCGTCTCGAGCAGTCCACCGTTGGCGTATTGCGTTGCGCTGGTGGAGATCAGATTCGTCAGGATCTCCTGTGGCTGGGCCGACGGGTCGATGTTCCACGTGCCCGCGGCGATCAACCCCTCGAGGCGGCGATGGTCGTCACCCATCGCCTGGACGGGGCCGAGGGCCCAGTCGGCCACACCGAGCGATGCCGGCGCCGCCGTCGCAGCCACGTTCTTCAACGCGTCCGCGGACACGCAGTGCCGCTCACCGTCGAGGTCGACACACGTCGCTCGGGAGATCAGCGTGAGGATGCCCTCGGTGACCGCGTTGGTCTTGACATCACGCACATCGTCGAGCTGGCGCCCTTCGGGGATGGTCAGCTTGCCGACCCGGTTCTTCGGATCCGAAAGCCGCGCAACGGCATTGGCCGCCGGAATCTCGGTCCGCATCTTGTAGAAGCCCGGCTGGATCGCCGATATCGCGTCGTTGCCCTCGGCGGCGTCGACGAACACGCTGGCGGTCGCGACGATGTTGTGCTCCTGCAACGTCTTGCCGATGGCGGTCGTCGAGTCGCCGTCATGCACCTGGATCACGACATCCGCGACGCCCTCACCGGTGAAGTCGTTGCCGCCGAACAGTGAGTGCCACAGCTTGGAACCCAGGAACACCGCGCCGATGACGACCACGATCAGCAGGCCGACGGCCAAACCACCCGCCACGCGGCGCTTGCGCCGGTTGCGAGCGGCCCGGATCCGCTCCGCGCGGGTCATCCGGCGCCGCGGCGGGCCCACCGCAACCGGTTCGGCCCGCTCGCCGCCCCAATGGTTAGTCATCCCCGACCTCTCCATGCGCGGCAACGTGCTGACCCGCTCCTCGCGTGCGCGCCGCTTCACGCCGCTGGTCCAACCAGTTCTGCAGAATGCCCACCGCCGCCGCCTGGTCGATCACCGAGCGCTGGCCTCTGGCGCGCACACCGGCATCCCGCAGCGAGCGTTGAGCCACCACCGTAGTGAGTCGTTCGTCGGCGAGTCGCACCGGTGTCGGCGCGATCCGTTCGGCCAACGCGTCGGCCAGCGCGACGGCGTCCTGAGCCGAGGACCCCGATCGATCGGCGAGCGTGCGCGGCAACCCCACCACGACCTCCACGGCATCCAGGTCCTTGACCAACCCGGTGAGCCGCCGGATGTGCCGGTTGGTGCGGTCGCGACGGACGGTCTCGACGGGGGTGGCCAGGATGCCGTCCGGATCGCTGGCGGCCACGCCGATCCGCACGCTGCCGACGTCGATGCCGATCCGGCGTCCGCGACCCGGATCCGGCGGGTTCAGTGACTCCCCGGGCCGATCCGGCCGACGGTCGCCTGATGCCCCCCGCGCGTGCGGATCGTCTCCCGCCGGTGTGGAATCCACGCCGCTAGCCTCGGTCGATCTCTGCGCGGAGCGCGGCCAGCGCCGCGTCGATGCCTGCCGCCCCCTTGCCGGAACCCTGTGCCAGATCGGCCTTTCCGCCGCCGCGGCCGTCGACCGCCGCACCCAACGTCTTCACCAGATCGTTGGCCCGGAATCCGAGGTCTTGGGCGGCCGGATTGACCGCGACCACGAACGGGACGCTGTCGTTCTCGCCCTCGGCGATCAACGCGACAACGGCGGGATCGCTGCCCAGCTTGCCGCGCACATCGCCGACCAGCGTGCGCAGATCACCGGCCGACATCCCACTGGCCATGCGCTGCGCCACGAGACGGACCTTACCGACAAGTTCTGCGCCGGCGGCGGCATTGGCTGCCGCGGCACGCGCATTGGCCAGGCGCAACCGGTCCAGCTCTTTCTCGGCCGCCCGCAGCCGCTCGACCAGGTTCGCCACTCGCGCAGGCACCTCGTCGGAGGGCACCTTCAGCGTCGAGGCCAGTCCCGCCATCAACGCCCGTTCCTTGGCCAGGTGGCGGAACGACTCGAGGCCGACGTATGCCTCCACCCGGCGCACGCCGGAGCCGACCGACGACTCACCGAGGATGGTGACCGGACCGATCTGCGCGGAGTTGTGCACGTGGGTGCCGCCGCACAGCTCCAGCGAGAACGGTCCCCCGATCTCGACCACGCGGACCTGTTCGGGGTACTGCTCGCCGAACAGCGCTATGGCGCCCATCGCCTTGGCCTTGTCCAACTCGGTGGTGAACGTGTGCACCTCGTGGTCGGCTTCGACCGCCTCGTTGGTCACCTCTTCAATCTGGCTGCGCTGGTCCTCCGAGAGCGGGCCCTGCCAGTTGAAGTCGAAGCGCAGATACCCGGGCCTGTTCAACGAGCCGGCCTGAACAGCGTTGGGCCCCAGCACCTGCCGCAGCGCGGCGTGCACCATGTGGGTCCCGGAGTGTCCCTGCGTGGCACCGTGGCGCCACTTCGGGTCGACCGCGGCGACGACCGTGTCGCCCTCGACGAACTCGCCGGACTCCACGTGGACGCGATGCGACCACAATGTCTTCGCGATCTTCTGCACGTCGGTGACCGCCGCCTTGGCCGCGGTGGAGGCGCCCGATCCGCTGATCGTGCCCTCATCGGCGATCTGGCCGCCGGACTCGGCGTAGAAGGGTGTGCGGTCGAGGATCAACTCGACGCGGTCCGGTGGCGGGCCGCCCCCGTCGTGGCTCACGACGGGTACGCGCTCACCATCGACGAAGATACCGAGAATCCTTGCCTCGGAGGATAATTCGTCGAATCCGGTGAACTCGGTAGGACCCGCGTCGACCAGGTCACGGTACGCCGACAGGTCCGAGTGCGCCTGCTTGCGCGCCGCGGCGTCGGCCTTCGCGCGTTGGCGCTGCTCGGCCATCAGGCCGCGGAAGCCTTCCTCGTCGACGGACAGACCGTGTTCGGCCGCCATCTCCAAGGTGAGCTCGATCGGGAATCCGTAGGTGTCGTGCAGCGTGAAGGCATCCGAGCCGGACAGCACCGTGGCTCCCTTGGCCTTCGTCGCGCCGGCCGCCTCGTCGAACAACCGCGAGCCGGAGGCCAGCGTCCGGTTGAACGCGGTCTCCTCGGCCACGGCGATGCGTTGGATGCGGTCGAAGTCTTCGGCCAGTTCCGGGTACGACGGGCCCATCGCGTCGCGCACGGTGGTCATCAGGTCGGCCATGATCGGCTGTTCGACGCCGAGAAGTTTCGCGGCGCGGATGATCCGGCGCAGCAGGCGACGCAACACGTAACCGCGGCCCTCGTTACCCGGGCTCACACCGTCGCCGATGATGATCGCCGCCGTGCGGCTGTGGTCGGCGATGATGCGGTACCGCACATCGTCGGTGTGGATGCCCTGCCCGTAGCCGCGCGGGGCGTGCGCGGCCATCAGGTCGATGGCCGGACGCAGCAGGTCGGTCTCGTAGACGTTGTCCACACCCTGCAGCAGGCACGCCACCCGCTCGACGCCCATCCCGGTGTCGATGTTCTTGCGCGGCAGCGGCCCGAGGATCTCGAAGTCCTCCTTGGAGGTGCCCTCGCCGCGCTCGTTCTGCATGAACACGAGATTCCAGATCTCGATGTAGCGGTCCTCGTTGGCGATCGGACCGCCCTCGACGCCGTACTCGGGTCCCCTGTCGTAATAGATCTCTGATGACGGACCGCACGGCCCGGGAATACCCATCGACCAGTAGTTGTCGGCCATCCCGCGGCGCTGGATGCGCTCGGCCGGGAGCCCGGCGACCTCCTGCCACAGATCCATCGCCTCGTCGTCGTCGAGGTAGACGGTGGCCCACAGCCGCTCGGGGTCCAGCCCGTATCCGCCTTGTTCAACCGGGTTGGTCAGCAGCGTCCACGCGAACTCGATGGCGCCCTTCTTGAAGTAGTCGCCGAACGAGAAGTTGCCCGCCATCTGGAAGAAGGTGTTGTGGCGGGTGGTGACGCCGACCTCGTCGATATCGGGCGTGCGGATGCACTTCTGGATGCTGGTGGCCCGCTTCCACGGCGGAGCCTGCTGCCCCAGGAAGTACGGCACGAACTGGACCATGCCGGCGTTGACGAACAGCAGATTCGGGTCGTCCAGGATCACCGAGGCGCTCGGCACCTCGGTGTGGCCCGCCTTCACGAAGTGATCGAGGAAACGCTTCCTGATCTCGTGTGTCTGCACGTCTGATACATCCTTGAAGTTTCGCTGATACCTGCGACTATTCGACCGCACTACAGTACCGGTCGCCGTTGTCACGCTGAAAAGACAACGAACGGGCAGCGTCGGCGGTGCCCAGGTCAGACTCGGTCGGGTGTCACCGACGTCACGTCACCCGTCGATGAAGCTCAGTCGGACCTTGCGTTGCGGATTGTCGCGGTTGAGGTCGACGAGCACGATGCTCTGCCAGGTGCCGAGCAACGGCTCGCCGTCCTGCACGGGGATGGTCACCGACGGCGACACCAGGGCGGGCAGCACATGATCGGCACCATGTCCCGGCGAGCCGTGCGAGTGCCGGTAGCGGTCGTCGCGCGGGAGCAGGTTCTCGAGGGTGTCGACGAGATCGTCGTCGGAACCCGCACCCGTCTCGATGATCGCCACACCCGCCGTCGCGTGCGGCACGAAGACGCTGCACAAGCCGTCGCCGCGGCGACCGCAGAACGAGCGCACCTCGTCGGTCAGGTCGATGATGCGGCGCTGGCCGGTCTCGATGTCGATCACGTCGGTATCCACGTCACCGAGGGTACGAGGCTTCTCGGCCGAATCGTCCATTGAATCGACCACCCCCCAGGAGGAAGCTGGGAGGTGGTCCGGCGGCGCCGCTGGGGCGCTGCCCCGAGCAAAGGGGGTCGGCCGTGTACGCACGTTCCACCACCGTCCACGCACGACCTTCGTTGATCGACGACGGCGTCGCGTTCATCCGGTCCGAGGTCCTGCCCGCACTCGAAGCGATCGACGGGTTCGTCGGCTTGTCGCTGTTGGCGGATCGAGAATCCGGCCACTGCATCGCGACCAGCGCCTGGGACTCCGAGGACGCGTTGCGGACCAGCGCCGAGCGGGCGGCACCGCTGCGCGATCGCGCCGCCGAGGTCCTCGGCGGTGAGGCGACCGTCGATCAGTGGCAGCTCGGCGTCATGCACCGCGATCACCGCTCGGCAGAGGGCGCCTGCGTCCGGGCCACCTGGCTGAGGGTGCCGCGCGAGCACATCGCACGCTCGATCGAGTTCTACAAGACCGATGTGCTGCCGGCCCTGGAGGCACTGGACGGCTTCTGCAGCGCCAGCTATCTGATCAACCCCGAATCGGGGCGCGCCGTGTCGTCGGCGACGTTCGACAGTCGTGAAGCCATGGCGGAAAACCGCGAGCAGGCCAGGGAACTGCGCAACGCCCGCACCCGCGAACTGGGCGCCGACATCGTCGATGTGGGCGAGTTCGATCTGGTACTCGCCCACCTGCGCATCCCGGAAATGGTCTGATCCAGTCGTCGATCCGTTTATTGACGTCGGTGTCGGGGTATGTCAGCTGCACCCCGAGACCCTGGAGGAACCATGACCGTCACCGGCGTTATCACCGCGATTCTCATCGGCGCAGTGGTCGGCGTGCTCGCCCGCCTGATCCTGCCCGGCAGGCAGCCCATCGGCATCATCGTCACCGTTCTGGTGGGTATCGTCTCGGCTCTGATCGGCACCGCGATCGCGCGGGCGCTGGGTCTTCCGACCGCCACAAGTGGCGTCGACTGGATCGAGTTGCTCTGCCAGGTCGTCGTCGCCGTGATCGGCGTGGCGCTGGTGTCCGCGCTCATGGGCCGCAGGCGCACCGGCGTGACGGGTGGCCGCCGCGGCGGCGTGCTGCGCTAGCGAAACCACCCAGGCGATCCCGGCTGCACCCCCCGGCAGCCGGGATCGCTTCTGTCGCAGCGCCTGTCATAGGGCGGCCAGCAGTTCGTCGAGCTTCTCATAGCCCTCTGTCATCCCGCCCTCCATTCCGGAGGACAGCAGCGCGTCGCGGGCCTCGACGGTCGGGCAGATCGACCGGCCACGCAACCGGCTGCGGCCGCCGCCGAGATCCTCGAACCACAGGTATTCGATGTTGACCTGATCGGGCGCCCCGTCGAACTCGAACGTCTGCAGGATGAACTCGTTTTCCCGGACGGTGTGGAATGTGCCGTTGAAGCCGTATGCGCCGCTCTGGTCCTTGTGCACGTATCGATATCCGCCGTGGCTCTTGAACTGCCATTCCTCGATCGTCATCTCCAGTCCGCGCGGGCCGAGCCATCGCTTGAGCAGGTCGGGCTCGGCGTGTGCGCGGAACAGAGCGTCGACGGGTGCGTCGAACTCCCGGGTGAACTCCATGGCCAGGGTGTCCACGGGGGCGGTGAGATCCAATGCGTTGCTCATGTGTCGGTTCCTTCCTCTGGTGTGTGGGTTGGTGTGTCGGTCATCTCAGCCAGCAAGGCATCCAGCCGGCGGTAGCTGCGTTCGGCGTCGAGCCGGTACCGGTCGATCCATGCGGTGAGCCGCTCCAGCGCGGCGGCGTCCAGGTGCACGGGCCTGCGCTGAGCCTCGCGGGTTCTGGTGACCAGGCCGGCGTGCTCGAGCACCTGAATGTGTTTGGACACCGCCTGTTTGGTGATCTCGAAGGGCTCCGCGAGCTCGTTGACCGTGGCGGGTCCCCGCGAGAGCCGCGCCACGATGGCTCGCCGGACGGGGTCGGCCAGCGCCAGGAAGGCGCGGTCGAGCGCAGAGTCTGCATCGTCATCACGCTCCAATTATCAATCCTTTGATTGATCAACTCGATGGTTGAATACCAAGGTAGAGCGACGCTCAAGGTATGTCAATGGCCGAGGTCAGCGCTTGCGACGGATGATCGCGCGCAGCTTGTCGAGCCGGGCGGCGATCTCCCGCTCGACGCCGTGCGACGTCGGCTTGTAGTAGTCGACGCCGACCAGTTCATCGGGCGGATACTGTTGCGGCACAACGCCGTCCGGATCGTCGTGGCTGTATTTGTAGCCGACCGCGTTGCCCAGCTTCTCCGCGCCCGAGTAGTGGCCGTCGCGCAGATGCGGCGGCACCAAACCGGCCTTACCCGCCCGGATGTCGGCCATCGCCGCCCCCAGCGCGGTGGTCACGGCGTTGGACTTCGGGGCTGTCGCGAGATGAACCGTGGCGTGCGCGAGCGTGAGTTGGGCTTCGGGCATGCCGATCAACTGCACGGTCTGCGCTGCGGCCACGGCGGTCTGCAAGGCGGTCGGATCGGCCATCCCGATGTCCTCGCTGGCCAAGATCATCAGCCGGCGCGCCACAAAGCGCGGGTCCTCCCCCGCGACCAGCATCCGGGACAGATAGTGCAGCGCGGCGTCGACATCGGATCCGCGGACGGACTTGATGAACGCGCTGATCACGTCGTAGTGCTGATCCCCGTCGCGGTCGTAGCGAACGGCGGCCTTGTCCAGGGATTGCTCGATGGTCTCGACCGTCACGGCCTCCCCCGCTTCGGCCGCGACCTCGAGCGCGGTCAGCGCCCGGCGGGCGTCGCCGGCCGACAGCGCGACCAGAAGGTCGACAGCCTCGTCGGTGACGCTGACCTTGCCGGCTAGTCCGCGAGGGTCGTCGATGGCGCGGCGGACCAGCGTGCGCACCGCATCGGCGTCGAGGGGTTGCAGCTGCAGGATCAGCGACCGCGAGAGCAGCGGAGCCACCACCGAGAACGAGGGGTTCTCGGTGGTGGCGGCGACCAGAGCGACGACACGGTTCTCGACCGCGGACAGCAGGGCGTCCTGCTGCGTCTTGGAGAAGCGGTGCACCTCGTCGATGAACAGCACGGTCTGCTCGCCGTATGCGGCCGCGCGCCTGGCGACGTCGATCACGGCGCGCACCTCTTTGACGCCCGCCGACAGCGCCGACAGGGCCTCGAACCGGCGCCCGGTGGCTTGTGAGATCAGCGACGCCAGCGTGGTCTTACCGGTACCGGGCGGGCCGTAGAGGATGACCGAGGCGGCACCCGAGCCCTCGACCATCCGGCGCAGCGGAGAGCCGGCCTGCAGCAGGTGGTCCTGGCCGACCACCTCGTCGAGCGTGGCCGGGCGCATCCGCACCGCCAAAGGCGACGACGCGCCGACGGGCCCGGCCGCGGGCGTGGGAGCCTCGCCGGGGACGTCGAACAGACCGTCGGACACGCCTTCTGCTTACCACGCCGTCACGACGCGGGTTGCGTCACGAAGTCGATCAGCTCCTCGACCCGCCCGATCAGCGCGGGCTCGAGGTCGTTCCAGTCCCGCACCCGCCCGCGGATGCGCTGCCACGCCCGTGCGATGTCGGCCTGACCGGCGGCGGGCCACCCGAGCGCGCGGCACACGCCCGTCTTCCAATCGATGCCCTTCGGAATGACGGGCCACGTCTCGACGCCGAGCCGCTCGGGCTTGACGGCCTGCCAGATGTCGATGAACGGGTGCCCGACGACCAGGGTGTGGGCGCCGCCGGGGCCGCGCCGGACCGCGTCCGCGATGCGTGCCTCCTTCGACCCCGAGACCAGGTGGTCGACGAGCACGCCGAGGCGGCGGCCGGGCCCGGGCCGGAAGTCCTCGACGATGGTCACGAGATCGTCGATGCCGCCGAGATGTTCGACGACGACGCCCTCGATCCGCAGATCGTCACCCCAGACCTGTTCGACGAGTTCGGCGTCGTGCCGGCCCTCGACATAGATGCGGCTGGCCAGCGCGACCTTGGCCCGCGCACCGTGCACTGCGACGGATCCCGACGCGGTGCGGATGGTCGTGGGTGCGGCCCGGCGGGGCGCGGTCAGGATCACCGGCTTGCCGTCGATCAGGTAGCCCGGCCCGACGGGGAACGGCTTACGTCGTCCGTTGCGGTCTTCCAGTTCCATGCGGCCGTACTCAACACGGACGATGGCGCCGACGTATCCGGTCTGCGCGTCCTCGACGACCAGCCCGATCTCGGCCGGTTGTTCGGTGGAGCGAACCTTACGCGGGTGCGGATTGTTGGCCAGGATGTCGGAGCCATATCGATCAGCCACCGGGCGATCGTAGGGCCGCCTCTCGCCGTCGACGGACCCAAGGTGTTTCCGACACGCCGAGATGTCGGGTGGCCCACGTCCGCCCGCGGAAGCCGACAGCGCGTCGGCGACAATGCGGGCGTGACGGATCTTGCTCGATACGGACCTTGGGCGGTGATCGCCGGCGGCTCGGAAGGTGTCGGCGCCGAATTCGCCCACCAGCTCGCCCGCGCGGGCTTCAACCTCGTGCTGATCGCACGCAAGCCCGATCCGCTCGAGCAGACGGCGGAGGCTTGTCGCCGCAGCGGCGTGGAGGTGCGCACCCTAGCCGTCGACCTGACCTCACCCGACGCGATGGAGCGCACCGTGGCGGTCACCGGTGACGTCGAGGTCGGCCTGCTGATCTACAACGCGGGGGCCAACACCTGCAGCGAGCAGTTCCTCGACGCCGGCCTCGCTGACTTTCAGAAGGTGATCGACCTGAATATCGGCACGATGCTCGCGCTGGTGCAGCACTTCGGCCGTCCGATGCGTGAGCGCCGCCGCGGAGGCATCTTGATGGTGGGGTCGATGGCCGGTTACCTCGGCTCCGAGCGCCATACGGTCTATGGCGGGGTGAAGGCGTTCGGCCGGATCTTTGCCGAGAGCCTGTGGCTCGAATTGCGTGACTACGACGTGCACGTGCTCGAACTCGTCCTGGGTGTGACCCGCACACCGGCGATGGAGCGGGTGGGCTTGAACTTCGACGTGCCCGGTATGCGGGTGGCCGATCCCGCCGATGTGGCGCGCGAAGGTCTGGAGCAGTTGGCCAATGGGCCGGTACATATCGCGGGCGGTAACGCCGACGACGTCGCACGCCGTAACGACCCGGACCGCGCGAAGGTAGTGCTGCGCACGCACGAGTTCATGCAGAAGCTGCTGGGCGAGAGGGGAACCCGATGACCGAGTTGGCGGACCTGGAGCGGCGGCTCGCCCGCATCGAGGACGAGCGCGCGATCGAACGGCTGATCGCGTCCTACGGTCCGCTGGTGGACGCCGGCGAAGCCGATGCGGCAGCAGACCTCTGGGCCGACGACGGCAGCTACGACGTCGAGGGTTGGCACATGGCGGGCCGTGAGGAGGTCGCGGCGATGGTGCGCTCCGGCGCCCACCAGGGTTTGATCCGTCGCGGTTGCTGCCACTTCCTTGGGCCCGCGGTGGTCACGGTGGACGGCGACGATGCGGTCGCGGTCTGCGAGTCGCTGTTGGTGACGCGCCACGACGACGGTTTCGCGGTATCCCGGGCAGGGGCCAACCACTTTCGGTTGCGCCGCAGCGACGGGCGGTGGGTCATCGTCGAACGGCGGACCCGTCAGCTCGACGGCGGCGCCGAGGCGCGCGAGCTGTTGGCCACGGGTGTGGCGGGGCGGTGACTCAACCGGCGCGAGCGACCGCGAAATGACGACGTTGCGCGGCGTGTTGCATGCAGACACGGCCGCTCGCGGAGGTGGTGTAGGTGCTCGCGGAGGTGGTGGGACTAGGTGTGGGTGATCTCGTCGACCACGGTGTGGACGAACCGCATCTTCTCGAGCACCGGGACGGGCAGCACAAAGGGATAGACATCGTCCTTGCCCATCGAGCGGTTGAGCATGTTCAGCGCCCACGACAGCGGCAGCCACATGTCGATGATCGCATCGAAGCTGCTCGGCCCCAGCACCTTTCGCTCGAACGTTGCCGCCGCGGGCGCCACCCCGAACGCGGCGGCGGTGTCGAGGGTGTCGCGGATGTGCAGATAATGCGCGAACGTCTCCGCCCAGTCCTCGGCCGGATGCATGGTGGCGTAGGAGGAGACGTAGCTCTCCCCCCAGTTGTCGGGCGGGCCCTCGTTGTAATGGCGGTCCAGCGCCGCCTGGTAATCGGCGTCGGGGTCGCCGAACAACTCGCGGAACCGGGCGTCGTAGTCGGGTGACACGCTGACCAGGCGGTAGTAGTAATAGTGCCCCACCTCGTGGCGGAAGTGGCCGAGCAGCGTGCGGTACGGCTCGTCCATCGCCTTGCGCAACTGCTCACGGTGCACATCGTCGCCCTCGGCGAGATCCAATGTGATGACACCGTTTTCGTGACCGGTGAATACTTTCTGATGCTCGCTGGAGAGCAGGTCGAAGGCCAGGCCGTAGTCGGGATCCTCGTCACGGCCGACGATCGGCAGCTTGAGCTCGTACAGTTCGACCAACAACCGCCGCTTGGCGCGCTCGGCGTCGGCGAACGCCGCGAGCGCCTTGGTGTCGGAGTCCTGGGGCCGGGTGCGGGTGAGGCTGCACGACTCACACAGCTTGTGGATCGGACCCTTCTCCACCAGCCAATTGCATTCCGCCAGATGCATGTTCGCGCACAGTTGATACTTCTCGCCGTCGACGAAGCCGGCGTGGTTCTGCTCGTCCCCGGTGGCGATGACCAACAACGCCATGTCGTCGAGGGAGAACCCGAGCGGTTTACCGCACGACAGGCACAACGAGTTCTCGAAAGCCAGGCGCTGTCCGCAATTGGGGCACAGGAAGTCACGCATGCAGCACTCCCCCCTCGAACGGTTCGACGTCGACGGAGACGTCGATCTCGCTGCTCTGCGAGTCGGTGTAGATGATGCCGCGCAACGGCGGGACGTCGGCGTAGTCGCGGCCGTACCCGACGGTGATGTAGCGCTCGTCGACCATCTGGTCGTTGGTGGGATCCAGGCCCAACCACTGATTCTGCGGTGTCCACACGGCGGCCCACGCGTGGGTCGCGTCGATACCGATCATCCGTTCCTTCCCGGGCGGTGGATCGGTCGCCAGATAACCGGACACATAACTGGCGGCCAACCCGTTGGCGCGCAGGCAGGCGATGGCCAGCCGTGCGAAGTCCTGACATACCCCTTCGCGTGCCGCCAAAACCTGGCTGACCTGAGTGGACACCGTCGTCGATCCCGATCGGTAGGTGAAATCGGAGTAGATGCGGTGCGTCAGGTCCTCCAGCGCGTCGATCAGCGGCCGTTCCGGCTCGAAACTCGCTGCGGCGTAATCGCGTAGGGCCGGCGTGATCTCCGGCGGTTGCAGGTCGAGGGTGAACTCGGTCGCCAACGCCGCGTCGACGCCGACGGGGCGGGCGATCTCCCACGGCGCCAACGCCGAACCGGCCCCGTACAGCGTGGGCGGCGGTGGGTCGACTTCGACCACCGAGCGGCTGGTCACCGTCAGCTCCCGGTGACGTTCGGTGACGTGGAAGTACGAGCTGATGTTGCCGTAGACGTCGCGACTGGTGGAGCTGTCGGCGGCTGGCGGATCGATCTCGAGCTCGTGCGACAGGCAGCGCTGCCGCTCGGTGTCCCGTGGGGCCAGGAAGCCGCGGCCGTAGGAACTGGTGACATCGGCGGCGTAGCGGTACACGGTGCGGTGCATGATGCGGTAGATGCGGCTGGCGGCCGACGAGGTCGGGCCGTCCGGGAACGCGGTCATGGCATCAACCTTCGCTCGTCCTTGCCCCACAGGTGCTGCATCCCGCCGGGCAGCGACAGATGGGTCGCGGTGATGACGTTGGCCAACTCGCGGAGGTCGGCATGCATCCCGTCGAGCAGCTCGGCCAGCTCGGCTCGCCTGCCGTTCACGATCTCCTCCAGGTCATCGGGGTCGAGTCGCCGTAGCCGGGTACCGATCTCGTCGACCATCCGCTCGGCCCGAGACGATCCCGAGGAACCGGGCAGCGCCTTGAGATTCGTGCGTAGCCGCTCCAGCTGGTAGGCCAGCGAGCGCGGGTTGTCGGCGTCGAACAGCACGAGGTCGGCGACTGCGGACACGCTGACCTTGCCCAGCATGCGGCGCCGGTAGATGATCGCCGACTCGCACACCACCAGAGTCGATTCGGTGATGGCCTGTTCGGCGCCGGGGTTACGGGCGGTGGTCAGCGTCGCACTCAGCAACGCGGTGAGGTTCAGCCCGCGTTCGATGCGCTTGCCGATGTCCATCATCGTCCAGCTGACGTCACGGATCATCGACTCCGCCGCCACGCCCGACAGCGCCAGCATGCCCGCGAGGGTCAGGCTGGCCGTCGCGGTGAGGAACGCCTCGCCCTCGGCCTGGGAATCGGGCGGCTCGTCGGCGGAACGGCCGGACGATGACGCGGGTGGATGAAGCAGCGCCCGTTCGACAGCGGCCAGCACCATCCAGGTGTCGTTGGACATCTGGTCGCGCACCGAACGGGTGAGCAGGCCCAGACGTTCGACGGACTGCGCCAACGAGCCCGGGCGGTGCCGGTCTGCGGTCAACGACCACAGGGTCGACTGGGCGGTGGCGATCAGCTCCGCGTCGTCACCGTCGGCGCCGGTGTCGGTACCGGTTTGGTGGCCCAGCGCGGTCAGCAACACCGGCACGCATTCGCTGCCGTCCATGTCTCGGCGGTAATGGAATTCGTGGTAGCGCTCCCTGGTCACGGTGAGCAGCCTCGCCATGTGCTCGGCGCGTTCGGCGTAGCGTCCCACCCAGAACATGTCGGCCAGCACGCGCGGCGAGCTCACCGCCCGCGTCGGGCTCGGCGTGATCGCGGGCAGATCGACCGGCGGAACCCGCTCCACGGTGCCCCGCTCCGGTGCCCGAACCCAGACATCCTTGGCCGCAACGGTGTTCAGTGTGTACGCTGAGTCGCCCGGCGCCAGTACGTAGCCGAGGCCGCCGATCATCGGCGCATACCCGCCGCGCTGTGCGACGGTGAACAGGCGCATACCGACGTTCGCCGCCGACAGGGCACCCGAACTGACGATGCTTGGCGCAGAGGAGAACTCGGGTAGTTCCTGGCCGACCCACTGCCACGGCGTTGCTTCGATGCACGCGCTCAGCTGGCGGCGCTGCTCGGCGGACAGAGCCGGGCCGACGATCGGGCGGCCACCGGTCACCGGCTTGATCAACAGCGACGACAGGTGGGCGACCAGGTGCGAGCGCTCGGTGCCGTTGCCGCCCCAGTACATCGGCGTGGTGTCGAGCATCGGTGACTCGCCGAGCAACACCTCCGAGAGTTCAGGCAGAAACCGCTGCAGCCCGGGGCTTTCGAGGATGCCGCTGCCCAACGTGTTGACCACGGCAACCGTGCCACGGCGCAGCGCCTCGACCAGACCGGCGACTCCGATCCGTGAGTCCGAACGCAGATCCAGCGGATCGACGAAGTCCGCGTCCACCCGGCGCAGCACGACGTCGACGCGCTTGAGCGTTCCCATCGAGCGCATCCACAACTTGCCGTCACGCACGACGAGGTCGGCGCTCTCCACCAGCGGGAAGCCCAGCACGCCGGCCAGATACGCCTGGTCGAAGGCGGTCTCGGAGTGAATGCCGGGGCTGAGGACCACCACCGTGGGCTCCTCGGCAGACTCGGGGGCGGCGTCGATGAGCGCCAGTCGCAGCGCCTGCGCCCACGGAGACGCCGGCCGCGGGCCGATCCGTTCGTAGAGGTCGGGAACGGCGTGCGCCACCACGCGCCGGTCCGCCAGCGCGTAGCCCGCCCCCGAGGGTGCCTGCGTCCAGTCGGCGTTGACCCGGAAGCCGCCGTCGCCGACACGGCTGACGTCGCAGCCGTGCAAAAACAGCTGGTGGCGGCCGGGGATGTCGATGCCCCGCGCGGCCCGCACGTAGCCGGGATGGGCGAAGAGAAGCGCAGCGGGAAGCACGCCGCTGGCGATCGACAGCTGAGGCCCATACAGGTCGGTCAGGACCGCATCGAGCAGTCGGGAGCGCTGCAGCAGACCGGATTCCAGCGTGTTCCACTCGTCGGCCGAGACCACCAGGGGCAACGCGTCGAGATGCCAGGGTCCCGGTTCCGCGGGCTCATGGCCGTCGGGGCCGGCCTGGCCGACCACCGAACCGCGCCCGTCGACCGAGACGTAGGTGATGCCGTCGTTGTCGACCAGGCTGCGCACCACGTCACTCAGCTGCGCCAGGCCGGGGCGGCCACGCCCGGCGACGCATTCGGCCAACTCCTGCCACCCCGGGCGGATATCGCCTGCGGCGTCGACGAACTCGTCGTAGCCGCTGCCCGCGCCCGGTCGCACGTCGAACAGCGCCTGCTGAACGCGCGCGGTGCGGTACCTACCCAGCAGGTCGTCGGGCGGGTGGTGTAGCGGTAATGCCATCAATGCAGAACCGTAACCGGTGATCGCCGAATGTGGCGGGACGGCACTCTTGACGCGAGACCCCACCGCCGGGGCTCACCGCTTCAGCCGTACCGCGAGTTCCTCGGGCGGGACGCGGTGGCCGTCGGCGCAGCGGATCTCGACGGTGGCCTCCGCGCCACAGCCCCGGTGCGCGAGGCGCAACGGCGTGCGGTTGGGCAGATGGCGTCGTCCCCACTCGAACATCGCCCAGACCACCGGCATGAACTCCCGGCCCGCCTCGGTGAGCACGTACTCGTCGCGGCTGCGCTGACCCGGCTCCTGATAGGGCTGGCGCTCCAGCAGACCAGCCTCGACCAGGTCCGAAAGCCGGGCCGCCGCGGCGGCTTTGGTGATCCCGACCCGGCGCCAGAAGTCCTCGAAGCGGGTGGTGCCGTAGTAGGCCTCGCGCATGATGAGCATCGCCGACTTGGTGCCTGCCACCGCCATCGTCTTCTCGATGGGGCACTCCCCGACCGCCGACCAGGCGTCCCGGTCGGCCAGCCTCCCCTGCAGAACTGTCATGGAATTCACCGTACCCCTGAGTTGTTATCGCTATACCTAGCTGCTATAGCTGGGTATAGACAAGTTCACTCAGCGTGGAGGCTAGGAGGCAGCAATGTCGGGATTCTCAGGTCGGGACGCCGTCATCGTCGGAGCGGTTCGCACACCGGTCGGAAAGGGCAAGCCGAACGGGGCGCTGCACGACGTGCTGCCCGTGGACCTGCTCGCGCACAGTCTCAAAGAACTGGTGGCCAGGACCGGCATCGATCCGGCGCAGATCGACGACGTCATCGCCGGGGCGGTCACCCAGGTCGGCGATCAGGCGGTCAACATTGCGCGCAATGCCGCTCTGGGCGCCGGGTTCCCCGAATCGGTACCGGGTACGACGGTCGACCGCCAGTGCGGCAGCAGCCAGCAGGCCATCCACTTCGCCGCCCAGGGCGTCATCTCGGGCGCCTACGACATCGTCGTCGCCGCCGGGGTGGAATCGATGTCGCGGGTACCGATGGGCTCCAGCGTGCTGCCCGGCAGCGACCCGTTCGGCGCGATGGCCCAGCGCTACCCCGAAGGCCTTGTGCCACAGGGCATCAGCGCTGAGTTGATCGCTGCGAAATGGGGACTGTCGCGTCAGCAGCTCGACGAGTTCTCGGCGGGCAGCCACGAGAAGGCCGCGGCCGCGACCAAGGAGGGCCGCTTCGACAACGAACTGATCCCGGTCGCCGGTCTCACCACCGACGAGATCATCCGGCCCGGCACGACCGTCGACACGCTGGCCGCGCTCAAACCGGCGTTCTACAACCCCGCCTACGAGCAGCGGTTCGGCCAGATCGGCTGGAAAATCACCCCGGGCAACTCGTCGCCGCTGTCCGACGGCAGCGCCGCGGTGCTGATCACCACCAGCGAGGTGGCCACGCGTCTGGGTCTGCGTCCGCTCGCCCGCATCCACTCGATGACCGTCGTCGGCTCCGATCCGCTCTACATGCTGACCGGCGTCATCCCCGCGACGGAGAAGGTGCTGCAGCGAGCCGGGCTCACCCTCGCCGATATCGACCTGTTCGAGGTCAACGAGGCGTTCGCCCCCGTCGTGCTGTCCTGGGCACAGGACACCGGAGCCGATCTCGCCAAGACGAACGTCAACGGCGGCGCGATCGCCATCGGTCACCCGCTGGGTGCGTCCGGCGCGCGCATCATGACGACTCTCGTGAACGCGCTCGAGCAGCGCGGCGGTCGCTACGCCCTGCAGACGATGTGTGAGGGCGGCGGCATGGCCAACGCCACCATCATCGAGCGTCTCTGAGTGAGGAACGGCCCGGTATTCCTTAGATATTCCGCATCCGCATAATCGACAACTATGCGGGTGATCGTGACGGGCGGTAACAGCGGCGTCGGCAAGGCCACGGCGGCGGCACTGGCGGCCGACGGCCACAGCGTGCTCATCGCCTGTCGCGATGTGGACAAGGGCCGTCGGGTCGCGTCCGAGATGACTGGTGACGTCGAGGTGGCCGCCCTCGACCTCGCCGACCTGGCCAGCGTGCGCTCGTTCGCCGATTCCGTCGAATCCGTTGATGTGCTGGTGAACAACGCCGGCGTGATGGGCATGCCGCTGACGCGCACCACCGACGGTTTCGAATCGCACATCGGCATCAATCATCTCGGCCACTTCGCGTTGACGTGCCTGCTGGCCGACCGGATCACCGACCGGGTGATCTCGGTGGCGAGCGCGACGTACCTGTTCGCCACTTTGCATCTCGACGACTTGAACTGGCATCGCCGCAAGTACTCGAAGTGGAGCGCCTACGGCGAATCCAAGTTGGCCAACCTCCTGTTCGTCGCCGAGTTGGCCAATCGGGGTGTGCGCGCCTACGCCACCGACCCCGGCTCCACCGACACCGACATCACCCGATCGCTCGGAATGGGTGAGCATCAACGGATCCGTCGCCTGATGCACACCCCAGCCCAGGGGGCCCGGGCCACCTTGCAGGCGGTGACGACCGACCTGCCCAGTGGGACCTATCTGGCGCCGCGGTTCAATCAGCTCGGCAGGCCCAAGGTCACCCGGTTGCGACGCAAGGCCGTCGATCCGGCGATGGCGCGCCGCCTGTGGCACACGTCGGCCGAACTCACCGGCTGCGACTGGCCGCGCTGATCAGTCCTTCTGTCGCCACCACGCGACGACGTACAGCACCATCGCCGCCGCCAGCGCGATCAGCACCCACAGGACCACCGCCAGGTCGATCCAGGCGCCCGCCGGCGGCGCGCCGGGCAACAGGTTTCGCAGCGGCACCACCGCGAACAACATCGCCGCGAACCAGGTCGTCAACGGCGGCAAGAACTTTCGTCGCCCCAGCACCGTCTCGATCGCCACGAACAGTGCAGCCGCGGGCAGCGCAAGCAGCACCAGCAGCACCCCGACGTCGAACGCGAGCGCTCCCCTGGTGCGCTCCATCGTGAAACGCACGGTCGACACCCCCTCGGCGGTGCCTTGTTCGGTGTGGACGTCCCATCCGTTGATCTGCCCTGCGACGACGATGCCCGCCGCGATCGGGCGTTGCTCCGGGCCGTCGCCCGAGAAAGCCTGCACGCCGATGATGTCGGTGGTGAACCTGTCGAACGGCCAGTCGTCGGGGTCCCCGACGGCGACCAGCTGGGTCGTCGTGTCATTGGCGGACAACGCGGGGTGGACGTAGATCAGCTCGCCGGAGCGGGTCCACGAGCTCAGGCGGATCGTGACGTCGTCGGTTGCGCCGGTCTGCAGTTCCGGGCCGGGGTGCAGCAGGACGTCGACGACGAACCGGTTCTGCACCGCGTTCATCTCCCGCAGCCGGATGATGACGACGGTTTCGCCGGTGACCGAGGGCTCGGAGAACTGGAAATGTCGGTGCTCGGGCTCCAGCAGGGCGTATCCCACCAGGGAGCCGATGTAGACGGCGATGACCGCGACCACCGTCGTCACGACGGTGACCCGTCGCCGCCTGGGCGTGCCTGAGGGCGCCGACGGAACCGCACCTGTCACGCGCGGATCGTAGCCTCAGTGGCGACTGATCCGACGCGGATTGGATTCAGTCGGTCTTCGGCTTGGCGTCGATTCCGGATTCCTTGCGCTGCTGCGGGGTGATCGGCGCCGGTGCACCGGTCAACGGGTCGACACCACCGCCGGACTTCGGGAACGCGATCACTTCGCGGATCGAGTCCGCACCGGCCAGCAGCGCGGTGGTGCGGTCCCACCCGAACGCCAGGCCGCCGTGCGGCGGCGCGCCAAAGGTGAACGCCTCCAACAGGAATCCGAACTTCTCCTCGGCCTCGGCCTTGTCGATACCCATCACCGCGAACACCCGCTCCTGGATGTCGCGGCGGTGGATACGGACCGAGCCGCCGCCAATCTCGTTGCCGTTGCACACCACGTCGTAGGCGTCGGCCAGCACGCTGCCCGGATCGCTGTCGATGCGGTCTTCGAACTCGGGTTTGGGGGCGGTGAACGCGTGGTGCACCGCGGTCCACGCTCCGGACCCGACCGCGACGTCGCCGTGTGCCGTCGCGTCATCGGCGGGCTCGAACAGCGGCGGGTCCACCACCCACGTGAACGCCCAGGCGTTCGGGTCGATCATGTCGAGCCGTTTGGCGATTTCGATGCGCACCGCGCCGAGCAGCGCCCGCGAACTCTTCGCCGGACCCGCCGAGAAGAACACGCAGTCACCGGGCTTCGCGCCGACGTGGGCGGCCAGACCCTCACGTTCGGCGTCCGACAGATTCTTGGCCACCGGGCCGCTCAGCGTGCCGTCCTCGCCGACGAGTACGTAGGCCAGCCCCTTGTGACCCCGCTGTTTGGCGAAGTCCTGCCAGGCGTCCAGGGTGCGGCGAGGCTGGGAGGCTCCGCCGGGCATGACGACGGCGCCGACGTACGGCGCCTGAAACACCCGGAACGGGGTGTCTTTGAAGAACTCGGCACACTCGACGAGTTCGAGTCCGAACCTCAGATCGGGCTTGTCCGAACCGAACCGGCGCATCGCGTCGGCGTACGTGATCCGCGGCAGCGGCAGGGGTACGTCGTAGCCGATCAACCGCCACAGCGCCGCGACGATCTCCTCGGAGACGGCGATCACGTCCTCGGAGTCGACGAAGCTCATCTCGAGGTCCAGCTGGGTGAACTCGGGCTGGCGGTCCGCGCGGAAATCCTCGTCGCGGTAGCAGCGCGCGATCTGGTAGTAGCGCTCCATGCCCGCGACCATCAGCAGCTGCTTGAACAGCTGCGGGCTCTGCGGCAGCGCGTAGAACGATCCGGGCTGCAGCCGTGCGGGCACCAGGAAGTCGCGCGCACCCTCGGGGGTGGAGCGCGTCATCGTCGGGGTCTCGATCTCGACGAAGTCGTGCCGCTCGAGCACCTCGCGGGCGGCGGCGTTCACCTTGGAACGCAGCCGGATCGCGTGGCCGGGTTCATCGCGCCGCAGGTCGAGGTAGCGGTACTTCAGGCGTGCCTCTTCGCCGGGCTGCTCGTCGAGCTGGAACGGCAGCGGCGCGCTCTCCCCCAGCACGGTCAGCGACGTCGCGTTGACCTCGATTTCGCCGGTCGCGATGTCGGGGTTGGCGTTGCCTTCGGGGCGGATCTCCACGACGCCGTCGACGGCGATGCAGAACTCGGCGCGCAACCGGTGCGCCGACTCCAAGACAGCCGCTTCGCGGAACACGACCTGCGACACCCCCGACGCGTCGCGCAGATCGATGAAGATGACGCCGCCGTGGTCGCGCCGACGCGCCACCCAGCCGGCCAACGTCACCTTCTGACCGGCGTCGGCGGGCCGCAACGATCCGGCGGCATGACTGCGCAGCACTGAGACTCCTGAGGAAATCGCCTGACAAGACAACTGCCCAAGTGTAGAGGGGTGCGGTTCGCCGGTAACTTGGCGTTCATGCCTAGTCGCGTCGCCCTCGTCGGGCCCGGGGCGATCGGTTCGACGGTAGCGGCTTTGTTGTATGCGGCCGGTCACGCGGTGACGCTGTGCGGACGGACACCGCGCGACTCGATCGAGGTCAGGTCTGACGACGGCGATCCGATTGTGGTGCCCGGTCCGGTGCTGACCGACCCCGCCGACGTCGACGAGTCGGTCGACGTCGTGCTGCTGGCGGTCAAGGACACCCAAAACGAGCAGTCCGCCGGGTGGCTGGCGAAGTTGTGCGACGACCGCACCGTGGTGTGTGCGCTGCAGAACGGTGTCGAACAGGTCGAGCGCGTCGGCCGCTTCTGCCCGGGTTCGACGGTTGTGCCTGCGGCCGTGTGGGTTTCGGCCGAGCCGACGCCGCAGGGTCATGTGCGGTTGCGCACCGGAGCGCGGTTGGTGCTGCCCGACACGGCAGGCGCGCAGACGTTGGCAGACCTGTTCGCCGGCAGCGCGGTCGCGGTCGAAATCGATCCGAACTTTCTCGACGCCGCCTGGCACAAGCTCCTGGTCAACGCGGTGGTGGGGTTCATGGTGCTCAGCGGTCGCCGCTCGGGCATGTTCCGGCGCGACGACGTCGACGGCCTTGCCCGCCGTTATCTGGCCGAGTGCCTCGCCGTCGCGCGGGCCGAGGGCGCCACGTTGGGCGACGAGGTGATCGACGACATCGTCGGCCTGCTCGCGAAATCGCCGGAAGACATCACGACCTCGATGCTGACCGACCGCGAGGCCGGCCGGACGTTGGAGTGGGACATCCGCAACGGGGTGATCGCCCGCAAGGGCGCCGAGCACGGGTTGAGCACGCCGATCAGCGATGTGCTGGTGCCGCTGCTGGCGGCGGCCAGCGACGGACCTGGCTAGACCTGGGCTCTGACTAGACACCGTCCTTTACTGTGTATGCCCATGCAGCAGTGTGAACGCGTCGACCTGGGCTTCATCGAGAGCGCGCCGTTCCGGTTCGTCAGCACCGTCGACCTCGCGATCACACCCGAACAGCTCTTCGAGGTGCTTGCGGACGCGGAGTCATGGCCGCGCTGGGCCACCGTGATCACCGAGGTCACATGGACCAGCCCCGAACCACGCGGTGTCGGGACCACCCGAACGGTGAAAATGCGCGGCGGCATCGTCGGCGACGAGGAGTTTGTCGCCTGGGAGCCCTACAGCCACATGGCTTTTCGGTTCAACGAGGCCTCGACCGGAAGTATCGCGGCGTTCGCCGAGGATTACCGGGTCGTGCCGACGCCGCAGGGCTGCCACCTGACGTGGGTGATGGCGATGAAACCCAACGGCGCCGCCGCCCGGATCGGGATGACGCTCGGCAAGCCGGTGATGGGCCGGCTGTTCCAGAAGTTCCTGTACAACCTGCGCGACTATGCCGCCAACCGCTTCGGGGCCTGACCTCTCGGCGGCCTAGTAAAGCCATGTCCAGGCCTCGCGTCGCGCAGCGTCGGGATCGGAGACGACCGTGTCGCGCGCGCTCATGATGATCCGGGTGCAGCGCCGGTCGGTGTCGTAGACGGGCCAGTCGTGCCCGTTGGACCAGTGGATCTCGCCGCTGTCCCACCCCTGAGAAGCGAAGTCGAGCCACGCCCGCTGCATACGCCTGCCGACCGCGGGCTGCAACCGCCGCCCCAGCGGGTGGATCTTGCGCCCGAGATATGACGCGTAGCTGTGCTGGATGTGCACGATCTCGCTACCGTGTGTCGCGCCGAGGCCGAGCATGCGCAGGCTGAAACCGAAATGGTCGAAGCGGTACATGTGGGTGGGGGCGTGAGCGCTGTACGCATCGGCGAACGCCCACGCCGGCCCGCCGAACATCACGTCGGAGGCGAACGCCACCAGCTCCCGTCGGCGCGGATAGTGCGGGTACGCGGCCAGCACGCGCTGTTTGGCGTCGGGCCCGATGCGGGCGAAGTACGCCTCCACAGACGCCTGAGTGGTCGGCAGCATCGGCGGTTTGGTCCAGGCGAACATCGACGCTTCGTGGCTGTTGGTCCCGATGATCAGCGGCACCCGCCGCAGGGCTCCGGCGCGTGCGGCATCCACCGGGTGACGGGGCAGTAGGTCGACGCCGTACGTCAACCCGTAGGCCAACGTCGGCGTGCGCGCGGCGCTTTCGAGTTGCAGCCTGCCCGCCGCGCGGCGCAGCTCGCGTTGCGGTAGCCCCTTGACCTCGGATACCGGCACGCCGAGTCGGCGCACGAACTCGTGCGCCTGCTGGGCCCGCTGCTCCCGATCGGCGATCAGCGGCAGCGCCGGGCTCTGGGCGATCGCGCGGCTGAACAGGCCCTCGGCGGCGGGGCTGGCGATCAGCGCGAGCACCGACGTGCCGCCCGCGGACTCCCCGAACACCGTCACGCGGGACGGATCGCCGCCGAAGGCCGCGATGTGGTCGCGGACCCACCGCAATGCGGCGATCTGGTCCCGCAGCGCGAGGTTGTCGTCGAACCCGTCGCCGAGGTCGCCGAGTTCGAAGCCACCGAAGACGCCGATGCGGTAGGTGATGTTGACGACGACCACGTCGCCGTTGGCGGCCAGCCGCGAACCGTTGTAGAGCTGGAACTGACCGGCACCGAACACGAACGCGCCGCCGGGGATCCACACCATCACCGGGAGCGACGCACTGGTGTCGGGCGACCACACCGTCAGGGTGAGGCAGGCCTCGTCGCGGACCTTGGGATCGTCGCGGCCACCGCCGACGAACGACTTGCCCTGCGGTGGCAGCGGCCCGTGCTCGACCGCGTCGCGCAACCCTGTCCACGGCCGCTTGGGCTCGGGACCGAGGAACCGGCGCTCACCCACGGGTTGCTCGGCGTAGGGCACCCCTCGCCAGACCCCGACGCTGCCTTCGGTCGTGCCGCGGAGATCACCGAGGTCGGTGTGCACGACGACCGAATGTCCGACAACGGTGGCCACGACCGAATCGTAGTGTGCGAAGCTGAACGTCATGACCTTCAACGAAGGTATGCGGATCGACACCAGCACCGCCTCGTCCAGTGGCGGCGGGGGCGGACCCGGGCGGGGTATCGCGGTCGGGGGTGGAGTCGGCGGCCTGCTCATCCTCGTGGTGGCGCTGTTCCTCGGCGTCGACCCCAGCACGGTGGTGCCCCAGCAGGGTCAGTACGACAGCCAGGGTGTGCAGGCGCCCGGTTTCGACGTCAGCCAGTGCAAGACCGGCGCGGATGCCAACGCGATCCCCCAATGCCTGGTGCTCGCCACCGCCACTTCGTTGGACGGGATATGGCCGCAGCTGATGCCCGACTACACGCGGCCCGGCGTTCACCTCTTCACCGAGAGTGTCAACACGGCGTGCGGCCATGCCACCAGCGAGGTCGGACCGTTCTACTGTCCGGCGGATCAGACCGCCTACTTCGACGTCGGCTTCTTCGATGTACTTCGTGACCAATTCGGTTCCAGCGGCGGGCCGTTGGCACAGGAATACGTGGTGGCCCATGAGTTCGGCCACCACGTGCAGAACCTCACCGGCGCGCTGCGAAACTCGCAGGGCCCCGGGGCGGCGGGACCCACCGGCGGCGGCGTGCGCACCGAACTGCAGGCCGACTGTTACGCCGGGGTGTGGGCGCACTACGCCGCCATCACCAAGCAGGAAGGCACCGACGTCACGTTTCTAGAGCCGTTGACGGACAAGGACATCGCCGATGCGCTGTCGGCCGCGGCCGCGGTGGGCGATGACCGTATCCAGAAGCAGACCACCGGCCGGGTGAACCCCGAGGCGTGGACGCACGGATCCGCCGCGCAGCGGCAGAAGTGGTTCACCGAGGGCTACCGCACCGGTGATCCCAAGGCCTGCGACACCTTCTCCACGAACGACCTTGGGTAGGACGCCCACGGCTGTCGACGCCGTCGCCGAACGCTACCTGGACACCCTCGCCGAGCTCGACCCTTGCGCCGCAACGAAAATGGGCATAACCGGTCACGACCGCAACTATGAGGAGGAGATCACCGACTACTCCCCCGACGGTGTCGCCGCGCGCGCCGACGCAGCGCGTCGCACACTGCGCGAACTGTCCGAGGTCACACCGGCGGACGCGGTCGACGAGGTCACGGTGGCGGCGATGCGCGAGCGCCTGGGAATCGTGATCGACCTCAACGACGCCGGCCTCGATCTGGGCGAACTCAACGTGATCGCCTCACCGCTGCAGTCGATGCGCAACGTGTTCGACCTCATGCCGACCCAAACCACCGACGACTGGGCGGTGATCGCGCGCCGGCTGTCGCAACTGCCCGACCGTGTCGCCGGATACGCCGACGCCCTGCGTGCCGCGGTCGCCGACGGACATCCTCCGGCGGTGCGCCAGGTCATGCGCGGGATCGAACAGGCCGCGAGCATTCAGCACCTGCTGGTCGACATGGTCGCGAACGCGGTCCCGGAGAACAAGGCGTTGCACGACGAATTGCAGCAGCACGCGGCGAACGCCGCCAACGCCTACCGGGAGCTGGACAGGATCCTCGGCGACGAGATCGCCCCGCATGCGCGCGCCGAGGACGCCGTGGGCCGAGACGTTTACCGGTTGCGTTCGCGTTCGTTCCTCGGCGCCGAGGTCGATTTCGACGAGACGTACGAGTGGGGCCTGGAGCGGCTGGAAAGCATTGTCGCCGAACAGGAGAGGCTCGCTCAGCAGTTGTATCCCGGGACGTCGATCGCAGACGCGCTGCGGCGACTGGACGGTGAGGAGCGCTACCTCATCCACGGCGTCGACGCGCTGCAGGCATGGATGCAGGACCTGTCCGACCGTGCTGTCGAGGCACTGGCCGGCACGCACTTCGACATCGCCGAACCACTGCGTGAGCTGGAGTGCCGGATCGCGCCGACGCACACCGGCGGCATCTACTACACCGGTCCGTCGGAAGATTTCAGCAGACCGGGCCGGATGTGGTGGTCGGTTCCGCACGGCGTGGACACCTTCCACACATGGCAGGAGACGACGACGGTGTTCCACGAGGGCGTTCCGGGACACCATCTGCAGATCGGCCGCGCGGTCGTGCGCGCCGACCAACTCAACCGGTGGCGGCGGCTGGGCTGCTTCGTGTCGGGTCACGGCGAGGGTTGGGCGCTGTACGCCGAACGGCTGATGGCCGAACTCGGCTGGCTCGACGATCCCGGCGACCACATCGGAATGCTGGACGCGCAACGCTTTCGGGCCGCGCGCGTCGTCATCGACATCGGGGTGCACTGCGGTATGACCGCGCCCGACGGCGCCGTGTGGGATGTCGACAAGGCGTGGCAATTCCTGGTGTCCCACAGCGCGATGAACGAGGAGCACCTGCAGTTCGAGCTCGACCGCTACCTGGGCTGGCCGGGCCAGGCGCCGTCGTACGCGATCGGGCAGCGCATCTGGCAACGGCTACGCGACGAGATGCTGGGCCGCGGTGTGTCGCTCAAGGAATTCCACGATCGCGCGCTGGACCTCGGCGGACTGCCGCTCGACGTGCTGCGGTCGGCGCTGACGAGTGATTTCGCCTCCGGCTGAGCCCCTTTCGCCGCCCGCTCGTACGCCCTAGCGTGGACGCATGGAGTCCGTTGCCGTCACCGCGAACCTCACCATGCTCGTCGTCGACGGGTGGCAGGTCTACGCCTGGCGCGACGGTGGCTCGGTGACGCTGATCGACACTGGGGCACCGGGATCCGGCGCGGCCATCGCCGAGGCCGTACCCGGAGTCGATCGGATCGTCTTGACACACGGGCATGTCGACCACGTCGGCTCGGCGGCCGAACTCCACACATCGACGGGGGCCCCTGTCCTCGCCGGCGCCGGCGACGCCGCGGCCATTCGCGACGGTGCCGCGCTGCCCCCACCGGTGTTCGAAGATTGGGAGGTGCCGATCCACGCGCGTGTCGCCGCGGGATTGCCCGATGCGGCCGACCCCGTGCCCGTCGCTCGGGAACTACGCGACGGCGACGTCCTGGATTTCGGCGGCGGCGCCGAGATCCTGTCGATACCGGGCCACACCGAGGGCAGCATCGCGATCCATCTGCCCCGCCACGGTGTGCTGCTCACCGGTGACACCATCGCCAACGTCGGCACGCTCATGCTCGGCACCTTCAACCAGGACCGGGCGCGCACGGTGGCGTCATTCCGCCGCCTCGCCGCGCTCGACATCGACACGGCGTGTTTCGGGCACGGCGAACCGATCATCTCCGGTGCGGGCGCACGGCTTCGGGAGGTCGCGGCCACGCTGAGCTGACCGGCCCCATCCGCATCCCCCAGCGAGTACCGTCACCGTGGTCGAAGGAGACACTCATGCGCATCGCAATCGCAGGAGCGACGGGAAACATCGGCGCCCGCACCGCCGCCGCACTCGAGCGCGACGGCCACGAGGTCGTCCGCATCAGCCGCTCACTCGGGGTCGACCTGATGTCCGGTGAAGGCCTGGACTCCGCGCTCGCCGACGTACACGCCGTCGTCGACGCCGTCAGCGCACCACCCATCGACCGGGACCGCACCATCGAGTACTTCGGCACCACCACAGGCAATCTGCTCGCCGCCGAGCAGCGCGCCGGTGTCGGTCACCATGTGCTGTTGTCAATCGTCGGCATCCACGACATCGAAGGCAATGCGCACTACTCGGGCAAGCGGGAACAGGAACGGCTCGTCGCCGACGGACCGGTGCCGTGGACCATCGTGCCCGCCACCCAGTTTCACGACTTCGCGGCCATGGTCGCCGGTTGGTTCGAACAGGACGGGGTGTCGACCATCGCCCCGCTGCTCGTGCAGCCGATCGCGCCCGATGACATCGCCGAGGTCCTCGCCGAGGTCGCCGTCGGTCAACCGCAGGGCCGGTATGTGGATGTCGCGGGACCCGAGACCCAGGACCTTGTCGACATGGCACGCCGGACGCTGGCCGCCAGGGGCCGGCAGCTGAAGCTCGTCCCGACCTGGTCGGGCATGTTCGGGCTCTCGATGGCCGGAAACGTCCTGCTGCCCGGCGAGAATGCGCGCATCGCCCCGACGACGTTCGACGACTGGCTCGCCGCCGGCGCCAACTGATCAGGAGAACTGAATGACCAACCCCGACACCCCACTGGCCGGAAAGGTGGCCTACGTGACGGGCGCCGCCCGCGGCCAGGGCCGCTCGCACTGCGTCCGGCTGGCCCGCGCCGGCGCCGACATCGTCGCGATCGACGCCTGCGGTCCGGTCGCCGCGCACAACGGTTATTCGCCCGCGGGCCCGGAGGATCTCGCCGAAACGGTGAGCCTCGTCGAAGGTGAGGGCCGCAAGATCGTCGCCGACCGGGTCGACGTCCGCGACCTCGCCGGCCAGCAGCGGGTGGTCTCCGACGCGATCGAGCAGTTCGGCCGCCTCGACATCGTCGTCGCCAACGCCGGTGTGATGAATTGGGGCCGGCTGTGGGAGATTTCGGCGCAACAGTGGCAGGAAGTCCTCGACGTCAACCTCACCGGTGTGTGGAACACGATCAAGGCCGCCGTACCGCCGATGATAGCGGCGGGCAACGGCGGGTCGATCATCACGATCAGTTCGGCAGCCGGCATCAAGGCCGTCCCCGGCTGCGGTCACTACTGCGCCAGCAAGTTCGGCGTCGTCGGGCTCACCAACTCGTTGGCGGTCGAACTCGGCGAGTTCGGCATTCGGGTCAACTCGGTGCATCCGTACGGCACCGACACCCCGATGGGCAACGACACGTCGATGTACCAGATCTTCGCCGACCACCAGACCTACATCCACAGCTTCTCCCCCGGCGCGCTCTCGACGGAGTCGCTGGCCGACCCGGATCTGGTCTCCGACATCGTGGTCTGGTTGGCCAGCGACGCCTCGTCACTGCTGACCGCGGCGCAAATCCCCGCCGACAAGGGCTATCTCAAGATTTGAGCGTGCCGCGCGTCTGAACTTGTGCGCCAAATGTCAACGAATGTTCGTGCAGGAGTTCAGTTTCGGCGCCCGGCCACCGCCTCCGTCAGAGCCACCGCCTCCGTTAGAGCCGGGACTGCTCCTTGATCGCCGTATCGCTGGTGCGCAGCGGCCGGATCAGCCCGTCCTGGGCGAAGGATGCGATCAGCTCACCCGCCTCGGTGTGCACCGTGCCGCGCACGTATGACATGCCGGCGCCCACCTGGGTGCTCTCGTGGCTGTAGAGCAGCCATCCGTCCCAGCCGAACGGCTCGTGGAAGCTGACCGACACCGTCATCGGCGCGGTCGACACGGTGATGTGCGACTGCGCGGTGCCGATACCCTCGTGCGCGCGCATCGTCGTCGAAATACCAAGGTGCCCGGTCAGATACGCGACGAGCGCCTTGGCGAGCTCGTCGCGGTCGGGGGTCTTGTCGTAGTGCACCCAGGCGTACAGTTCCGGCGGGCCGACCTCGTCGGGGCTGTTGACGTCGACGACATCGACCAGCCGGATCTCGCGACCGGCCATGGCCATGCCGGCATCGTTGGCTTCTGCGGGTGGCTTCACGTCGGGTCGCGGCACCGCATGCCGGATGACGTCGTCGGTCGGGACGTCGGTCAGCACGGTGACGGTGATGCAGCGTTTGCCGTTCTGCTTGGCCGCGACGACAGCGGTTGCGGTGGAACGGCCTTCGTTGACGACGTCGATCTCCAACTCGACCGGTCCGGCCGCGACCATGACCGCCCGCGAGAACACCGCATGCACCGATCGAACCGACTTACCCTCGAATCGCTTGGCCACCGCCACGATCACCTGCGCGAGCACCTGGGTGCCCTCGACAACCTGCCGGTCCTCCTCACCGGCGGGCCCGGTCTCGGCGATGAATCGGTTCTCCCCGTCCGGGCGGACGTCGAACAGGTCGAGCAGGGTGTCGACGGTCCACTGTTGCTGCGCTGAGTCTGCGGTCATGCAAGGAACAGTAACCGAGCCTCTACAAAAGCGGTAACGTCGTTACCAGTCAATCACGAGCCGGAAGGTGACGACCATGGCCAAGCCGAGCGGGCGCCCGGCCGCGAGCGCTACCCGCACGGCCGACGCTGCCGATGGCGATCCCCGGCCCAAGCGCTTCATGAAGTCGGCGTTGGCGATCCTCGGAGAGACCGGGCGCACCGACTTCACCGTGCTCGAGGTGGTCGAGCGGTCGAAGACGTCGCTGCGGTCCTTCTACCAACACTTCTCGACCAAGGACGAGCTGCTCCTCGCCTTGGTCGACAAGATCATGTCCGAGTCGACGCGCCGCTGGCGCGAGGACACTGACGGGCTACCGGCCGCCGCGGCCCTTCGGGTCCTCATCGACCGGATCTGCACCCCGCCCGAGACCACCGCACAGGACAAGGTCAACCGGGGTCTGACGAACTACAACGACCGCCTCGCCGAGACCTTGCCGCGTGAGTACTCGCGCGTGCTCTCCCCGGTCTACGAGTTGATCAGAGACATCATCAACCGCGGCATCACCGAGGGCGTTTTCCGGTCGGACCTCAACGTCGACGCGCGGGCCGCGCTGATCATGCAGTCCGCACTGGGCGCGATCCGGCTGCAGGTGCTCGGTGCGGAACTGAGCGGCGCACCGGTCGGCGCCGACGACATCTACGACTTCTGCCTCAGCGGGCTCACCGGCCCGGACAAGCACGCTTGACCTGCATCGCACAAGCCGAGAACCAGCCTCTCCAGGGCGGCTGTTTATGCTGGTCCGAAAGTGGTAATGTCATTACCACTCACAGCCAATCAGACTTGCAGGAGGCGAACATGACACGCCAGCTTCCCTATCCCGTCTTCGACGCGGACAACCACTTCTACGAGCCCAAAGAGGCGCTGACCAAGTTCCTCCCCGACCACCGCAAGCACGTCATCGACTACATCGAGGTGCGCGGGCGGACCAAGATCATGGTGCGTAATCAGGTCAGCGACTACATCCCGAACCCCACCTTCGAAGTCGTCGCGCGCCCGGGCGCCCAGGAGGAGTACTTCAAGCACGGCAGCGGCGGCAAGAGCTTCCGCGAGGTGATGGGCAAGCCGATGAAGGCGATTCCGGCCTTCCGCGAACCCGCCGCACGACTCGAGGTCATGGACGGCCTCGGCCTGGACTACTCGCTGATGTTCCCGACCCTGGCCAGCCTGGTCGAGGAACGGATGAAGGACGATCCGGAGCTCATTCTCGATGTCATCCACGCGCTCAACGAGTGGATGTACGAGACCTGGCAGTTCAACTACGAGGACCGGATCTTTTCCACCCCGGTGATCAACCTCGGCATCGTCGACCGCGCGCTCGAGGAACTCGAGTGGTGCCTGGAGCGCGGCGCCAAGACGGTTCTGGTGCGGCCTGCGCCGGTGCCCGGGCTCAAGGGCACGCGTTCGTTCGGGCTGCCCGAGTTCGATCCGTTCTGGGACGCCTGCGTCAAGGCCGGCATCCCGGTGTCGATGCACGCATCGGATTCCGGCTACGCCGAGTACCTCAACGACTGGGAACCTGCCGACGAGTACCTGCCCTTCAAGCCGACCGCGTTCCGGATGGTCTCGATGGGCAAGCGGCCGATCGAGGATTCGATGGCCGCGCTGGTGTGCCACGGCGCGCTCACCCGCAACCCCGACCTGCGGATCTTGTCGATCGAGAACGGTGCCGACTGGGTGCCCTACCTGTTCAAGCAGTTCGAGGGCGTCTACAAGAAGATGCCGCAGGAATTCCCCGAGAATCCGATCGAGGCGTTCAAGCGCGGCGTGTATGTCGCGCCGTTCTGGGAGGACGACTTCAAGCAGATGGCCGATCTCATCGGCGTCGACCGGGTGATCTTCGGATCGGACTGGCCGCACCCCGAGGGCCTGGCCGAGCCGACCCATCTGATCGACGACCTGCAGGGCCTCGACGAGGAGGGCCAGCGGAAGGTCATGGGCGGCAACATGATCGAGTTGTTCAAGGTGCCCAACGAGATCGTCCACAACCCCGACGTGCCCGCGCTCGTCATCCCCGCCTGAGTTCAGGCACCGTCGCGAAACGTGCGTGTCGATCCGGCGGCACGCACGTTCGCACGATTACGAAAGAGAGCCCGTGAGCGACAGCGCGAACAACGGCACGAATCCCGAGCTATTGCTCTTCGCCTCGACGACACAGTCGTTTCTCGAGAAGGAAGTGCCGCTGAGCCGTATACGGCAGATGCACGACGCCGGAACCTCGTTCGACACCGACTGGTGGCGTCGAGCCGTCGAACTCGGCTGGACCAGCCTGCTGGTGCCCGAGGAACTCGGCGGCGGCAGTGTCTCCGGTGACGGCGTCAAGGATCTGGCACTGGTCGCCGAGATCGCCGGTAAGACCGTCGCTCCCGGGCCGCTGCACCCGGTGAGCACCGTGCTCGCCGGACTCGTCGACGCGCCCACTGGCCACGAGGACACCATCGCGGCGCTCGTCGACGGCGATGCGGTGGCCAGCTGGGCGGTGTATGAACCCGGCCGGCCATGGTCTCCCCTGACCCCGTCGGTCACCGCCACCGCCACCGCGACCGGTTTCCGCATCGACGGCGCCAAGGACCGTGTCGAGGCCGGCGCGCACAGCGGATTGTTCTTGGTGACAGCACAATCCGACGACGGTGTCCGTCAGTTCCTCGTACCCTCGGACGCACCGGGTGTGCGTGTGGAGCCACAGCGTTCGATCGACATGGTCAAGAGTTACGCGCGCGTGCACTTCGACGGGGTCGAGGTCGACGCGGGCGCGGCGGTCGGCACGGCCGAGGTGACACCAGCGCTGATCGAGCGCCAGGCCCAGATCGCCTCCGTGCTGCAGTGCGCCGAAGTCGTCGGCATTCTGGATACCGTGTTGGCCTTCACGATTCAGTGGGGATTCGACCGGCACAGCTTCGGCCGCCCCCTGGGCTCGTATCAGGCACTCAAGCACAAGTACGCCGACCTGAAGATCTGGTTCGAAGGGTGCCGGGCCACGACCAACGCCGCGGTGGCCGAGGTGGCGGCGCGGACTCCCGGGGCGGCGATGGCCGTGAGCGTCGCGAAATCCTATGTGGGCGAATACTCACCGGGCATGTTGCAGCTGTGTGTGCAGCTGCACGGCGGCATCGGGGTGACGTGGGAGCACGACCTGCACCTGTTCCTGCGTCGAACCACGGTGAACCGCTCGATGTTCGGCACCCCCGAGGACCACAACCTGCGCGTCTACGCCCTCACCGAGAACCTGGAGCAAGCGTCATGACCGAGACGACGTCGGCCCCGGCCGCGCCGGCCACCGCGGAATCCGTCGAGGAGTTCGCCGCCCGGGCTCAGGCATGGCTGGCACAGAAAATGCCGTCCATCGATCCGAACAACCCGCCCGAACACGATCGCGGCGAAGAGGAACCGTGGCAGCGCGCGCGGGAACTCCAGAAGCGGTTGTGGGACGGCGGATTCGCCGGCATCTGCTTCCCGAAGGAGTACGGCGGGCTCGGCCTGCCGATCGCCTACCAGAAGGCGTTCGACAACGTGTCGCGCTGCTACGAGATGCCGGTGATCCTGAACACGCCGACGTTCACGATCTGCGCGGCCACCATCCTCGACACCGGAAGCGAAGAGCAGAAACGTCAGCACATCTCTGCGGCGCTGCGCGGCGACGAGGTGCTGGTGCAGCTGCTGTCGGAACCCAGCGGCGGCTCCGACCTCGCCGGCGTGATCACCCGTGCGGACCGCAAGGGCGACAAGTGGGTGATCAACGGCGCAAAGACGTGGAGTACCAGCGCTTTCGCTGCCGATTACGGGTTGATGCTCGCGCGCACCGACTGGGATGTGCCCAAGCACGAGGGCCTCACCATGTTCCTGGTGCCGATCGACAGCCCCGGCATCACACTGCGCCGCATCAAGCAGGTCAACGGTTCCGTCGAGTTCTGCGAGGAGTTCTTCGACAACCTCGAACTCGGCGACGACGCGGTCGTCGGCGAGGTCAACGGCGGCTGGCACGTGGCGTCGCGCCAGCTCTACCACGAGCGGCGCGCGGTCGGCGGCGGCTCGGAGTTCGCCAGCGGTATCGGCGCCGAGGGCAAATCCGATGTGCCGATTAACTACGTCGAGCTGCTCGACAAGGTCGGCCAGCCGGACAATGAGCGGCTGCGCGCGATGGCCGGCCGCGCGCTGGCGCACCGGGCGGTCCGCGAACAGCTGATCGACCACGTGTACCACGGCGTCCTCGACGGATCGCTGCCTCCGGCGGCGGGTTCGATCATCCGCATCGCGCACGCCGACATCCACCATCTGGAGTTCGACACCGCCCTGGCCATCACCGGCAGCGCGGGCGTCGTCGACGTCGACGGTGACCTGATCCGTTACGGCGAGCGGTATCTGGGCCGGCAGGCTGCCGCCCTCGGCGGCGGCACCACCGAGATCGCGCGCAACATCATCGGCGAGCGCGTGCTCGGCTTCCCACGCGAACCCGCCGCGGATCGCGACGTGCCGTTCAAAGAGGTCAAGCGCAACAGGGGCTGACTCTCCGTGCGCCCGCGACCGTTGCGTTCAGAACAGAGTGGGCTGCAGGGTCTGGACGGGTGACGGCACCGGCGGTGTGTCCGCGGCGCGGAACGACCGGCGGTCGGGCGCCAGACCGTGCTTGGCGACCAGCGGTGCCGCCCTGTCGTGCAACATCTTCCGGTAGTCCTGCGGCAGGTAGGCGCCGCGGCGATACAACTCGCGGTATTTGGGCACCAGCTGCGGGTGTGCGCCGGCCAGCCAGTTCATGAACCAGCCGCGCGTGGAACCGCGCAGGTGCAGGCCGAACACGGTGACACCGGTGGCTCCTGCCGCCGCGATCTGGGCCAGCAGCGCATCGAGGTGCTCGGCCGAGTCCGTCAGATGCGGCAACACCGGGGCCACCATCACATGGCAGCCCAGCCCGGCGTCGCGGATCGCGGCGATCATCCCGAGGCGCGCCTGCGGCGACGGGGTACCCGGTTCGACTTCTTTGTGCAGCACGGGGTCTCCGACGGCGAGCGAAACCGCCACGCTGACGTCCACCTGGCGGGCGGCCTCGCGGATCAGCGGCAGATCGCGTCGCAGCAGGGTGCCCTTGGTGAGGATGGAAAACGGCGTACCGGAATAGGTCAGCGCCGAGATGATCCCCGGCATCAGCGCATAGCGGCCCTCGGCCCGCTGGTAGGGATCGGTGTTGGTGCCCAAGGCCACCGTCTCGCGTTGCCACGACCGTCGCGACAGTTCGCGGCGCAGCACGTCGGCCACGTTGGTCTTGACCACGACCTCGCTGTCGAAATCGCTGCCGGAGTTCAGATCCAGATACTCGTGCGTGGGCCGCGCGAAGCAATAACGGCAGGCGTGTGAGCATCCGCGGTAGGCGTTGACCGTGAACCTGAACGGCAGCATGGCCGCGTTGGGCACCTTGTTGAGCGCCGACTTGCACAGCACTTCATGGAAGGTCATGCCCTCGAACTGCGGCGTCCGCACGCTGCGCACGAAACCGATACGCTGCAGTCCGGGCAGCGCGCCGTCGTCGACGCTGACATCCTGCCCATCCCACCGCATACATCCGATTCGAACTCACGTTCGATAGGATGTCAAGGTCGACGCGCGCGCGAGCCGGCGGTGACCCGACAGAGAGGGGCAGTGTGCCGATCGAGGGCCACGAGGACGAGCTGGCATCCGAACAGCGCTACATCGACGGGTTGTATGCGCGACTCGACGCCGAACGCGCCCGCGTGCGCAAGCACTACGACGCGGCGCTGCGCGGTGACGGCGGCTCGCTGGTCGACCGCGACGCCGAGGTGCGCGCGGTGGCCAAGCGGATGAACCGGCTCAACGTCGCCGACCACGGTCTGTGCTTCGGTCGGCTGGACAGCGTCACGGGCGATCGTCTCTACATCGGTCGCATCGGGTTGCTGGACGAGGCCAACGAGTACGAGCCGCTGCTCCTCGACTGGCGGGCTCCCGCGGCGCGCCCCTTCTACGTCGCCACCGCGGCCCACCCGGAGGGTATGCGCCGGCGGCGCCAGTTCCACTCCATCGGGCGTCGCATCACCGATTTCACCGACGAGACCCTGGGCCGACCCACCGAAGGCGCGCAGGGTGACGCCGCACTGCTCGCGGCGGTCAACGCACCTCGCGGTGTAGGCATGCGCGACATCGTCGCGACCATCCAGTCCGAACAGGACGAGATCATCCGGCTCGAGCACCCGGGCGTGCTGGTGATCGAGGGCGGCCCCGGCACGGGCAAGACCGTCGTCGCATTGCACCGCGTCGCCTACCTGCTCTACACGCAGCGCGAGCGGATGGAACGCCACGGCGTGCTGGTGATCGGCCCGAACACCGCGTTCTTGCGCCACATCGACCGGGTGCTGCCCTCGCTCGGCGAAACGAACGTCGTGTTCATGACGACCGGTGACCTCGTTCCCGGCCTGCGGGTCACCGCCGAGGACTCCCCCGACGCGGCGCGGGCGAAGGGTTCGCTGACGATGCTGGACGTGCTGGCAGCGGCGATCGCCGACCGGCAGCGGGTTCCCGAAGAACCGGTGCCGATCAAGCTGGCCGACGTCACCGTCCGGATCGACGCCGAGACGGCCGAGTGGGCGATCCAGGAGGCCCGCGACAGCGGCTTGCCGCACAACGACGCGCGCGCGGTGTTCGTCGACGTCATCACCTGGGTCCTCACCGAGCGTGCGATAGCCCGCATCGGCAAGGGCTGGCTGACGCGCGGCGACAAGGCGGCGTGGGAACACCTGCGAGCCGAGCTTCTCGACGAGCTCGGTGACCACGAGGCGTTCCACACCGCCCTCGACGATCTGTGGCCGCAGCTGACGCCGGAGGCTCTGCTGGCCGGGCTCTACGAGTCTGCCGAACGGCTCAGTGCCGCAGGCGCTGACGAGTCCCTGTTGCGCGCGCACGGCGATGCGTGGACGGTGTCGGACGTACCGCTGCTCGACGAGCTCGTCGACATGCTGGGCGGGGTCGAACCCGACGCCGCGGCCGAGACGCAACGCCGGGAGGAGGCCGCCTACGCCGCGGGCGTGCTGGATCTGATGGTGGCCCGCGAGGACCTGATGGACGACGAGGACCACCTCATCGCCGCCGACCTGCTCGATGCCGAGGATCTCGCCGAGCGCTTCGTCGAGCGCGACAATCGTGACCTCGCCGAACGTGCTGCCGCAGACCGTGATTGGACGTATCGGCACGTCGTCGTCGACGAGGCGCAGGAACTCTCGGAGATGGACTGGCGGGTTCTGATGCGTCGGTGTCCCAGCAAGTCCTTCACCGTGGTCGGCGATCTCGCGCAGCGCCGATCGGCCGCGGGCGCCACGTCATGGGGCGCGATGCTCGATCCGTATGTGCCCGGGCGCTGGGTCTACCGGCCGCTGTCGGTGAACTACCGCACGCCCGCCGAGATCATGGACGTCGCCGCCGGCCTGCTCGACGAGTTCGCTCCCGAGGTGCGGCCGCCCGAATCGGTTCGCGCATGCGGTGTTCGGCCATGGGCGCGCCTTGTCGACGACGAGGAGCTGCCCGTCGCGATCGAGGAGTTCCGCCGCGATGAACAGGGCCGCGAAGGGACCAGCGTCGTGATCGGACCTTCGGGAATGGCCGGGACGGTGTCACCGGCCGAGATCAAGGGATTGGAATTCGACGCGGTCCTCGTCGTCGAGCCGGGCCGCATCCTCGCCGACGGTCCGCGCGGAGCGGCCGACCTCTACGTGGCGCTCACGCGAGCGACACAGCGGCTCGGTGTGCTACACACCGAGCCGCTGCCACCCACGTTGAAATTGTCCGAACTGGAGAGTGTGGCCGACTGAGCGGCCCCGAGATCTACTGCGGTGCCCTCACCACTGGCTGAGCTGACACTGCACCGTGTAGGTGCCGTCCTGCTGCACCGCCACCTGACCGTCGATCGCGATCTCGCAGTGCGGGTTCGGGGAGGCTTGCATGGCGTGTACGCCGGTGCTCGCGGTGAGGATCGCCCACTGCGGGTCGGCCATCGTCGTCTCGAACACCCACGGCACGCCCGGCTGCAGGACCACTTCTTCCTTCTTCAGGTACGCATACGCGTCGGCGTTGTAGGCCTCCTTGCTCGGAGGCTGAGCCGTCAGATAGTTGAGTTGGAAGTCGGCGGGGGCCGTTGACGTCAGCGTGTACCGGACCACGTGGCCTTCCGACTGGGCATTCGCCGTCGCATGGCTGACCGCGACTGACGCCGCCGCCACCATGAGTGCCGCCCCAACCTTGGCTGTAGCTGTTCGCATGTTCGTCACATCGCCGGACGGTACCAAACCGTTACGGCTCCGGCATCGCCGCTGGCGAGCGCCTTCCATCCGCCACTGAATGGCGAACGACCTGCGGAGAAGTCACAGGTTAATTTGTTCGTCACACGCAGACATTTCCCAGAAACACCACCGCTCTAACGTCCCGATTCGACAACCACGCGATGTCGGGACCACGCGCCCGGCTCGACGCTCATCGCCGATGTGCGCTGCGGATATATAGGGAAAGGCTGTTCATGCGACTACCACGACGGTCCTCCGTGAGACGTTCAGCCCTTGTTGCCGGCGGAATCGTCGCTGCGACGAGCCTGGTGCTGGCCGGCTGCGGAAGCAAGGCGACCGAGTCGGACTCGGCGAATGCCCAATCGTGTGTGGACACCTCGGGCCCGACGATCAAAGTGGGTGCGCTGAACTCGTTGTCGGGCACCATGGCCATCTCGGAAGTGACCGTCCGCAACGCCATCGACCTCGCGGTCGAGCAGATCAACGCCTCCGGCGGTGTGATGGGCAAGCAGATCCAACTCGTCGGTGAGGACGGCGCATCCGAGCCGACGGTGTTCGCGGAGAAGGCCGAGAAACTGATCAGCAGTGACTGCGTGGCAGCGGTGTTCGGCGGGTGGACCTCCTCCTCGCGCAAGGCGATGCTGCCGGTCTTCGAGAGCGCGAACTCCCTGTTGTACTACCCCGTGCAGTACGAGGGTCTGGAGTCGTCGAAGAACATCTTCTACACCGGCGCCACGACCAACCAGCAGATCGTTCCCGCGCTGGATTACCTCAAGGAGAAGGGCGTCAAGTCGCTCTATCTGGTCGGCAGCGACTACGTGTTCCCGCAGACCGCCAACCGGATCATCAAGGCGTACGCGGGCGCCAACGGCATCGAGATCAAGGGTGAGGACTACACGCCCCTGGGCTCGACGGACTTCTCGACCATCGTCAACAAGGTCCGCACGGCGGGCGCCGACGCCGTGTTCAACACCCTCAACGGCGATTCGAACGTGGCCTTCTTCCGCGAGTACCGCAATGTCGGCCTGACCCCGGAGGCCATGCCGGTGGTGTCGGTGTCGATCGCCGAGGAAGAGGTCGGCGGCATCGGTATCCAGAACATCACCGGCCAGCTCACCGCCTGGAACTACTACGAAACCGTCGACAACCCGGTCAACAAGGCGTTCGTCAAGGCCTACAAGGACAAGTACGGCGCCAACAAGCCGACGTCGGATCCGATGGAGGCCGCCTACGTGTCGGTGTACCTGTGGAAGAACACGGTCGAAAAGGCAAAGTCGTTCGACGTCAAGGCGATTCAGGACAACGCCGGCGGCGTGACGTTCGACGCGCCGGAAGGTCTGGTCACCATCGACGGCGAGAACCACCACATCACCAAGACCGCACGCATCGGCGAAATCCGTCCCGACGGGTTGATCTACACGATCTGGGAGTCGCCGGGGCCGATCGAACCCGACCCCTACCTCAAGTCGTATCCGTGGGCAGCCGGCCTGTCCAGCTGAGCCACCTATGGATGTCCTGATCGGGCAGCTGGCAACGGGATTGAGCCTCGGCTCGATCCTGTTGCTGGCCGCGCTGGGGCTGTCGCTGACGTTCGGCCAGATGGGCGTCATCAACATGGCGCACGGTGAGTTCATCATGGCCGGCTGCTACACCGCCTACGTGGTGCAGCAGATCGTGTCGAGCGCCGGTGCGTCGCTGTTGATCTCGCTGGGCGTCGGATTTGTGATCGGCGGCGCGATGGGCGCCCTTCTGGAGACCACGCTCATCCGCCGCATGTATCACCGCCCGCTGGATACACTGCTGGTCACCTTCGGTGTCGGGTTGATCCTTCAGCAGGTCGCCCGCGACGTCTTCGGAGCCCCCGCAGTCAATGTGGTGGCGCCGGCGTGGCTGTCGGGCGGGGTGGAGATGTTCGGGGCGGTCGTGCCCAAGACGCGGATCTTCATCCTGGTGCTGGCCGTGGTCTGCGTGGCTGCGCTGGCCACCGCCCTCAAGGTCAGCCCGATGGGACGGCGGATACGGGCCGTCGTGCAGAACCGCGACCTCGCCGAAACCAGTGGGATCTCGTCCCGCAAGACCGACATCACAACGTTTTTCATCGGGTCGGGCTTGGCCGCGGTGGCCGGTGTCGCGTTGACGCTGATCGGTTCGACCAGCCCGACCATCGGGCAGAGCTATCTGATCGACGCTTTTCTGGTGGTCGTGGTCGGTGGACTCGGCCAGATCAAGGGCACGGTGATCGCGGCGTTCGCGTTGGGCTTTTTGAACTCGTTCATCGAATACAACACCACCGCATCACTGGCGAAGGTGATCGTGTTCGTGATCATCGTGATCTTCCTGCAGGCACGGCCGCAGGGCCTGTTCACCGTCCGGACAAGGAGTCTCGCGTGAGAACCTTCGTTGGCCGCTGGCAGACCTGGGCCGGTTTCGCGGTGGCCGCGGTGCTGCTGTTCGCCGTGGCGCCCGCGGTGCTGTCGGACTTCCGGCTCAGCCTGCTGGCCAAGTTCCTGTGCTTCGCGATCGTCGCGGTCGGCATCGGGCTGGCCTGGGGCCGCGGCGGCATGCTCGTGTTGGGTCAGGGCGTGTTCTTCGGGCTCGGCGGCTACATGATGGGCATGCATCTGAAGATCGCCGACGCGCAGTTGCGCGGCGACGATGTGCCCGACTTCATGCAGATCGCCGGAGTACGCGAATTGCCCGGTTACTGGCAGCCATTCGCCTCCCCCGCCTTTACCTTGGCGGCGATCGTGCTGGTGCCGACGGCGATCGCGGCCGCACTGGGGCTCGGTGTGTTCAAACGCCGCGTCAAGGGCGCCTACTTCGCGATCCTGTCCCAGGCGCTGGCCGCCGCGCTGGCGATCCTGCTCGTCGGGCAGACCAGTCTGGGTGGTAGCAACGGGCTCAACAGGTTTCGCACGTTCTTCGGGTTCACTCTCAACGACCCGGCCAACCGGCGAATGCTGTACTTCATCGCCGCCGGTGTGCTTTTGGCCGTCGTCGCGGTGGTCCGCCAACTCATGCAGAGCCGGTACGGCGAGCTGCTGGTGGCGGTCCGCGACGGTGAGGAGCGTGTCCGATTCCTCGGATACGACCCGGCGAACATCAAGGTGGTCGCCTACACCGTGGCGGCATTGTTCGCCAGCATCGCCGGTGCGCTGTTCGCACCGATCGTCGGGTTCATCGCGCCGTCGCAGGTGGGCATCCTGCCCTCGATCGCGTTCCTGATCGGCGTGGCGATCGGTGGGCGCACCACGCTGCTGGGGCCGGTACTCGGCGCGATCGGGGTGGCGTGGGCGCAAACCCTGTTCTCCGAACGCTTCCCGTCCGAGTGGACCTACGCGCAGGGTCTGCTGTTCATCGTCGTCGTCGGATTCTTCCCGGCGGGGCTGGCCGGGCTCGGTGTGCTGTTCAAACGGCGCCGGATCCGCCGGCGCAGCAAGCCCGTCGAACCCGAACCCCAACCGCAGACCGATCCCGACACCGAGAAGGTGGGCGCAGCCACATGACCCTTCAAGCGGAGCCGATTGCGGGCGGCAACGTCGGTATGGGCACCGAGTACCTCGAAGTACGTGGTCTCACAGTCGATTTCGACGGTTTCAAAGCGGTCAGCGATGTCGATCTGACCCTCTTCCAGGGTGACCTCAGATTTCTGATCGGCCCGAACGGTGCGGGCAAGACGACGGTCATCGACGCGATCACCGGCTTGGTGAACGCCGCCGGGTCGGTCAACAAGTCCGGCGTCGAACTGCTGGGCAAGAAGGTGCATCAGATCGCCCGACTCGGGGTGGGGCGCACGTTCCAGACGGCCACCGTGTTCGAGCAGCTGACCGTGTTGCAGAACCTCGACATCGCCGCGGGTGCGGGACGGTCGGCGTGGACGCTGTTGCGCCGTCGCAAGGGTGTGCTGCCCGCGATCGAAGAGGCGCTCGACATCATCGGGTTGACTGAATTGGCCGACAAGCCGGCCGGGGTGCTGGCCCACGGGCAGAAGCAGTGGCTGGAGATCGGCATGCTTCTGGTGCAGAACGCCGACGTGCTGCTGCTCGACGAACCCGTTGCCGGCATGAGCCACGAGGAACGCGAGGAGACCGGAAAACTGTTGCGCCGCATCGGTGCCCAGCGCACCGTCGTCGTCGTCGAACACGATATGGACTTCATGCGCGCGTTCGCCACGTCGGTGAGCGTCCTGGCCCGCGGGCAGGTGATCGCGGAGGGCACTGTCGCCGAGGTGCAGGCCAACCCCAAGGTGCAAGAGGTCTACCTCGGCACCGCGGCGGCCGGGACCGCCGATGTGCCCGCCGAACTCATCGAGGAGTCGTAGATGCTGTCACTGGTCGACGTGCGTTGCGGTTACGGTCGTTCCGAGGTCATCCATGGGGTCAGCGTGGATGTGCCCTCCGACGGGGTCGCCGCGGTGATGGGCCACAACGGCGCGGGTAAGACCACGCTGCTGCGCGCCGCCGTTGGGTTGCTGAAATGCAGTGCCGGCAAGGTGCTCTTCGACGGTGACGACATCAGCCGGCTGCGGCCGAGCGCACGCGTCGCCCGCGGACTGGCCTACGTCCCTCAGGGCCAGCAGTCGTTCGGCCAGCTGACGACGATGGAGAATCTGCAGGTCGTCGCGGACGGACGCAAGAACGGCAAGCGGCTCATCGACGAACAACTCGACCTGTTTCCCGCATTGCGGGAGTTGTTGACCCGGCGCGCCGGTCTGCTCTCTGGCGGTCAGCGCCAGCAGTTGGCGATCGCCCGCGCGCTCATCACCACGCCGAAGTGCCTGATCCTCGACGAGCCGACCGAGGGTATCCAGCCGTCGGTGGTCGCCGAGATCGAGGCCGCGATCACGTCGCTGACCCGGCGGGGTGACCTGGGTGTGCTGCTGGTCGAACAGCACATCGGTTTCGCGCTGGAGTCCTCGCAGCACTACTACGTACTCGAGTCCGGCCGCGTCACCTCCGACGGTGCGGGCGGTTCGGCCTCCGAAGCCGACGTCCGCGCCGCCATGGCCATCTAGTGCTCTCCCTTTGTTGCGCGAGCGAGCGGGTCTGCAGACGACACGCCGCAGATTTCCGACAGTTTGCGCACGCTCGCGGGCGCCGAAGTGGCACAGTGCACCCGTGAACACAGCTTCGGAGCCACAGGTACTGGCCGACACCGGCGGTCTTGTCGTCACCGACGACGGCCGTCGGGTGCTGGTCGTGGACCGCGGGACAGGAGCGCTGACGGTGCTGGCGTTCGTGCTCGGCGTCCTGACGCTCGTCGTGGCCGGGTTCGGGCTGGTCGCACTGATCGGCGGAGTCCCGTCGCGGGCGCTGGGCGCCGCCTTCCTGGCCGTCGGCGTGGCGCTGGCGGTGGCCACATTCTTGGTCGTCCGCAAAATCCGCCGGTACCGCAGCCGACCGCTGCACGAGTGCCGGCCCGCCGCGGTGCTGGATCGCAAACTCGAACTGTTCAGCTACCGCGGCGGCGCCCTGGTGCAGCTGGATCAGGTGCGTTTCGCGCGTAAGTTTCAAATCGGTTCCAGCTCACCGAAACTCGTTGCGGTCACCCCCGGCGGCACGAAGACGCTCAAGCGCGGCAACCCGTTCGACGGTGGGGTCGGGCACATCGACGAACTCCTCAACTCGGTCGCTCGCGGCTCTGCGTGAGCACACCGCTCGAGCCGATCCCGCTGGCGGATCAGGGCGCGGTAGTGGTGGCCGAACGGGGGCCCGAGGTCCTGCTCATCGACCGCGGACGGGCGCCGACTGAGGTGACGGTGCTGTTGTTGACGATGTCGGCGTTGATCTTCGGCGGCTTCGGCGCCGTGTCGATCTTCTACGCCTTCGCGTATTCGATGGTGTGGCCCTCGGCGGTGATCGGCGCGGGGCTGCTTGTCATCGGCATTGCGGCCTTCAGGGCGATGATTCGCGGGGGCGCGGCACTTCGACACATGCGGATGACACCGCTGAGCGCATATCCCCCGGTGGCCGTCTTCGACCGCCGACACCAGACCTACCGCGACGGCGCCGGTGAGATCGTGGCCCCGCTGAACCAGGTGCGGTTCGAGCGGCGGTCGCGATTGCTGACGTCGAGTCTGGTCGCGGTCACCCCGTCGTCGACGCGAACACTGATGCGGGGCAACATGTTCAGTGGTGGCATCGGGATGCTCGAACGGGTGCTCACCGCCGCCGTGCACCGCGTTTGAGCACGCTCGCCGGCCCGCGAGCGTGCGCAAACCGTCGAAATTTCGCGGTGTGTCGTCGACAGACACGCACCGTCGCGCAACAGGGGCTCGCGCAACAAGGATGCGCGCGCAACAGGGGCCAGCGCTCGCGCAACAAATCAGGCGCGGTTGAGGCGGGCCAGCACTTCGGTCAACACGTCATCCACCGGCACATCCGTCTGCTGCCCGGTCGCCAGGTTCTTCACTCCGATCGTGCCCGCTTCGATGTCGCGGTCACCGGCCACCAGCGCCAGTGCCGCACCCGAACGGTCCGCGGCGCGCATCGCGCCCTTGATGCCGCGGTCGCCGTAGGCAAGGTCGACGCGCACACCCGCCGCCCGCAGTCGCGCGCCCAGCACCGACAGCGTCACCTTGGCCTGCTCCCCCAACGGAACACCGAACACATCAACGCGCGCTGTCCCGCCGACGGTCTTGCCCTCGGCCTTCAACGCCAGCAACGTGCGATCGACTCCCAGCCCAAATCCGATGCCGGACAGGTCTTTTCCGCCGAGCTGCGCCATCAGGCCGTCGTAGCGTCCGCCGCCACCGATACCTGATTGGGCGCCGAGCCCGTCGTGGACGAACTCGAACGTCGTCTTGGTGTAGTAGTCCAGCCCGCGCACCATGCGCGGGTTGATGACGTACGGCACGGCCAACGCGTCCAGGTGCGCCAGCACGGTGTCGAAGTGCTGTTTGGCGACATCCGACAGGTGGTCGAGCATCACCGGCGCATCGGCGGTCATCTCACGCATCTTCGGGCGCTTGTCGTCGAGCACCCGCAGCGGGTTGATCTCGGCGCGCCGCCGCGTCTCGTCGTCGAGGTCGAGCTTGAACAGGAAGTCCTGCAACAGTTCCCGGTACTGGGGACGGCATGTCTCGTCACCCAGCGAGGTGATCTCGAGGCGGAAACCGTCGAGCCCCAGCGATCGGAAGCCCGCATCGGCGATCGCGATCACCTCGGCGTCCAGTGCCGGGTCGTCGACGCCGATGGCCTCCACCCCGACCTGCTGCAGCTGACGATAGCGGCCGGCTTGCGGACGTTCGTACCGGAAGAAGGGCCCCGAATAGCACAGCTTCACCGGAAGCGGCCCGCGGTCCAGGCCGTGCTCGATGACGGCGCGCATCACCCCCGCGGTGCCCTCGGGCCGCAGCGTGACCGAGCGGTCGCCGCGGTCGGAGAACGTGTACATCTCCTTGGACACCACATCGGTCGACTCGCCGACCCCACGCGCGAACAGCGCGGTGTCCTCGAAGATCGGCAGTTCGACGTCGCCGTACCCGGCGCGCCGTGCGGTGTCGAGCAGACCGTCGCGCACACCGACGAACTGCGCCGAGTCGGGTGGCAGGTAGTCCGGTACGCCCTTGGGCGCCTGAAATTCACTCACTGGAGCTCACTAGGTCAAGCCTTCGAGAAACGGGTTGGTGCGGCGTTCGACGCCGATCGTGGACTTCGGGCCGTGCCCCGGTAGTACCACGGTGTCGTCGTCGAGCACCAACAGTTTGTTGACGATCGAGCCGAGCAGGTCCCGCCCGCTGCCGCCCGGCAGGTCCGTGCGGCCCACCGACTGCCGGAACAGGGTATCGCCCGTGAACGCGACCGCACCCGGCCCCGACCCGAAGCCCTCCTCGACGCGGAACACCACCGACCCGCGGGTGTGTCCGGGTGTGTGGTCGACGGTGACCGTCACACCGCCCAACTCCACCTTGTCGCCGTCCTTGTCCAGTTCGACGACCTGCCTGGGCTCGCGGAACAACACGCCGAACGCCGAGCTGGCCAGCCCCCCGACGAAGCCGCGCCCGAAGTCCTTGATCGGATCGGTCAGCATGAAGCGGTCCTCAGGATGGATGTAGGCCGGGCAGCCGTACATGTCGGCCACCTTCTGCGCCGACCAGATGTGGTCGATGTGGCCGTGCGTCAACAGCACCGCCGCAGGTGTCAGGCGGTTTTCGTCCAGGATCCGGCGCAACGGCCCCATCGCCCGCTGGCCGGGGTCGACGACGATGGCGTCGGCCCCGGCCCGCGGGGCCAGCACGTAGCAGTTGCATGCCAGCATGCCGGCGGCAAACCCGGTGATGAACACGACGTCCAGTTTCCCACCACGCGATGGTGTGGGTCGCGGCGCCACACTCAGCAATGCCTGGCACACTCGTCTCCGATCGACCGACAAAGAGGAGGACATCAGCGGTGCCGACCAACGAACAGCGGCGGGCGACGGCGAAGCGCAAGCTCGAGCGGCAGTTGGAGCGTCGCGCGGAGAAGGCACGCAAGCGGCGCCTGTACACGATCATCGGCTCGGTCGCGGGCGCGATCATCGTGATCGCCGCGGTGGTCGCGGTCGTCGTCACCACCCGTGACTCCGAGAGCCAGACCGCAGCCGCCACCGAGACCTCCCCCACCTCGGCCGCGCCGTCGGCGCCCGGCTCGCTGCCCGCGTTCGCGGCTCCGGCCGGACTCGGCGAGAACTGCCAGTACCCGGCGTCCGCGGAGCAGGCCAGCAAGCAGGTGAATCCGCCCCGCGCCGGAAAGGTGCCCACCGAGCCCGCCGAGATCAGCGCCAGCATGTCCACTGACCAGGGCAACCTCGGCCTGTTGCTCGACAACGGCAAGGCGCCGTGCACCGTGAACAGCTTCGCCAGCCTCGCCCAGCAGGGCTACTTCGACAACACCCCCTGCCACAGGTTGACCACCGCCGAACAGCTCAAGGTGCTGCAGTGCGGCGACCCGACCGGCAAGGGCACCGGCGGGCCGGGCTACTCGTTCGCCAACGAGTACCCGACCAACCAGTTCCAGCCCGACGACCCCAAACTCCAGGAGCCGGTCACCTATCCGCGCGGCACCCTGGCCATGGCCAACGCCGGCCCGAACACCAACGGCAGCCAGTTCTTCCTCGTGTACCAGGACTCCAAGCTGCCGCCGAACTACACGGTGTTCGGCCGCGTCGACGACACCGGGCTGGCCACGTTGGACAAGATCGCGCAGGGCGGGGTCGACGGCGGCGGTCAGGACGGCGCGCCGGCCACCCCGGTCACCGTGAAGTCCATCCTGTTGGACTGACGCCGTGACCGCGCCTCCGCCCTACGGCGGTCCCCCGCCGCCGTACGGCTATCCGGCGCAGCAGTACTCCTACCCGCCGCCCAGACGGCCGTCACTCGCGGGGCCGTACCTCGTGTTGTCGCTGCTGGCCGTGCTCATCATGGCGTATGCCGCGGTAGCGATTCTGACGCGGGCGGAATGGATGGGTACCGGCCCACGGGCCGGCACGCAGGTCACATTCAGCGTGCACGCGCTGGACGGATCAGCGCCTTCCCCCGAGGCGCTGTCCCAGACGCGCGACATGGTCGCCGCGCGAGCGCAGGAGATGGGATTACCGAATGCGCGGGTGACCTCCGACGGCGACGCTTTGACCGTCACCGCCCCCGGCGACGCCGACGCGGTACGTGCCGTGGGCCGGATCGGACGGATGTACATCCGTCCGGTGATCTACGCGATCCCGGCAGAGCCCAGTACCGCGACCCCCGCGACCCCCGCGGTGCCGCGGCCGCCCGACCCCGGGCTGGCGCAGCGCATCGCCAACGAGCGACAGTTGCGACAAAGCACCGACGAGCAGATCCAACTGTTGGCTTTACAGTTCCAGGCGACTCGTTGCACGGACGATGACGATCTGGTCGGCCATGACGACCCGAATTTGCCCCTCATCACCTGCTCGCAGGACAACGACGAGGTGTATCTGCTCGACAAGGCGATCATCAACAGTGAGCAGATCGTGGACGCCACCGCTGACCTGGACGTAAAGCGGGGCGAGTATGTCGTTGACCTTCAGTTCGACGGCGACGGCAGCGAGGTGTGGGCCGACTTCACCGCCGCAAACACCGGTGCCCAAGCCGCGTTCGTATTGGACACGAAGGTGATCAGCGCACCCGAGATCGGCGAACCCATCCCGGGCGGGCGCACCCAGATCACCGGTCAGTTCACGGCCGGCAACGCCCGTGCGCTGGCGAGCCTCTTGAACCACGACGCCCTGCCTGTTTCGCTGAAGTTCGAGTCATCAAAGCCGGAAACGATTCCTGGGCAACCGGGTTCGACACCGCTACGCATCGGACTGCTTGCCGGTGGGGTCGTGCTGTCGACTGCTCTCGTCGGCGCCGTCGTGTATGTGGTGCGCCGCCGCACGGCCTCGGGAGCAGTTCGATGACCACGTCGCCGCAACCACCGCCTTACGGCGGATACTCGCTGGGCTATCCGCCGTATCCGCCGCCCAGGCAGACCAATTCCCTGGCCGTCGCGGCGCTGGTGTGCGCGTTCGTGTTCGCGCCGCTGGGCATCGTGTTCGGGCACGTGTCGCTGTCGCAGATCAAGAAGACCGGCGAAGAGGGCCGCGGGATCGCGATCGCGGGCCTGGTCATCGGATACCTGGTGACGATCCTGACGGTGCTGATCGTCGTCGTCAGCGTCCTCGTCCTCGCGGCGGTGGGCCGCGACCTCGAGAGCTTCGACGGTGTGATTCCCGACGACACCGCGACCGGAGGCTTGGCCGTCGACGAGCTCCCGAAGTTCAACCCGCCCGCGACGCTGGGCGCGAACTGCCAGTACCCGCGTACGCCTGGCCCGTCGAGCAAGCCGGCCACGCCGCCCCGCAGCGGCCGCGTGCCGACCGATCCCGCACTCGTCAGCGCCAGCGTCACCACCAATCAGGGCAACATCGGCCTGCAGCTGGACAACGCCAAGGCCCCGTGCACGGTCAACAACTTCGCCAGCCTCGCCCAGCAGGGCTTTTTCGACGACACCCCCTGCCACCGGCTGACGACGGACGTGCATCTCGGGGTGTTGCAGTGCGGCGACCCCACTGGCACCGGTATCGGCGGACCCGGGTATCAGTTCCCGAACGAGTACCCGACCAACCAGTACCGGTTGAGCGATCCGGCGCTGCGGTCGCCGGTCCGCTATCCGCGCGGGACGCTGGCGATGGCCAATGCAGGAGTCGGCACCAACGGCAGCCAGTTCTTCCTCGTCTACGAGGATTCACAGCTTCCGCCGACGTACACGGTGTTCGGCACGATCGACCAGACCGGTCTGGCGACGCTGGACAAGATCGCCGCCGAAGGAGTCGCCGACGGCAGCGAGGATGGCGAGCCCGTCGCCGACGTCGTCGTCGAGTCGATCCGACTGGATTAGGCGGCTACTCGGTCGGGGCGGTCTCGATGTAGAACTCGACGTCCTCGTCCTCGACCTTGGTCACCCGCATGTTCGCGGTGTACTCCTCGCCCTCGGGTCCAGTGAACTTGCATTCGAACTTCGCGCCCTCTTTGGCCTCGACGCCCTCGGGGCACTTCACGTCGGTGGGTTTGAACCCGGTCTGCTCGGAGACGAGGTCGACGACGGCCTGTGCAGCCCCTTCCGGTTTGATCGTCGATCCGCAACCGGCGACGGCTACTCCCAGAGAGACGAGCAAGACGATTACCGCGGGCCGCATCGTCGCAGTATCCCAGAACCGGCAAAAATTGACGCGCTTCGGCGAAATTTGCGGGCTACGCCGCTTCTGCCCGATTGCGACTCACGCCGCTTCTGCCCGATTGCGGCTCACGCCGCGGACGTGACCCGGTAGACGTCGTACACACCCTCCACATTGCGCACGACGTTGAGCACATGGCCCAGATGCTTGGGGTCGCCCATCTCGAAGGTGAACCGACTGATGGCCACCCGGTCGTTGGACGTCGTCACCGATGCGGACAGGATGTTGACCTTCTCGTCGGCCAACACCCGCGTGACATCCGACAGCAACCGGTGCCGGTCGAGCGCCTCGACCTGAATGGCGACCAGGAACACCGACGACGGCGACGGCGCCCACTTCACGTCGATGATCCGTTCCGACTGCTGCTGCAGCGACCCGGCGTTCGTGCAGTCGGTGCGGTGCACGCTGACCCCGCCGCCGCGGGTGACAAAACCCATGATGTTGTCGCCGGGCACCGGCGTGCAGCACTTGGCGAGCTTGGTCAGCACACCGGGAGCACCCGGCACGGCCACCCCGACGTCGTCGCTGGTGCGTTGGCGCACCGGCATCGTCGCTGGCGTCGAACGTTCGGCCAGCTCGTCGGAGGCCTCCTCGTCGCCACCGACCTGGGCGACCAGCCGCTGCACCACATGGCGCGCGGAGACATGCCCCTCGCCCACCGCGGTGTAGAGCGCCGAGACGTCGACGTACCGCAGTTCGCGGGCCAGCGCCCCCATCGACTCGGCGTTCATCAAGCGCTGCAACGGAAGCCCGCCGCGCCGAACCTCGCGGGCGATGGCGTCCTTACCGGCTTCGAGCGCCTCCTCGCGGCGTTCCTTGGCGAACCACTGCCGGATCTTGGCCTTCGCGCGCGGCGAGACCACGAAGGTCTGCCAGTCGCGCGACGGTCCGGCGTTGGGCGCCTTGGACGTGAAAACCTCGACCACTTCCCCGTTTTCAAGCTTGCGCTCCAACGCGACGAGGCGACCGTTCACCCGAGCACCGATACAGCGGTGACCGACCTCGGTGTGCACCGCGTAGGCGAAGTCGACCGGCGTCGAGCCGGTCGGCAGCGTGATGACATCACCCTTGGGGGTGAAGACGAAGATCTCCTGCACCGCAAGGTCGTAGCGCAGCGATTCCAGGAACTCGCCGGGGTCGGCGGCCTCCCGCTGCCAGTCCAGGAGCTGTCGCATCCAGGCCATGTCGTCGATCTCGGCCGACGAGTGCTGGTTCGGAACGGCGTTGCGGCCCTTGGTTTCCTTGTAGCGCCAGTGCGCAGCGATACCGAGTTCGGCCGTCTTGTGCATGTCGTGGGTGCGGATCTGCACTTCCAGCGGCTTGCCCTCGGGCCCGACGACGGTGGTGTGCAGCGACTGATACACGCCGTAGCGCGGCTGGGCGATGTAATCCTTGAACCGTCCCGCCATCGGCTGCCACAGCGAATGGACCACGCCCAAAGCCGCGTAGCAGTCCCGGATCTCGTCGCAGAGGATGCGCACGCCGACGAGGTCGTGAATGTCGTCGAAGTCGCGGCCCTTGACGATCATCTTCTGATAGATCGACCAGTAGTGCTTGGGGCGGCCCTCGACGACGGCGGTGATCTTCGACGCGTTGAGCGTCGCGGTGATCTCGGCGCGCACCTTGGCCAGGTAGGTGTCGCGCGACGGCGCACGGTCGGCGACCAGCCGCACGATCTCCTCGTACTTCTTGGGATGCAGAATCGCGAAGGCGAGGTCTTCGAGTTCCCACTTGACCGTTGCCATACCCAACCGATGTGCAAGTGGGGCAATGACTTCCAGCGTCTCGCGCGCCTTGCGTTGCTGCTTTTCGGGCGGCAGGAAACGCATCGTGCGCATGTTGTGCAGTCGGTCGGCGACCTTGATCACCAGCACGCGCGCGTCCCGCGCCATCGCGATGATCATCTTGCGGATGGTCTCGCCCTCCGCGGCGGTGCCCAGCGCGACCTTGTCCAGCTTGGTGACGCCGTCGACCAGATGGCCGACCTCGGTGCCGAACTCCTCGGTCAACGCTTCCAGGGTGTAACCCGTGTCCTCGACGGTGTCGTGCAGCAGCGCCGCGATCAGCGTGGTGGTGTCCATGCCGAGCTCGGCCAGAATGTTGGCCACCGCCAACGGATGGGTGATGTAGGGATCACCCGAGCGGCGCAGCTGATCGGCGTGCCGCCGCTCGGCCACCTCGTAGGCCCGCTGCAGCAACTGCAGATTGGCCTTCGGATAGATCTCCTTGTGGACGGCGACCAGCGGCTCCAGCACCGGGTTGATCGCGCTGCGCTGCGACGTCATCCGGCGCGCCAACCGGGCCCGCACGCGGCGTGACGCGCTCGCGGAGGGCTTCGGCATCTCCAGCGGCTGCGTCTCGGGGATCTGGTCGCCGGGCGGCGCTGACTGCACGGCCTGGCCCGTGCCGGGTTCCTCAGCCATGGTCACCTCCCGGTCTGGTCGTTCACGCCGAAGCGCTCATCCGTGTCTCGACAGCGGCGTCGCACGCGCGCCTTCGAGGATATCCCTCAGACCCGGTATAGCGACGTGACCGGCAACGGATCGAGCGCTTCGCGGCCGCCCAGCGCGGTCAACTCGAGCAGCACCGCGGCGCCTGGTACCGAGGCGCCGGCGTTCTGCAGCAGCTTGACCGCCGCGGCCGCGGTGCCGCCGGTGGCCAGCACATCGTCGATGATGAGCACCTTGCGGCCGCCCAGGTCGACCCCGTCGGCCGGAATCTCCAGCGTGGCCGTGCCGTATTCGAGCGCATAGGTCTCGCTGAACACCGGCGGCGGCAGCTTGCCGCCCTTGCGGATCGCCAACACACCCGTCCCCAGCCGCAACGCGACCGCCGCGCCGAGCAGAAAGCCGCGGGCGTCGATGCCCGCCACCAGGTCCGCGCCGCGGGCGACATCGGCGAGCGCATCGGTGACCGCGGCCAGCCCACGCGCGTCGGCCAGCAAAGGGGTGAGGTCCTTGAACGCGACGCCCGGTTCCGGGAAGTCGGGCACCTCGCGCATCATCCTCGCGATCAGGGTCGAGATGTCTTCTCCGCCTGAACTCACCGGTCCAACACCCAACGGTCCATGTTCCAGCCCGCGCCCCATCGCGTCGGATTACTGCTCACAGCGAACATCTTCTTCGAAGTCAGCACCGTGCGCTGCTGGCGGTACAGCGGCAACGTCGGCATGTCGGCCCACAGCACGGGGCCGCCCTCGCCGAGCAGCCGGGCCATCTCCTTGGGGTCGTTGGTGATCGCGATCGCCGAGATGACCCGATCGACCTGCGGATTGGAGTAGCGCGGCAGGTTGTTGCCGTTTCCGGTGTGGAACTGATAGGCGTCCATCGCCGACGAGCCGGTCGACCCGCTCCCCGCGGCGCCGCCCGTGCTGGCGATCAGTACGTCGATCTTGTTGTCGCGCAAGGACAGTGGGCCCACGGCGTCGCCCGCGGCGTCTTCGACGGTGATGCCGGCCGGCGCACACGCCTTGGCGATGGCGCCGACGGTCGCCGCCAACCGCGCGTTCGGGCTTTGGTACCCCATGCGCACGGTCAGGGGGCGCGCGTTGAGCGCGGCCCGGGCGGCGTCGGGGTTGGCGGCGACGAACTGTCCGGGCTCAAGACCGGCCTCAGCCCCGCTGTAAGCGTCCTCGGACGCGGGATTGAGCCGCGAATTGGCGATCGGCTGCTCGGCGTTGCGCGCGATCACGTCGCGCGGCGTGCACAGGGCCAGCGCGCGGCGAGCCGGCGGAGCCGCCAACGGCCCCTGCGGCGCGAATATCAGCTGTTGGATGCCGGCCGACGGGGCATCCGTGCGCACGTAGTCATCGGGCATGTTCAGCGTGCCCGACGATCCGGTGGCGATGTCGACGACGTCGTAGGCGCCCTGATTGACGCGCTCCTGAATGTCGGCGCCGCGCGGCCACACGGTGACCTTCTTGGTGACCGGCTCGGCGCCCCACCACTTGTCGTTGGCGACCAGCTCCACGGCCCCGTCCTCGGTCACCGATTCCAGCTTGTAGGGCCCCGACGAGGGGAACCGCTTCAGGTCCAGATCAGGCTTGAGGTCCCAGCCGGTGTTCCAGACCGCGGCGATGCGCTCCACCGCGGCACCGTCGTTGTCGAGAATGGCCCGAGTGACTCCGCCGTCGCCGAGACCCAATTGGTCGGCGATGACGTGCGACGGCATCATCGACGTGGCGGAGAACAGCTGCCCGAAGTCGACGAAACCACGATCAGGGGCGAACGACACCCGCGCCTTCTTCTGCCCCGGCGTGCAGTCCACCGTCGCGATATCGCTGTAGCCCGCGCGGCTGGCCGCGTCGAAGTCCGGGAACCGGCCGGACTGCGACGCCCACGCCAACACGACGTCGTCGCAGGTGATCGGTTTGCCGTCGGAGTACACCGCGTTCGCGTTGACCTCGTAGTCGAGGACCAGCGGTTGTCTACCGACGACCGAGATGGTCCCGAAGTCGTGATCGCCGACGATCTGGCCGTCGGGTCCGTGGTAGTTGAAGCCGGTCAGCACCCGAGCGAACGCCTGCGGGCCTGCCGAAGCGGCGCCGGCGACGGTGTTGGTGTTATAGGTGATCAGCGTGCCGTCGACGGCGTAGTCGATGCTGTCGGCAGGGCTGCGCGTGCACGCCGACGCCAACGACGCCGCGAGCACCAGTGCCGCCGCCAGAGCACCGCAACGCCGGATCGGGCTCACTGCCCTCGCGGGCTGTGTGCCCGCCCGCTTGCCGGCGCTCATCCCCTACCGCCGCCGCGTGTCGCGCTTACCCGACGGACGTCCGGTCCGGCTGCTGCTCGGTCGCACCGGACGCGCCCCCGGCGCGGGTTTGTCCGGCGGCGGCGTAGTCCTCGTCGCGGCCTCGGCACGCGCGGGCGCGGCGGCCCCGACGGTCTCCGGCTCGGCGGCGTCTTCGTCAGCTCCCTCCGCCTGGGAGGCCCTGGCCGACGCGTTCTTGCGACGGTTCATCACCCGGCGGGTGTGGTTACGCACGAGGTCGGTGCGCTCGCGCAGCGTCACCAGCAGCGGGGTCGCGAAGAAGATCGACGAGTAGGTACCGACGATGACGCCGACCAACTGCACCAGCGCCAGGTCCATCAGCGTGCCCACACCCAGCAGCCACACCGCCACGACCATCAGCGCCACGATCGGCAACACGGAGATGAGGCTGGTGTTGATGGACCGCATGAAGGTCTGGTTGACGGCGAGGTTGGCGTGTTCGGCGAAGGTGCGTCTCGTGGTGTGCTCGAAGCCGTGGGTGTTCTCCTCGACCTTGTCGAACACGATGACGGTGTCATAGAGCGAGAAGCCGAGAATCGTGAGCAGGCCGATCACCGTGGCCGGGGTGACCTCGAAGCCGACGAGTGAGTAGACGCCGGCGGTCACCACGAGGTCGAACACCAGCGTCGCCATCGCCGCGATCGACATGTAGCGCTCATAACGCAGCATGATGTAGATGGTCGCCAGCACCAGGAACACCACCAGCGCGATGAGCGCCTTCTGCGTGATCTGCCCGCCCCACGTCTCCGACACCGCGGAATCGCTGATGGCCTGCTTACTGGGCTGCCCGTCCGCCCCCTTGGGCTTGAACGCGTCGAACAGCGCGGTGCGCAGCTCCTCGGTCTCCTCGTTGGTCAGCGTCTCAGACCGGATCTGCACGGTGGCCGATCCGCCGCTGCCGACCACGACCACCGACTCCGGGCTCTTACCCAGCGTCTGGCTGAAGACGTCCTCGACCTGCTGGGTGGTCACGGTGCCCGATTCGGTCGCGGTCGGCATCGACACCTTGGTGCCGCCCTCGAAGTCGATGCCGAAGGTGAAGCCGCGCAGCAGCATGCTGGCCAGGCACACCAGGACGATCGCACCGCTGACCGCGTACCACAGCTTGCGCTTGCCGATGACCTCGAAGGCCCCGGTGCCGGTGTAGAGGCGGACGAAGAAGCCGTGGCGAGGCGTGGCGGACTCGAGGTCCGGCGCCTCCACGGCGGTGCTCTGCGGTTCGTCCGATGACTGTTTGGGCGCCATATGTCAGTCCCGTCCCGTCGCGTGCGCGGCCGCTCGTCGCTCCCTGGCGATCTGTTGCACCGCACCGAGTCCGTTCAACGAAGGCTTGGCCAGTGTCGGCGACTTCGACGCCAGATACACCAGCGGCCACGTCACCAGGAACACCACGACCACGTCGAGGATCGTGGTCAGACCCAGGGTGAACGCGAAGCCCTTGACCTGTCCGACCGCGAGGACGTAGAGCACCGCCGCGGCGAGCAGCGTCACCGCGTTGCCGGACACGATCGTCTTGCGGGCCCTCGCCCAACCGCGGGGCACCGCCGAGCGGAACGAACGCCCTTCGCGGATCTCGTCTTTGATGCGTTCGAAGAACACCACGAACGAGTCGGCCGTCATACCGATACCGATGATCAGACCGGCGATACCGGCCAGGTCCAGCGTGTAGCCGATCCACCTGCCGAGAAGCACCAGAATCGCGTAAACCATTGCACCGGAAGCGATCAGCGACAGCGCGGTCAACACGCCCAGCATCCGGTAGTAGAGCAACGAATACGCCAACACCAACGCCAGGCCGACCGCGCCGGCGATCAGGCCCGCGCGCAGAGACGACAGACCCAATGTGGCGGAGACGGTTTCAGCCTCCGACGACTCGAAGGACAACGGCAGCGAACCGTATTTCAGCACGTTGGCCAACTCGCGGGCCGACTGCTGGGTGAACTGGCCGCTGATCTGTGTGCGTCCGCCCGGGATCGGTTCCCGGATCTCGGGTGCGCTCATCACTTTCGTGTCGAGCACGAACGCGGTCTGCGTCCCGACGTTGGCGGCGGTGAAATCCGCCCACGTCTTCGCGCCATCGCCCTTGAACTGGAGGTCGACGACGTACTCACCGCGCTGCTGGTCGAGACCGGAGGTGGCGTCCTGGATCTGCTCTCCGTTGATGATCGACTTGTCCAGCAGGTACACCTCCCTGCCGTCGGCCGAGCAGGTGATCAGCGGAAGGTTCGGGTCGTCGTTACCCGCGAGAACGTCGTCCTCGTGGCAGCGGGTGGCTTGGAACTGCAATGCCAGGATCTGAACCTGCTGATCGGTGCTCTGCCGCAACTGCTTCTCGTCGGCGATGCGCTGCGCCAGCGGAATGTCCTCGGGTGACGTGGGAGTGGTCGTCGGTTCGGGAGCATCCGGCGCGGGTGTCGGCTCGGGGCTGCCCGGTGTCGGGGGCGGCTCCGGTGCGGGCTGCGCGGGTGGCTCCTGAGGGTAGGGGCGCGGCTGCGGAGCCGGTGGAGCGGCCGGATCGGCCGGCGGCTGATCACCGGCGGGAGGCTGTTGGCCGGCGGGAGGCTGCTCACCGGGGGGCGCTTCGGTTCCCGGCATACCCGGGATCAAGCCCGGCATCCCGGGAATCGGACCGCCCGGAGGTGCGCCTGCCGGCCCCTCCATCGGCGGCTGCTCGCCCGGCACCTCGGCGGGCATCACGTGCACGACCGGGCGGATGTACAGGCGTGCCGTCTGGCCGAGGTTGCGGGCGTCACTGCTCTCGCTGCCGGGAACGGTGATGACGAGGTTGTTGCCGTCGATGATCACCTCGGAGCCCGACACGCCGAGACCGTTGACTCGGTCGTTGATGATCTGCTGCGCCTGGCCCAACGCCTCGCGGGTGGGAGGCGACCCGTCGGGTGTGCGGGCGGTGAGAGTGACGCGGGTACCGCCCTGCAGATCAATGCCGAGTTTGGGTTCGGGCTTCTTGTCTCCGGTCAGAAAGACCAGGCAGTAGGCGCCGACGAGCAACACCAAAAAGAGCGAGAGGTAGCGGGCAGGGTGCACCGGCGTCGAAGACGATGCCACGTTTTGTCAGGTCTCCTCGGAATCGGTTCGTCAGCACCGCAGAGACTACGGGCTCGGGCTGTGAAGATCGCCCGCGGACTCAGCCGTCGGTCTTGGTGTTGGGGCTTTCGGTGAGCTCGGTCGCGGTCGACTCGGGCTCGTCGTCCTCGAACTCGTCGTCGTCGGTGATGCGGTCGCGCACCGCCAGCTTCATCCAGGTGGTGACGACACCGGGCGCGATCTCCAGTTCGACCTCATCGTCGGTGATGCCCTTGATGGTCCCGACCAGACCGGACGTGGTGTGCACGCGGTCATCGATCTGGAGCGATTCGTGCAGGTCGATGGTGGCCTGCATGGCTTTCTTCTGTCGGCGGGACGCGAAGAACATGAATGCGCCCAGCACGATGAGCAGGGGAAGGAAGACAACCAAATCCATGGCGACAGAGTCTTTCGTTAGGTCATATGGTCACGGCGCAGCGCCGGTTCAGGCGCGCGCCCATAAGTGACCAGTGTGCCATTGCGGGCTTCCGCGGCGACCAGCCCACCGCGATGAGACCCCGCATTGCCCGGGCCGCAAGCCAGCCGGGGCGCCCCGAGACATCCGGACTCAACGAATTCCGTCGCGTTTCCGCCGTGTGGCCGCGGATCACCCTGCACCCGCCCGCGGATATCAACCGGATCGGTGCTGTCTTGGTTAGGCTCTTGCTCGATGAGCACCGTCGAAGAGAGCCGGTAGTTGTCTCGCGGACCCTCGTCGATGTGCTGCGCTCCCGTCCGCCCCTGACGACCAGCGACTTGCTGGCCGAAGACCGTGAGCCGACGTGCTCCAAACCCGGTACCGAAGAGAGGATCGAATGACCAGCGACTTCAAGGTCCAGAACTTCATCGGCGGCGAGAACGTCGACTCGGTCAGCGGTGCCACCATGCCGCTGGTCGAACCGTCGACCGGTGAGCGGTACGGCACCGCACCGATCTCCAACGAGGCCGACATCGACAACGCGTACGCCGCCGCGTCGAAGGCGTTCGCCGACTGGAAGCGCACCACGCCGTCGGTGCGGCAGAAGGCGCTGCTCGACTTCGCCGACGACGTCGAGGCAAGTGCCCAGGCGCTCGTCGAGGCCGAGGGACGCAACACCGGTAAGCCCAACCACGTCACGATGGCCGAAGAGATTCCCCCGATGGTGGACCAGATCCGCTTCTTCGCAGGTGCCGCGCGAATGTTGGAGGGCAAGTCGGCCGGCGAGTACATGGAGAACCACACCTCGTGGATCCGCCGCGAACCGGTCGGGGTCATCGGGCAGGTGGCCCCCTGGAACTACCCGATGATGATGGCGATCTGGAAGTTCGTGCCCGCTGTTGCGGCGGGCAACACCGTCGTCGTCAAGCCCAGCGACACGACCCCGGTGACGACGGTGATGCTGGCCCAGATCGCCGCCAGGCACTTTCCGCCCGGAGTGCTGAATGTCGTTTGCGGAGACCGGGAAACCGGCGCCGCCGTCGTGGCGCACCCGACTCCGCAGATGGTGTCGATCACCGGTTCGGTCGCCGCGGGCCGCGCGGTGGCGGTCAGCGCGGGCGGACACCTCAAGCGCACACACCTGGAGTTGGGCGGCAAGGCGCCGGTGATCGTGTTCGACGACAGCGACATCGCATCGGCCGCCGAAGGTATCGCGACGGCGGGCTATTTCAACGCCGGACAGGACTGCACAGCGGCAACGCGCGTGCTCGCGACGGCGCGGGTGGCCTCGGACCTGACCGAGGCGCTGGCCGAGCAGGCGCGCGCCGCGACGACGACGTACGGCAGGTCCGCCGACGACGAGGACGCGTGGGTGCCGCCGGTCAACAACTCCACTCAGTTGGAGCGGGTGCTCGGGTTTCTGGGAGACGTGCCGTCACACGCCTCGGTCGCGGTCGGCGGAGGACGCCAGGGAGACAAGGGTTTCTACGTCGAACCGACGGTGATCGGCGGCCTGCGGCAGGACGACAGGCTGGTCCAGCAGGAGATCTTCGGCCCGGTCATCACGGTGCAGTCGTTCTCCGACGAGGATGAGGCGATCGCGTGGGCCAACGGCACCGAATACGGATTGGCGTCGTCGGTGTGGACGCGCGATGTGTCGCGCGCACTACGGGTTTCGGCTGCCCTCGATTTCGGCTGCGTGTGGATCAACACGCATATCCCTCTGGTGGCCGAGATGCCGCACGGCGGGTTCAAGTCGTCGGGCCACGGTAAGGACCTGTCGATGTACGGATTCGAGGATTACACCCGCATCAAGCACGTCATGGCCTACACGGGCTGACGTTCCGCGCGATTTGTGGAGCGTCAGCGGCGCTGACCGCCGGTGCGGCTCCACGAATCGCCAATGGGTCAGAAGACCCTGACGCCGATCAGCGTGGAGACGAAGCGGTAGATGTCGTCGACGGTCAGTTCGATGCCTTCCACCTCGACGTCGATCAAGTTGGACAACAGGTCGTCGGTTGGTTTCCAGCAACGCTCGGCGATCTTGACGTCGATGTACTGGTACAGCGCCTCTTCGTCGTGAGGCGTCGTCGGGCCGCCGGCCAACCGCGCGAACAGCGGCCAGTCCTCCTGGGGGAAGCCGAACGCCTCACACACCGCGGTAGCCGAATTCTGGCGCGCGACAATGGAATCGGTGATACCAGGCCTGTCGGACATGGTTGGCCTCCTGACAAGATTGACGTCAATATCGAACGCCGTTGACCGGGTTCAACCGAGAGGCGCACGTCGAATGGATTACATAGCCAGGCTAGCTTCGACTGCTGATGCAGGCAGTCGTACGAGTCACACGGACGCGGTGAAACTCGTCGCATGAGCCGACATTTGGGATCTACGTCACCCGCACTGCCCGTGACACGCAAAGCGCCCCACAACCTGTGTGGGGCGCTTTGTGGTTGGGCTGATGCTTACCGGTGTGCGAGCCGACCGCCGCGATGGCCGCGAGAGCGGAACCTGTCGAGCAAGCCGCGGCGACGCGGTTTTGCGGCCTCGGCCGTGGGTCCGATGACCTCGGTCCGCTGCTCCGCCATCGCCGGCTGCCCGGCGGTGTGTGGAGTGTGGCCGGGGGCTGGAGCGGGTTCGGCCGCAGCAACCGGCGCGGCGGTGGCCGACGCGGGTTCGTCGGTGTCGGTGTGCGCGGTCGCCGGGCGATCGGCCCACTCGACGTCGCGCACGCTGCGCACCGAAATGCGTCCCAGCGCCGCCGCGCCCAGGAACACGATCAGCGCGCCCAGGCCGTAGAAGTACGTCAGCTCCAGTGCGATGCGCTTGCCCTCGGTGGCGGCGACGGGCATACCCGCGTCACCCATCCCCAACGGGCCCGCCATCGCGCGGCCGATGATGAACCAGACGCCACCCGCCACGGCGAGCCACCCGCCGAGCGATGCGGTCGCACGGTTCCGTGACATCAGCAGGAGCAGGCCGCCCAGCACCGTCACCACGCCCGGTAGTACCTCCAGCCAACCCCGGCCGGTCGTCCACGTCCACGCCTGGTCGGGTCTGTACGCGAAGTTGAACAGGGGCCCGATGAAGGGAGCCAGGGCGCCCCACGCGCCCAGCAGGATCAACAGGAATCCACTCGTGGCGCCGCGACTGCGCGGCATTCGCATACGCCCACCTCGGGGGTGTACTCGCGTGTCGGTCATGATGCCTCCTTGGTCGTGAGGCGTGATTACCCGCGCTGACGCCTCCGTAACCGGCGTTAGCGGAAAAGCACTGCTGGCGCTCACAGCAGGCTCCCAGCCAGGCCGAGAATAGTTTTTACATCGACTATCGATGTTTTTGGTGGACGCAACGGCGCGCCCCGCAGTCCACGCTCGTCCAAAGGACTTCTTGATGACGACCCTTACCCGTGAAGCGCGACTCGAGCGCCGCATTTCCGATTTGTTCGAAACAGACCCGCAGTTCGCCGCTGCCCGCCCCTCCCAAGGGGTCGCTCATGCGATCGAAGCCGCCGGTCTTCCTCTCCCCCAACTCGTGCGAACGATCTTCGATGGCTACGCCGAGCGACCCGCACTGGGGCAACGCGCCGTCGAGTTCGTCACCGATCCGGCGTCCGGACGCACCGCCGCCCAGTTGCTTCCGCGTTTCGACACCGTCACCTACCGCGAGTTGTCGGATCGTGTCGAGGCCGCCGCCGCCGCACTGACACGGGTTCCGGTGCGACCCGGTGACCGCGTTGCGATCCTCGGCTTCACCAGCATCGACTATGCGACCGTCGACATGGCGCTCATGCACCTGGGCGCGGTCTCGGTGCCCCTGCAGACCAGCGCTCCCGTCTCGCAGTTGCGGCCCATCCTCGCCGAAACCGAACCGGTCGCCATGGCCTCGAGCGTCGACTTCCTCGACGACGCGCTCGAGTTGATCGTCGACGGCCATGTGCCCCAACACCTGATCGTGTTCGACTACCACCACGAGGATGACGACCACCGCGCGACGATCGATGCCGCCGCGGCTCGCCTCGACGGAACCGGTGTGCGCATCGAGACGTTGACCGACGTCCTGACTCGCGGCCGTGCACTGCCCGTTCCAGTTCCGGCCGACCGGTCCCACGACGACCTCGCGCTGCTGATCTACACCTCCGGCAGTACCGGGGCGCCGAAGGGCGCGATGTACCTGCGAGAGATGGTGGCGAACTTCTGGCGCCGCTCGAGCATGGCCATGTGGGGCGGCGGGCCGGCGCTTCCGTCGATCACGTTGAACTTCATGCCGATGAGCCACGTGATGGGCCGCGGCATCCTCTACGCCACCCTGGGCGCCGGCGGCACCGCGTATTTCGTTGCCAGGAGTGACCTGTCGACGTTGCTCGAGGATCTCTCGCTGGTGCGCCCGACACAGCTGAGTTTCGTCCCCCGCATCTGGGACATGATGTTCCAACACTTCCAAACCGAGGTCGACCGCCGCACCGGCGACGGCGTGGACCGCTGGGTCGCCGAGACCGATGTGATCGCCGACCTGAGGCAAAACCTGTTGGGCGGCCGGTTCATCTCCGCGATGACCGGGTCTGCGCCGATCTCGCCCGAGATGAAGGCATTCGTCGAATCTCTGCTCGACCTCCATCTGACCGACGGCTACGGATCCACCGAAGCAGGATCGATTTTCGTCGACGGACGGGTGTCGCGGCCGCCGGTCATCGACTATCGCCTGGTCGACGTGCCCGACCTCGGCTACTACCGCACCGATCGCCCACTTCCGCGCGGTGAGCTTCTGGTCAAGTCGGACACGATGTTCCCGGGCTACTACAAGCGCCCGGAGATCACCGCGTCGGTGTTCGATGCCGACGGTTATTACAGGACCGGTGACATCGTGGCCGAGGTCGGACCGGATCAGTTGGAATACCTCGACCGCAGAAACAACGTCCTGAAGCTGTCGCAGGGCGAATTCGTCGCGGTGGCCAAACTCGAAGCGGCGTTCGGTACCAGCCCGCTGATTCGCCAGATCTTCGTCTACGGCAACAGCGCTCGTTCCTACCTGCTCGCGGTGATCGTGCCGACCGGCGATGCGCTGGCCCGGCACGACGCCGACGAACTGAAGACCGCGATCACGCAGTCCCTGCAGGACGTCGCCAGGACCGCGGGGCTGCAGACCTACGAGATTCCGCGGGAGTTCATCGTGGAGACAACGCCGTTCACCCTGGAGAACGGTCTGCTCACGGGGATCCGCAAGCTCGCGCGCCCGGCGCTCAAGGAGCGCTACGGCGAACGGCTGGAAGCGCTCTACACCGAGCTCGCCGACAGCCAAGCCGCCGAACTGCGTGCCCTGCGTCGGCACGGCTCCGAGGGGCCCGTCATCGAGACGGTCAGCCGCGCTGCGGGTGCCCTGCTCGGCGCCACCGCGGCCGATCTGCGACCCCGCGCGCACTTCACCGACCTCGGTGGTGACTCCTTGTCGGCGTTGACCTTCGGCAACCTGCTGAACGAGATCTACGACATCGAGGTGCCCGTCGGTGTCATCGTCAGCCCGGCCAACGACCTGGCCGCACTCGCCGCCTACATCGAGTTCGCACGCGAAGGAGGTTCGACGAGAGCGACATTCGCATCGGTGCACGGGCATCAGGCAACCGAGGTACACGCGAGCGACTTGACATTGAACAAGTTCATCGACGACGGCACTCTGGCCGGCGCGCCCGCGCTGCCGGGTCCGAGCACCGAGGTGCGCACGGTGCTGTTGACCGGCGCGACCGGTTTCCTGGGCCGCTATCTCGCCCTGGAGTGGCTCGAGCGGATGGCCATGGTCGGAGGCAGGGTGATCTGCCTGGTCCGCGCGAAGGACGATACCTCGGCGCGGGACCGGTTGGACCGGACATTCGATTCGGGAGATCCCGAATTGCTTCGCCACTACCGGGAATTGGCCGCCGATCATCTCGAGGTCATCGCCGGGGACAAGGGTGAGGCCGATTTGGGACTCGATCGTGCGACCTGGCAGCGGCTCGCCGACACCGTGGACCTGATCGTCGATCCCGCCGCGTTGGTCAACCATGTGCTGCCCTACAACCAGCTGTTCGGCCCGAACGCCGTCGGTACCGCGGAGCTGATCCGCATCGCGTTGACGACGAAGATCAAACCGTTCGTCTACGTGTCGACGATCGGTGTCGGCGCGGGCATCGCGCCCGGTCGGTTCACCGAGGACGGCGACATCCGGCTGATCAGCCCGACACGCAAGATCGACGGCTCCTATGCCAACGGGTACGCCAACAGCAAGTGGGCCGGTGAGGTGTTGCTGCGCGAAGCGCACGACCTGTGCGGGCTGCCGGTCGCCGTGTTCCGTTGCGACATGATCCTGGCCGACACCACCTACGCCGGTCAGCTCAATGTGCCGGACATGTTCACGCGGTTGATCCTGAGCCTGGTGGCGACCGGCATCGCGCCGTTCTCGTTCTATGAGGTCGACGATGAGGGCCGCCGCCAACGCGCGCACTATGACGGGCTTCCCGTCGAGTTCATCGCCGAGGCCGTCTCGACGCTGGGCGCGCAGGTCGGCCACGATGCCGAACCGGGTTTCGAGACCTACCACGTTATGAACCCCTACGACGACGGCATCGGGCTCGACGAGTTCGTCGACTGGCTGATCGATACGGGTCATCGGATTGAACGCGTCGGCGACTACGCCACATGGCTACAACGATTCGACACCGCGATCCGCGGCCTGCCCGAACGGCAGCGGCAGGCATCGCTGCTACCGCTGCTGCACAGCTACCAGCGCCCCGCAACCCCGATCCGGGGTTCGATCGCCCCGACGGAGCGGTTCCGCACGGCGGTGCAGAACGCGAAGATCGGTCCGGACAAGGACATTCCGCACGTGACGCGCGAGGTCATCGTCAAGTACGCCACCGACTTGGAACTGTTGGGGCTGCTGTAGACGACGCACTCGGCTACAGCGTGACCGCCACCGCCAACAGCACGATCGCGATCAGCGGGAAGATGCCCTGGGTGACAGCGGCTTTCGCCTTGTCCGGTGAGGACAGCAACAGCACCAGCGCCGCGGCCAGCATCGACCCGATGCCGGCGAAGATCAACGCGATGCCGACCCCGTTGTAGCCGACGGCGCCGATCACGATTCCAGCGAGCGTGATCACGGCCAGAAACAGGTTGTAGAAACCCTGATTGAAGGCCAACTCCTTGGTGGCCAACGCTTCCTCCTCGGTCAGACCGAAGGTCGCTCTGGTGCGCGCCGACGTCCACGTCAGCGACTCCATCACCCAGATGTAGATGTGCAGCAGGGCGGCGAGGCCCGCGAAGAACAATCCGACGAAACCCATTACGCGACCACACTTTCCACCCGCACCACCGGCGGTATGGCCAACATCAACAGGCCGGTCAACGCGACCCAGACCGCCACGCTGTACGCACCGGGCAGCCCGATCCAGGTGTGCAGCAGCGCGGGCAGCCCGAGCAGCGCCAGGGCCGCCGACCACTTCGGCAGCACACCGGTCCGCCACACGATGTACGCAGTGGCGAATATCAATGCGGCCGAACCGATATGGCTGTAGTGGTACAGCCAGACCGCCAGGCCGAGGAACGGTTGCGAGTACGACGTCACGGTCAGGTCGTCGAACCGCACGATCGCTGCGGGCACGGCCACCTCGGCGGCCAGACCGGCCGCGGTCAGTGCGAGGAACACCGTCCCACCGATCAGCGCGGTGTACACCGCGCCGGTGGGCCCGGCCGCCGACCGCAGCATCGACACGAGCACGCCGAGGAAGAGCAGCCCGAACAGCAGATGCAGTAGCGCAAGCGTGCCGTTCAGCGTGAGAAATGTTGCTGCGCTGTCGAAGTAGGCGTCCACCGCTCCGGTGTCCTTCGGCGTCTCCGGTGAGCCGACCAGATACGCCGGTACGATCGCGCCGGAACAGGCCACGCCGAGCAACCCGCCCAGCCGGATCGTGCCGCTGCCCATGCCGTCCTCCTCAGTCGAAAAGACCCACCTGCCCCAGACCGGTGACTCCGCTCGGCGGGGTCAGGCCCAGGTGCGTCCAGGCCTGCGCGGTGGCCACGCGTCCCCTCGGTGTGCGCGCGATCATCCCGGCGCGCACGAGGAACGGCTCACAGACCTCCTCGACGGTCGTCGCCTCCTCGCCGACCGCGACCGCCAGCGTGGAGACACCGACCGGTCCCCCGCCGAAACTGCGTGTCAGCGCGGACAGCACGGCGCGGTCGAGGCGGTCGAGCCCGAGCTCGTCGACGTCGTAGACCTCCAGCGCCGCCTTGGCGATATCGCGGGTGATCACCCCGTCGGCGCGCACCTCGGCGTAGTCGCGGACCCGGCGCAGCAGCCGGTTGGCGATGCGTGGCGTGCCCCGCGACCGGCGCGCGATCTCTGCGCCCGCGTCGGCGCCCAACTCGATACCGAGGATTCCCGCCGAACGCGCCAGCACCCGCTCCAGTTCGGCGGGCTCGTAGAAGTCCATGTGGGCGGTGAAACCGAAGCGGTCACGCAGGGGCCCCGTCAGCGCGCCCGAACGGGTGGTCGCCCCCACGAGCGTGAACGGTGCGACATCGAGCGGAATCGACGTCGCGCCAGGGCCCTTGCCGACCACAACGTCGACGCGGAAGTCCTCCATCGCCAGGTACAACATTTCCTCGGCGGGCCGGGCGATGCGGTGAATCTCGTCGATGAACAACACGTCGTGCTCGACGAGGTTGGACAGCATCGCGGCGAGATCGCCAGCGCGCTCGAGCGCCGGCCCGGAGGTGACCCGCAGCGAGGAGCCGAGTTCGGCGGCGATGATCATCGCCAACGACGTCTTACCCAACCCGGGCGGACCCGACAGCAGGATGTGATCCGGTGTGCCGCCGCGGTTCTTGGCGCCCTCGATGACCAGCTGCAGCTGCTCGCGGACGCGCGGTTGCCCGATGAACTCCTGGAGCGAGCGCGGGCGCAGGCTCGCGTCGATGTCGCCCTCGCCGACCGTCAGCGCCGGGGAGACCTCGCGCTCGTCGGCGTCGGCGGCGTCGTCGTCGTCGGTGAATCGGCTCATTTGTTACCCAGCATCGAGAGCGCCGCCCGCAACGCGGTCGACTGATTGGCTTCGGGGTCGTTGGCCAGCACCTTGTCGGTGGCCTCTTCGGCCTGTTTGGCCGCGAACCCGAGCCCCACCAGCGCTTCCACCACCGGGCCACGCACCACATTGCCCGTCGCCGTCGCCGCGCCCGATGGCGAGACGGCGCCCACCTTGTCGCGCAGGCTCAACGCCATCAACTCGGCGGTCTTCTTGCCCACCTTGGGAATCCGGGTCAGCGCGGTGATGTCGGCGTCGCCGATGGCCTGGCGCAGGGTCGGCCCGTCGTACATGGCCAGCGCGCCGAGCGCGATGCTGGGCCCGATTCCGGACACCCCGAGCAGGGTCAGGAACAGGTCGCGCGCGTCGCCGTCGGCGAAGCCGTAGAGCGTCTGGGAGTCTTCGCGCACGATCATCGCGGTGATCAGCCGGGCCTCGGATCCGCGACGCAAGGTGGCCAGCGTCGCCGGGGTGGCCATCACCTTGTAGCCGACCCCGCCGGCCTCGATCACGACGTGGTCGAGTGCGATGTCGAGAACCTCACCGCGAACGGATGCGATCATCGTGCCGCCTTCGCTTTGGCCTTGAGCGTGGCCTTGTACTTGCGTTGCTGTTCGGCGGCCAGCGCCTCGGCCGCCGCCATCCTGGCGATCATCGGCGCCCGCCAGCAGTGGCAGATCGCGAGGGCCAACGCGTCGGCGGCGTCGGCCGGAGTCGGTTTGGCCTGCAGCGCAAGGATTCTGGTGACCATCGCGGTCACCTGCGCCTTGTCGGCGTTGCCGTTGCCGGTGACCGCCGCCTTGACCTCGCTGGGCGTGTGGAAGTGCACGTCGATGTCGCGGCGGGCCGCGGCGAGCGCGATCACGCCGCCGGCCTGGGCGGTGCCCATCACGGTGGAGACGTTCTGCTGGGAGAAAACCCGCTCGATCGCGATCACGTCGGGTTTGTGGGTGTCCATCCAGTACTCCACGGCCTCGCTGATCGCCAGCAGCCGCCGGTGCAGCGGATCGCCCGACGGGGTGCGGACCACGTCCACGTCGAGCGCGGTGACCTGTCGGCCTGTACCGCCCTCGATGACGGACAGGCCGCAGCGCGTCAACCCGGGGTCGACTCCCATCACCCGCACGTCCGGCCCTTCTGTGAACACTTGTTCGAGAGCTTAGCCGCCGGTCGGCCCGCTACTCGGCAGGGACACGCCCGCTTCAGATCACGAACTGGCCGCCGCGGCCGCCCGCGGTGATCTCCAGCGCGATCTCGCTGATGCGGCCTTTCGACCTGTTCCAGCCGCGGACCAGTTCGCGCCCCACCTGATGCCCGTCGCGCTCGATGGTGATCACCCAGCGCACGCCGCAGAACTTGGCGAGCAACCAGAACGGCCACAGCACCAGAAACAGCGCGCCGACGAGGATCTCCAGCCATCCGAACGTCAGGTCGAGCGCGTCGCCGGGGAACGGCCACCACCGCCTGTTGATTCCCCACTCGGTGCCGCCTGTGTCGCGTACCACTGTCACCCGCCAATTGTGCTTGTGAGAAGGCCGAATCCGCGTTCGACGCCCCGAAGCCGATGTTTCCGTCCGCGGCAACACGGCTACCGTCGATTGAGGACCTGACCCCGATTCGTGGAGTTGACCTCATCCCCATGCCCGACGAGACCGAACTGCAGACTGCAAGCAACATTGCCGTCACCCTGGCCTGGGCGGCTGGAGCGATCGCCGCCGTGTACGTGCTCGGGGTGGTGCTGACCTGGTTGATGGCGCGCATCAGCCGTCGCAGCGCGCTGATCAAGGACATCGAGGTGCTCACCCGCAAGCCGGTGCGCATGCTGCTGATGGTGATAGCGGCCACGGTCGCGGTGCGACGGACGTCCGACACTGCCGACTCGTGGCGTGGGTGGGTGGATCACTGGCTGCTGATCCTGCTGATCGCCTCGATCACCTGGCTGGTCACGGGCTTTGTCCGCGTCGCCGAGAGGCGCATGATCGCGCGTTACGGCGGGGGCGGTGAGGAGATCTCGGACGCCGACCGGCTGTGGCGCCGGGTCCGGACGCAGGTGACGGTGCTGCGCAGGCTCGCGATCGCGATCGTCGTCATCCTCGGCGGCGCGGCGATCCTGATGACGTTCCCGTCGTTCTCCGACATCGGCACCACGGTCTTCGCTTCGGCCGGTGTGTTGTCGGTGGTCGCCGGCCTGGCCGCGCAGACGTCGCTGGGCGCGGTCTTCGCCGGGATGCAGATCGCGTTCTCCGGGGCGATTCGCGTGGGTGACATCGTCCAGCTCGAGAACGGGCAGTGGTGGGGTCGGATCGAGGAGATCACGCTGACCTATGTCGTCGTGCGCATCTGGGATGAGCGCCGGCTCGTGTTGCCGTCCACCTACTTCACCACCGAGCCGTTCGAGAACTGGACCCGCAGCGCCACCGAGATCATGGGCACCGTCGAGTTCGACGTCGATTTCAACGTGCCGTTCAACGACATGCGCGCCGAGCTGGACCGGCTGCTGGCCGAAAGCGACCTCTGGGACGGCCGGCGCGGCGTCCTGCAGGTGACCGACGCGGTCGGTGGCGTGGTCCGCGTGCGTGTCGTGGTCAGCGCGCACAACGCCGGCGCGCTGTACGACCTGCAGTGCGCGGTCCGCGAGGGACTTGTCGACTGGGTGCAGCGCACCGGCGGCGTGGTGCCGATCCATCGCATTCAGCCCGCCGAAGCGGCTCCGGAACCACAGACGGGTGGCGGGGTCGCCGCCGAGACCAAGCGTGTGGCGGCCGGGATGTTCTCCGGCAGCCCCGAAGCCGAGGAGCGCGCCAAGGCGTTCGATCACACCATCGACTGCGACGACGACGAGCTCGTGCGGTCCAACGGCAGGGGCTGACGGCAGCTCAGGACGCCGCGGGCTCCTCGACCGGATCGAGCGGGTACGTGCCCGCCTGCACGGACGCCGCGATCTCGTGAATACGCTCGCCGGACCGGCGCCAGCCGCGCACACGTTCGCGGCCGACCCGCAAGCCGTCACGTTCGATGACGATCTTCCACGACACGCCGAGCCACTTCAGTGCCAGCCAGACCGGCCACATCACCAGGAACGGCAACATGAGCAGAAAGAAGAACGTGTCCAAGGTGTCGAATCCGGTCTGCCACGGCAGGGTGCGCCACCACCAGCGCCGCACCGTCACCGTTTCGCCCTCCGGGTCGGTCACCGTCACCCTGGCCATGCAGCGGCCTCCGCTCGTAGAAGTGGTCATCCCGATAATGAGCCAATGACGTTCAGCGGGCCGGCCGAAGACAGACAACTCATTCGAGAGCGCCTCGAAATCTACAGTGACGCGGTCATGCGCACCGATCTCGACGCGTACCTGGCGTGCTGGACCGAGGACGGCCGCAGGACCGGTTCGGGCGGGGAATGCCACGGCAAGAGCGAACTGCGCGACCACTGGCACGGCATCTTCGGAGCCATCGAGCAGATGGCGTTCTTCACTCAGATGGCGTCGCTGGCAGTGCGTGGTGACCGGGCCGACGCGCGCTCGTACTGCCTGGAATTCATGAAGCTGCGCGACCAACCGGTCCGCCAGTTGGTCGGCGAGTATGTCGACGAACTGGTGCGCGTCGACGGGACCTGGCTGTTCGCCCACCGCCACTACCGCGTGGCCCTGACGGTCTAGCCCGGGCCCTCTAGTCGTCGGCGTCGAGTTCGGCGGCGATCTCGTCGGGAATGTCGATGTTGGTGTAGACGTCCTGGACGTCGTCGAGGTCTTCGAGCGCGTCGACCAACTTCATGATCTTGCGCGCGCCGTCGGCGTCCAGCGGCACCGTCACCGAGGGCACGAATCCGGCTTCGGCGGACTCGTAGTCGATACCCGCATCCTGGAGCGCGGTGCGCACCGCAACGAGATCTGTTGGCTCGCAGACGATCTCGAAAGAATCACCCAGATCGTTGACGTCCTCGGCGCCTGCGTCGAGCACCGCCATCAACACGTCGTCCTCGGTGAGGTCGTTCTTGTCGAGGGTGATGACACCCTTGCGCGAAAAGAGGTAGGACACCGAACCCGGGTCGGCCATACTGCCGCCGTTGCGCGTCATCGCCACGCGCACCTCGCCCGCGGCCCGGTTGCGGTTGTCGGTGAGGCATTCGATCAGCACCGCGACCCCGTTGGGGCCGTAGCCCTCGTAGGTGATGTTCTGGTATTCGGCGCCGCCGGCTTCCTCGCCGCTGCCGCGCTTGCGGGCGCGTTCGATGTTGTCGTTGGGCACCGACGACTTCTTGGCCTTCTGGATCGCGTCGTACAGCGTGGGATTACCCGCCGGGTCGCCGCCGCCCACACGCGCGGCGACCTCGACGTTTTTGATCAATTTGGCGAACATCTTGCCCCGGCGGGCGTCGATGACGGCTTTCTTGTGCTTGGTGGTGGCCCACTTGGAATGGCCGCTCATGCAGGTAGTACCTCTCCGTGCGCTTTCGTGCGCCAAGTTTTCGTGCGCTGAGTCCGCCCGACGAGTCTACGTGGACGTTTGTGCCCTACCGAACCGCGTCGGGCGACGTCAGCGCGATGACGCGGTAGCCCACGGCGGCCGGCCAGCCGATGTGACCCTGCACGTGCAGTTGCAGCCATGTCGGTGCGCCGGACGGGTCGTCGGTGAACGTCACGGCCGCGTCGACGATCGCGCCGGTCTCACCGGAGGCCTGCAGAACCACCGACACGGACAGCGTCGCGTCGGCCAGCGAGGCCCGGTTGTACGGGAGACTGTCGGGGAGGAAGAACGACGCCGAGAAGTTCGGCGTGCGGATGCCTTTGGGCGCGTTCGGTGCTCTGCGCAACGCCAGGCCGGACACTTGCGGTTTGCCGTCGAACCAGGCGCTGCCGGTGTACTCGGTGCGCCGCGCGTCGGCGCCATTGGTCAGTGTGACCAGCGTGTCGATGCGCGGTTGCGGCTCGACTTCGACCATCGTCATCGCGGCGTTCCCGTCCTGCCGGCGCTGTTAGGTCTGACACATTACTTCGCCGCTATCTTACTCCGCAGTAAGATAGCGTCATGTCCTTCTCGCTTGAGCTCTCGCCGGATCTCGTCCACGTCCGAGACTGGGTACACGAATTCGCCGCCGACGTCGTCCGCCCCGCCGCCGCGGAGTGGGACGAACGCGAGGAGACGCCGTGGCCGATCATCCAGGAGGCGGCGAAGGTCGGCCTGTACTCGATGGAGTTCTTCGCCGAGCAGGCCGGCGAACCGTCCGGTCTGGGCATGCTCGTCGCGTTCGAGGAGATGTTCTGGGGCGACGCGGGTATCGCGCTGTCGATCCTGGGCACCGGCCTGGCCGCGGCGTCGCTGGCCGCCAACGGCACCCCCGAGCAGATGGGCGAATGGCTGCCGCAGATGTTCGGGAGCGTCAACGAACCGAAGGTCGCGTCGTTCTGCTCGTCGGAACCCGGCGCCGGTTCCGACGTCGGCGCCATCCTCACCCGCGCGCGTTACGACGAGGCCACCGACGAGTGGGTGCTCAACGGCACCAAGACGTGGGCCACCAACGGCGGCATCGCCGAGGTGCACATCGTCGTCGCGTCGGTGTACCCCGAACTCGGCACCCGCGGGCAGGCGACGTTCATCATCCCGCCGAACACCCCCGGCTTCCGGCAGGGTCAGAAGTTCCTCAAGCACGGCATCCGCGCCTCACACACCGCGGAGGTGGTGCTCGAGGACGTGCGTATCCCCGGCAACCTGATCGTCGGCGGCAGGGACAAGTTCGAGGAGCGCATCGCGCGGGTGCGCGAGGGCAAGAGGTCCAAGAGCCAAGCGGCGTTGGCGACGTTCGAGCGCACGCGGCCCACCGTCGGCGCGATGGCGGTCGGCGTGGCCCGCGCGGCCTATGAGTACGCACTCGACTACGCCCGTCAGCGCGAGCAGTTCGGCCGCAAGATCGGCGAATTCCAGGCCATCGCATTCAAGTTGGCCGATATGAAGGCCCGCATCGACGCCGCGCGGATGCTGGTTTGGCGGGCCGGCTGGATGGCGCGCAACGGCAAGGCGTTCGATAACGCGGAGGGTTCGATGGCCAAGCTGGTGGCCAGCGAGACCGCGGTCTACGTCACCGATGAGGCGATCCAGATTCTCGGCGGCAACGGCTACACCCGCGAGTATCCGGTCGAGCGGATGCACCGCGACGCCAAGATCTTCACGATTTTCGAGGGCACCAGCGAGATCCAGCGCCTGGTGATCGGCCGCGCGGTCACCGGCCTCGAAATCCGCTAGCCCGGCCCGGCGATCTGTGAGTGAAAACGTTCGGTCAGCGATCGAAATCACTCACAAGTCGCGCGGTGGCTAGAGCATCGAGACGAACAGTTTGTGGATGCGACGGTCGCCGGTCATCTCAGGGTGAAAGGCCGTCGCGAGTCGCTTGCCCTGTCGCACCGCGACGATGTGACCGGCGGCCTCGGCGAGCACCTCGACCTCAGGCCCTACCCGTTCGACCCACGGCGCGCGGATGAACACGGCGTGCACCGGCCCGTCGACCCCGCCGAAGGCGATGTCGTCCTCGAACGAGTCGACCTGGCGACCAAAAGCATTGCGCCGCACCGTCATATCGATCCCCTTCAACGGCGTGGCTTCCCGGCCCGTCGATCCGGCATCCAGGATCTCCGAGGCCAGCAGGATCATCCCCGCACAGGAGCCGTAGGCGGGCATACCGTCGGCCAGGCGTGACCGGAGGGGCTCGAGCAGATCGAGTTCGCGCAGCAGGTGGCTCATCGCGGTCGATTCCCCGCCGGGGATCACCAGCGCGTCGACGGCCTCCAGTTCGCGGACCCTCCGCACGGTCGAGGCTTCCGCCCCGGCCTCGCGCAGCGCCGCCAGGTGTTCGCGGGTGTCGCCTTGTAGCGCAAGGACACCGACGTGCGCGGTGCTCACGGCGTGTAGCCGCGTTTGAAGCGGGTCAGCCCCTCCTGCATGACCGCCGCCACCATCTCGCCGTACTGGTTGAAGATCTTGCCCTGACACAACGACCGGCCACCGGAGGCCGACGGCGATGACTGGTCGTAGAGCAGCCACTCGTCGGCGCGGAACGAACGCATGAACCACATCGCGTGATCGAGCGAGGCCACCTGCAGATGTTTGCGCTCCCCGGCGTGGTGCACCTGCGCCGAACCCAGCAGCGTCAGATCGCTCATGTAGGCCAGCGCACAGATGTGCAGCACATAGTCGTCGGGCAGCGGATCGCGATGACGGAACCACACCTGCTGCTGAGAAGCCTTGCCGGGCAACCGGGTCAGCTTCTCCTGCGGCACGATGCGGACATCCCACTCGGCGAACTGGTTGAAGCCCGCATCGTCGAACGCCTTGATCTCGGTCAGCCCCGGACAGTCATCGGGCGGCGGCGCCACCGGCATCGCGTCCTGGTGCTCGATTCCGCTCTGGTCGGTCTGGAAGGAGGCCGACATCGAGAAGATGGTCTCGCCGTGCTGGATCGCATTGACCCGACGGGTGATGAACGAGCCGCCGTCACGCAACCGCTCGACGATGTAGACCGTCGGCGCCTTGGCATCCCCGGGACGAAGGAAGTAGCCGTGTAGCGAATGCACCTGAAATTGCGGGTCGACCGTGCGCACCGCCGACACCAGCGACTGGCCCGCCACGTGTCCGCCGAAAGTGCGCTGCAGGAAACCGGATTCGGGGCTGAACACGCTTCCCCGATAGATGTTGACCTCGAGCTGTTCGAGATCGAGGATCTGTTCGATTGCCATTCGGTCGGTTACCAGCCGCGTTCGGCGAGCCGGTGCGGCGCTGCGACGCCCTCCACGTTGATGCCGACCATCGGCTCACCCAGCCCGCGCGACACCTTCGCCAGCACGTCGGGGTCGTCGTAGAACGTGGTGGCCTTGACGATGGCCGCGGCGCGCGCTGCGGGGTCGCCGGACTTGAAAATGCCCGAGCCGACGAACACGCCCTCGGCGCCGAGTTGCATCATCATCGCCGCGTCGGCCGGGGTCGCGATGCCGCCGGCGGTGAACAGCGTCACCGGCAGCTTGCCGGCCCGAGCCACCTCGACGACGAGGTCGTACGGGGCCTGCAGTTCCTTGGCCGCGACGTAAAGCTCGTCCTCCGACAGCGAGGTCAGCCGTCGGATCTCGCCGCCGATCTGACGCATGTGGGTGGTCGCGTTGGACACGTCGCCGGTGCCGGCCTCACCCTTCGAGCGGATCATCGCCGCGCCCTCGGTGATGCGGCGCAGCGCCTCGCCGAGGTTGGTCGCACCGCACACGAACGGCACGGTGAACTTCCACTTGTCGACGTGGTGGGTGTAGTCGGCGGGGGTCAGCACCTCGGACTCGTCGATGTAGTCGACGCCGAGGCTCTGCAGGATCTGCGCCTCCACGAAATGGCCGATGCGGACCTTGGCCATCACCGGGATGGTGACCGCCGAGATGATGCCCTCGATGAGGTCGGGATCGCTCATGCGCGCGACACCGCCCTGGGAGCGGATGTCGGCGGGCACCCGTTCGAGCGCCATGACCGCCACCGCACCGGCGCCCTCGGCGATCTTGGCCTGCTCCGGCGTGACGACGTCCATGATGACGCCGCCCTTGAGCATTTCGGCCATGCCGCGCTTCACCCGGGCTGTCCCGGTCTGACCCGAGCCGTTGTGATGCGAGCCGTTCGCTGCGCTTTCCACTGCCATCTCCTCCGAATTGCTACCGATCCAGTGTAGTGACGTCGGCAAATCAATTGAATCCGCAGCCTGCGGGCTGTGATCTGCGAACGGTTGCCGGTACGGCTTCGCCACCGGGGATCAGTCCAGACGCCATTGTCTCATCACACCCGCGGTTGCCGACAATCCAGCAGCGCTACGGCACGAGGCGCTTGTCGTCGCGGCGCGCCAACCCCGCACTCACCGCTCGACGGTGGCCCGGAGGCCAACATCACCGATGCGCCGACGCCGGCGATTGGCGGGCGATAAGCTGCCCGCGCACCACCGGCGCCGAGCCATGCGAACGACAGGAGCGTGCAGATGACGAGAAACGGCACCCGCATCGGAGCCGCATCGGCGGCCGCGGTGCTGGCGTTGGGAGTCTGGAGCGCCGGTCCCATCGCCCCGGACGCATTCGCCTCGGTGGGCTCCCACGGCGTCGCACAGAGTCCGATGCTGCCGACGGAGATGCACGGCGATCCCGACGAAGCGAGCAACTACTGGAGCCAGCAGAACTTCCAGGATTGCGGTCTGATGGCCGTCGCCACGGTCGTGGGCCTGACGACCGGCAAGGCACCCACCGAGCAGGAGATCGTCGCGGTGGCGTCGAGCCTCAAGAGTCCCGGCAGCGACCGGCCGATCTACACACCGCCCAATCCCAACGATCCGAACTCGGACAACGGAACCGACTCCGACGACCAGGTACTTCTTCTGAAGCACTATGGCGTCAACGCCACCGCCACCGACGATGATCTGGCCGCCCAAACCGGGTTGGCCACCGGCATCCCCGCGCTCATCACCTATCTCGACAGCGGACGCCGGCTGATCGCGGGCGTCAACTCCGAGACGATCTGGGCCGAGGACGGCAGCCACACCGACGACGACCACTCCGTCGTCGTCAGCGGTGTCGACCCGGAGGCGGGAATCGTCTACCTCTCCGACAGCGGCAGTGAGGACGGCGACGGCGAGCAGGTTCCCATCGACGTCTTCGAGAAGGCGTGGGCGCCCGGCGCGCACGATCTGATCGTGGCCGGCTGATCGACCGTCAGCGAATCTGCACCGTCGGCACGGTGGGGCGGGTCGGCCCGTCGGCCAGCACGGCGGCTTGGCCGAGCAGTTCGGCGAGTTGACGCGGGTAGACGATTTCACCGCTGGCCACCAGCTCATGGATCGTGGCCTCGTCACACCAGCGGTAGCCGTGAATCGTGCGCCGTTCGAGCGCTGTGTGACCGCCCATCGACGGCTCGAACCGCGTCGTGCGGTGCACGAAGAACAGCTCTTCGCTGCGGATGACCAAACCGTCGAACTCGAAAACCGCCTGACGCCGCCACAGCGGGCCGACGAGATCGGCGGCGTCCACCTGCAGGCCCGTCTCCTCCGCGACCTCCCGCGCCGCGGCCGCCGCGAGCTCCTCCCCCGGCTCCACGGCACCACCGACGGTGAACCACCATCGAGGGGCATCCGCCAGCGCCGGGTCCGAACCGCGGAACAGCAGAACAGCACCGGCCTCGTCGAGCAGAACCACCCGCGCCGACGTGCGCCAACTCACCTGCGACCGCCCTCCGGTACCGTCTCGGGCCGCTCGACGATCTCGAAATACGTTGGCAGCGCCGCGGTTCCGCCGAGCCGCAGCATGCGCACCACCGGCCGTTCGCGTAGCGCGAGGGTGTCGCGCACCGCGTCATTGTGGAAGCGACGGGCGAGCACCACCCGCGCTTCGGCGTCGGCCAGTTCGGCGACCAGAGCCTGCGGCAGCGACGCCGGATCCACCTGGGCCAGCGCCGCGGACAGGTCGTTCTCGGCGCCCTCGCGGGCAGACCTGGGTGCCCGCTCGGCGGCGTCGGCCAACGCGGCCAGCCGCGCGGCGTCCGGCGCGTCGCCGTAAGCATCGACTGCGACCGCACGGGCGACGACGGCGCGGCGTGCCAACGCTCCGTCGAGCGCCTGCCAGGACAGGTCATATCGCACATGCAACCGGTCGAGTCGGTTGGCCGTCTGCAGCGCCCACGCTCCGACCGCCAGGATGACCACGACCAGCACGGCCAGCGTGATCACCACGATCCAGGTGATCACCGGACGCCTCCGGACGCCTTCCTGGCCTTGGTGGCACTGTCGCCACCGGAAACCGTCACCGTGGTGCCCGACCCGGAGACGGTCTCGTACACCCGCATGATCTGTCGGGCCACCATCGACCAGTCGTAGGGCCGGACCGCTCGGGCCGCCGCGGTGACGTAGTGCTCGCGCACCGCATCGTCGGCGAGCAACTCGATCAACCCGTCGGCCAGCGCCGCCGCGTCGTCGACCGGGACGAGGCGGCCGGCCTTCCCGTCGTCGAGCACCTGACGGAACGCGTCGAGGTCGCTGGCGACCACCGCGGTGCCTGCCGCCATCGCCTCGACGAGCACGATGCCGAAGCTCTCGCCGCCCGTGTGGGGCGCGCAATACACGTCGGCGCTGCGCATCGCCGACGCCTTGGCCGCATCGTCGACCTGACCGAGAAAGCGCAGATGCGATGCGAGATCACCGGCGTCGTCACGCAATTCGTCTTCGTCACCGCGGCCGACGACGAGGATCTCGACATCGGGGAACCGTTCCACCAGCGTCGGCAGCGCACGCAGCAGTACCGCCATGCCCTTGCGCGGTTCGTCGAAACGGCCCAGGAACAACACCGACTTCCCCGGGCGGGGATAGCCGTCGAGCAGCGGCGCGGACGCGAATGCGGCCACGTCCACGCCGTTGGGGATCACGACGGCGTCGCTGCCCAACGCCTCCATCTGCCAGCGGCGCGCCAGGTCCGACACCGCGATACGCCCCACGATCTTCTCGTGCATCGGTCGCAGGATGGGCTCGAACACGGTGAGCGTCAACGATTTTGTGGTCGACGTGTGGAACGTCGCGATGATTGGGCCTTCGGCGATGTTGAGGGCCAGCATCGACAGGCTGGGGGCGTTGGGCTCGTGCAGGTGCAGTACGTCGAAGTCACCGTCGGCCAGCCAGCGCTTCACCAGGCGGTGTGTGGCGGGTCCGAACCGCAGACGCGCGACCGATCCGTTGTACGGAATCGGCACGGCCTTGCCGCCGGAGACGACGTAGTCGGGCAGCTGCGCGCCCGGCGAGGAGGGCGCGAGGACGCTGACGTGGTGGCCCAGGCCGTGCATCACCTCCGCCAGCTGCAGCACGTGTGACTGCACCCCGCCGGGCACGTCGAACGAGTAGGGGCAGACCATGCCGATCCTCACGGGCTGGCCTCCAGCCTGGCGCGTCGCTCCGCGGACAGGTCGGCCAGCCACTGCGGTTGCATCATGTGCCAGTCGGCCGGATGGGCGGCGATGTTGCGGGCGAACCGGTCGGCCAACGCCTGGGTGATGACGGTGACGTCACCGGACGACGTGTCGATCTCGGGATACACCCGCATGCCCCACCCATCGCCTTCGAACCAGCAGTGCACCGGAAACAGCGCCGCCCCGGTTTCGATCGCGAGTTTGGCCGAGCCCGCGGGCATGCGCGTGGGTTCGCCGAAGAAATCGACCTCGACCCCGCTGCGGCTGAGGTCACGCTCGGCCATCAGACATACCGGGCGATTGTCGCGTAACCGCTCGGCGAGGACCTCGAACGGCGGCCGCTCACCGCCGGTCAGTGGGACGACCTCGAAACCCAGACCCTCCCGGTACGCGACGAAGCGGTTGTACAGCGACTCGGGCTTGAGCCGTTCGGCGACCGTGGTGAACGTGCCGTAATTCTGGACCAGCCAGACGCCGGCCATGTCCCAGTTGCCGCTGTGCGGCAAGGACAACACCGCGCCGCGCCCCGCCTCCAACGCCGCCCACAGCAGGTCGACGTCGTCCACGACCAGTTCCCGGCCGAGTGCCTCGTGATCCATCGTCGGCAACCGGAAAGCCTCCCGCCAGTATCGGGCGTAGGAGGCAAGCGAAGCACGAATCAAGCCGTCGGGCACCTGCTCGGGCGGGACGCCGAGGACACGCGCCAGGTTCTTGCGCAGCTGTTCGGGTCCGCCTCCGCGCGCCGCGAAGTGAGCACCGGCATCGAAAGTGTTGCGGGCGAAGAACTCCGGCATCGCACGCACCAGCCGCCAGCCGGCCGCATACCCCCAGTCCGACAACCAGCCACCCAACGGGTTGGCACTGGCCGTCGGCCCCGAGGGCGTGGTCGTCACGGCTCCCCCGCCTCCGGTTCGTCCCCGCCCGCCTCGGCGGCATCGGGTTTGACGATTCGGTCCATCGCCCCCGGTGACGTCCGCACACTGTGCACCCGCTGCCCCAGCGTCACCAGACTGGTCACCGCGAGCACCCACATCGCGATGTGCAGCAGCCACACCACACCGAACAAACCGGACAGCCCCGCACCGACCAGCACGATGATCAACCGTTCCGGGCGCTCGATCAGCCCGCCCTCGGCCGATAGTCCGCTGGCTTCGGCCCTGGCTTTGATGTAGGAGATGACCTGCGAGGTCACCAGGCAGATCATCGTCGCGACCACCAGCGATGTGCTCTGCAGCCCGAACGCCGCCCACCACAGCAGCCCGCAGAAGATCGCGCCGTCGCTGATGCGGTCGCACGTGGCGTCCAGCACCGACCCGAAGCGGGTACCGCCGCCGCGCTGGCGGGCCATCGCGCCGTCGAGCATGTCGGCGAGCACGAAGACCCACACGGCGACCGAGCCCCACCACAGATGACCGATCGGGTACAGCGTCAGCGCTCCCAGCACGGAGCCCGCGGTGCCCAGGATCGTGATGCTGTCCGGGGTGAACCCCGCGCGCAGCGCACCCTTGGCGATCGGCGTGCTGATCTTCTCGTACGCCGCCCGGGTCATCAGGTAGAAGTTGCTCACTGCTGTCTCGCCCATTCGGTGGCCAGCAGTTCACGGGTCTCACGCAGCAACTGCGGCACCGCTTTCGAGCCGCCGATGATCGTGATGAAGTTCGCGTCGCCGCTCCAGCGCGGCACCACGTGCATGTGCAGGTGGTCGGCCAGCGAGCCGCCCGCGGACTGGCCCAGGTTGAGCCCGACGTTGAAGCCGTGCGGATGAGACACCGACTTGATCACGCGAATCAGCTTCTGCGTGAACGAGATCAACTCGAAGCTCTCGTCGGGAGTGAGGTCTTCCAACTCGGACACCCGCCGATAGGGCACCACCATCGAATGCCCCGGGTTGTACGGGTAGAGGTTGAGCACGATGTAGACGGACTCGCCGCGCGCGACGACCAGCCCCTCCTCGTCGGGCATCGTGGGGATGTCGGTGAACGGCTGGCGCGATTTGCCCGAGCCCGCCGAACCGCCCTTCATGGGCGCTTCGGCGATGTAGCTCATCCGGTGCGGGGTCCACAGCCGCTGCAGGTGGTCGGGGTCGCCGGCACCGCGGTCGATGACCGTGTGCTCGTTGTCGATGCCGCTGTCGGCCCGTTCTTCGGCGCTCACTTGGCTGTGTCCACCTCGAGCAGCTCCGCTGTGGGAGTGGCGTTTTGACGGCTGGCGATCCAGTCGGTGATCGCATCGACGGCCTTATCCCTTGGGACACCGTTGATCTGGGTGCGGTCGCCGAAACGGAAGCTGACCGCGTCGGCCTCGACGTCGCGGTCCCCCGCCACCAACATGAACGGCACCTTCTGGTTGGTGTGGTTGACGATCTTCTTGGCCATGCGGTCGTCGCTGGCGTCCACCTCGGCGCGGACACCCTTCATCTTCAGTTGGGTCGCAAGGCCGTTGAGGTAGGGAACGTGGTCGTCGGCGACGGGGATTCCGACCACCTGTACTGGCGCCAGCCACGCAGGGAACGCTCCGGCGTAGTGCTCGGTGAGGATGCCGAAGAATCGCTCGATGGAGCCGAAGAGCGCGCGGTGGATCATCACGGGCCGCTGCCGCGATCCGTCCGCCGCGGTGTACTCCAGCTCGAAGCGCTCCGGGAAGTTGAAGTCCAGCTGGATGGTCGACATCTGCCAGCTGCGGCCCAGCGCGTCTTTGACCTGTACCGAGATCTTCGGACCGTAGAACGCCGCACCACCGGGATCGGGCACGAGGTCGAGCCCCGAAGCGGCCCCGACTTCGGCCAGCACGTTGGTGGCCTCCTCCCACAACTCGTCGGAGCCGACGAACTTCTCGGGGTCCTTGGTCGACAGCTCGAGATAGAAGTCGGTCAGGCCGTAGTCGGCGAGCAGGTCGAGGATGAAGCGCAGCAGCGAGGTCAGCTCGTCGCGCATCTGTTCGCGGGTGCAGTAGATGTGCGAGTCGTCCATCGTCAGCCCGCGCACCCGCGTCAACCCGTGCACGACGCCGGAGAGCTCGTAGCGGTACACGGTGCCGAATTCGAAGAGGCGCAACGGAAGTTCCCGGTATGAACGTCCACGCGAGGCGAAAATCAGGCAGTGCATGGGACAGTTCATCGGCTTGAGGTAGTAGTCCTGGCCGGGTTTGCGCACCGTGCCGTCGGGGTTGAGTTCCGCATCGAGGTGCATGGGCGGAAACATCCCGTCGGCGTACCAGTCGAGGTGACCGGAGATCCTGAACAGTTCGGCCTTGGTGATGTGGGGAGTGTTGACGAACTGGTAGCCGGCCTCGATGTGCTTACGCCGCGAGTAGTCCTCGAGCTCGCGCCGGATGATCCCGCCCTTGGGGTGGAAAACGGCCAGGCCCGAACCGATTTCGTCGGGGAAGCTGAACAGGTCGAGCTCGGCGCCGAGCTTGCGGTGGTCGCGGCGTTGCGCCTCCTCGATGAACTCGAGGTGCTTGTCGAGCGCTTCCTGCGATTCCCAGGCCGTGCCGTAGATGCGTTGCAGGCTGGCGTTGTTCTGGTTGCCGCGCCAGTATGCCGCCGAGCTGCGGGTGAGCTTGAAGGCCGGGATGTATTTCGTCGTCGGAATGTGCGGACCGCGGCACAGATCGCCCCATTCCCGTTCGCGGGTACGGGGATTGAGGTTGTCGTAGGCGGTCAGCTCGTCGCCGCCGACCTCCATCACGTCGGGGTCGCCGGACTTGTCGTCGACCAGCTCGAGCTTGTAGGGCTCGTTGGCGAGTTCTTCGCGCGCTTGGTCTTTCGACTCATAGACGCGCCGGGAGAACAGCTGGCCCTGCTTGACAATCTGACGCATGCGCTTCTCCAGCGCGGCGAGATCTTCGGGCGTGAACGCGCGCTCCACGTCGAAGTCGTAGTAGAACCCGTCGGTGATCGGCGGCCCGATGCCGAGCTTGGCCTGCGGGAAGAGGTCCTGTACCGCCTGGGCCAGCACGTGCGCGGTGGAATGCCGCAAAACGCTGCGGCCGTCGTCGGTGTCGGCGGCCACGGGAGTCACCTCGACATCGGTGTCGGGCACCCACGACAGGTCGCGTAGTCGGCCCTCGGCGTCGCGAACGACGACGATCGCGTCGGGTGCGCCCCGGCTCGGCAGGCCCGCCTCGCGCACCGCCTCCCCCGCAGTCGTCCCGGCAGCGACCCGGATCAGGGCTGCTGGGGTGCGGTTGGTGGCGGCGCTCATCGGTGACTCTCCAGTTTCGTTGTCAACAGACTCGAGGACGCGACCATGCTATCGGTGCCCACCTGCGGTCGGCGTCGTCAGGACCCGATGCCGAGAGGGCTCTGAAGCAGCTTGTGCTCCAGGCCCACGAGGTCGCCGAAGAAGTGGACCGCGCCCAACAGCCACAGGGTCACGAACACCACCAGGGCGGTGAACAGCCCGCCGAGGATCTGCACCACGCTGTGTTGACGGTGAAACCACTCCATCGCCTTGTCGTAGCGCTCCTTGGCGTAGGCCAGTAGCCGTTGCGCCCACGCGAACTCCGTGGCCAGGATGCCCAGGCCGACGAAGACGATCGCCCAGCCCGGGCCCGGGTACGGGATGGCCAGGATGCCCAGCGCGAGGACCACGGAACCGACCACACCGACCGCGATGCGGTAGGCGAAGTTGATCGTGCGTCGTTGCCGGACCCCGTCGCGCCACCGCCCGAGGCGCCGTTTGACCGCGGCGGCGCTCACGGCTGGCCCGGTTTGAGTTTGACGAACAAGGCGTGTGCCTCGGCCAGTACGGTCTCGCCGTCGAGCAGTCGCCCGGAGACGAAGATCTTGCGTCCCTCGATCCGGTCGATCCGCGCCTCGACCTGGAACGGCTTCTCGACGTGCGCGATCTGCCGGTAGTCGACGTGCAGGAAGGCCGTGCGCTGGGCCCTGCTGCCGCTGAGCTTGAACGCGGTGAAACCCAGAAGGGCGTCGAACAGCTGCGCGACGCTGCCGCCGTGCGCCGCGCCGTTGCGGCCGAGGTGGAAGCGGCGGAACTCGGCGGTGCCTTCGATGCGCTGATCGTCGGTGATCTGCACGTCGAGGGGGATCGACAGAATGTTGCCGCGGTTGGGCAGGTCCAGCCGCCGGCCGGACGGTGAGGACCATTCGTCGGCGTAGTAGGGGGCGAGCAGCTGTGACACCTTCTCGATCTGGTCGGCGGCTTCGCTGATCACGTCGTCGGGGGCATCGGCGGCGCGGGCGTGATCCTGCAAGGTGCGGACCGCTTCGATGAATCGCCCGTAGTCGGGTCCGCCGCTGTCGGTGGCGACGGGCGGGTTGAAGCCACCACCAGGCGGCCGCTCAGAGCTCACTCGTCCACCGTATTGCCTCGCTCAGTCGCCGGCGGCTCCGGCTTTGCTCAATGTCTCGAACTCGTCGTCGGTCAGCTCGATTTCGGCGGCGGCCACATTCTCCTCCAAGTGGGCCACCTTGGAGGTGCCGGGGATCGGCAGCATCACCGGCGAACGCTTGAGCAGCCATGCGAGCGCCAGCTGTGAGGGCGTGGCGTGATGGTCGGCGGCGATGCGCTGCAGTGGCCCGTCGGGCGCGGCCAACGGGCCGGCCGCCAGCGGGAACCACGGGATGAACCCGATGTCTTGGGCTTCGCAGGCGTCGAGCACCGGTTCGGCGGAGCGGACGCTGAGGTTGTACATGTTCTGCACGGTCACGATCGGGGCCACTTTCTGCGCGGCCTCGAGTTGTTCGACGGTGACCTCGGACAGCCCGATATGGCGGATCTTGCCCTCCCGCTGCAGCTCGAGCAGTTCGCCGACCTGGTCCTCGGCGGGGAACTTGGTGTCGATGCGGTGCAGCTGGAACAGGTCGATGGTGTCGACGCCGAGGCGGCGCAGGCTCATCTCGCACTCCTGACGCAGGTACTCCGGGTAGCCGAGCACCGGCCACACGTCGGGCCCGGTGCGCAGCAACCCGGCCTTGGTCGCGACGACGACACCGTCGTAGGGGTGCAGCGCCTCGCGGATCAGCTCCTCGGAGACGTAGGGGCCGTAGGAGTTGGCGGTGTCGATGAAGTTGACCCCGAGGTCGACGGCGCGACGCAGGACCCGCAGGCATTCGTCGCGGTCCTGGGGTGGACCCCAGACTCCCTCGCCGGTCAAGCGCATTGCGCCGAAGCCGAGCCGGTTGACCGTCAGGTCGCCGATGGTGAAGGTGCCGGATGCCTGTGCGACAGGGGTGGTCATGTCCCCGACCGTACGCCGACGATGGCAAGGTAGCGCGGGTGAGGCTCAGCGATCTCGCCGCGCTACCGCTGACGTATCCCGAGGTGGGCGCCACCGCCGGCGAGCTGCCGGCCGGCTACCGACACGTGCACAAGACGGCCGTCATCGGTCATGGTCGCGACCGCTTCGAGCAAGCCGCGGCGACCGGCATGCGGTGGGGAATGCTGCGCGGTGCGGGCGTGCGAGTCGCGGCGACGACGGAGGTCGCCGAGGTCGGCTCGGAGGTCCTCGTGCACCTGGGCCCGATCGCGGCGCCGTGTCGTGTGGTCTATGTCGTCGACGAACATCATGCGCGCGGGTTCGCATACGGCACCCTGCCCGGTCACGCGGAGTCGGGCGAGGAGCTGTTCCTGGTCCGCCACGACCCGGCTTCTGACGAGGTGTCGGCCGTGGTCACGGCGTTCTCTCGGCATGCCACCTGGTGGAGTCGCCTCGGGGCACCGGTGACGTCGTTGGTTCAGCGAGTGGTCACCGACCGGTATCTACGGGCGTTATAGCGCGCGGATTTGCGGCGCAGGCGAGAATGAAGTGTCGACGTTTTTTGCGTCGCCGATAATTACGATCGTCAGCACCGTCCACAGTGGGCTTGGGCGCGTAGTCTGAAACGACCTGTGAAGGACCTCGAATGGTGATTGCGAAGGAACCCGACGAACGCGAGGACACGCATCTGCGCCTCGCAGAGTTGGTGCGGGAGCTCTACAGCCGACCCGACGCGGACACCGTGATCGCGGAGTTGGCCGAACACGCGGCCGTGGAGATTCCTGGAGCCCAGTACGCCGGCATCACCATCACCCGCAAGTCGAACAGCGTCGAGACGCCAGCGGCAACGCACATGTACCCCATGCTGCTGGACAAGATCCAGCAGCGACACCAGGAGGGCCCGTGTTTGACCGCGGCGTGGGACAAGAAGGTCGTCTACGTCGCCGATCTGCAAACCGACGACCGGTTCCCGCGCTATCGCCAAGACGCGTTGGCGGAGACGCCGATTCGCTCGATCATGGCGTTTCAGTTGTTCATCGAGGACGAGACGATGGGCGCGCTCAACGTCTATTCGGAGGAACCCGACGCCTTCGGTGACCAAGCCCGGAGCCTGGGGTTGGTCTTCGCCGCGCATTCCTCGGTGGCCTGGAATGCCGCTCGCCGCGACGAGCAATTCAAGCGCGCCCTGGCCAGCCGGGACACCATCGGACAGGCCAAGGGCATGATGATGGAACGCTACGGCGTCGACGCGGTGCAGGCCTTCGACTTGTTGCGCAAGCTTTCTCAGGATTCCAACGTGCCGCTGATCAAGATCGCGAAGGAGATCGTCGACCAGCCGCGCCCCTGAGCGTGCACCGCGTCAACGAGAGATCACTCGCGGAACCTCGGGGTTCGCCGGCTCGACCCGCGGCCGGGGCACTTCGATGTTGTTCTCCTGCACCAGGACCGGGTCTCCGACCTTGACGTGTTCGAAGTACCATTCGGCATCTTCGGGACTGAGGCTGATGCACCCGTGGCTGACGTTCTCGTGCCCCAGTGAGTTGATCGCCCACGGTGCCGAATGCACGAAGATGCCGCGCCTGGTGAGCCGGACCGCCCATTCCACGTCGAGTAGGTAGCCGTCGTCGGCGGTCACGGGGATGCCCACGCTGCTCGAATCCATTTTCACGTCGCGTTCTTTGGCCAACACGGGGAAGGTTCCCACGGGCGTCGGATACTCAGGCCGGCCCATGGACGCCGGGAAGACCCCGGGCTCACCGAAGAAGGGGCGGTGGTGCGGCGAAGGCAGTTTGTCGGGTGGGACGCCGTCGATGGTGACCGTGAAGGTGTGATCGGCGATATTGGCAACGCCGATCACCGCGGCGCCGGTCGCGATATTCGTCTTGAAGCCTCCGACAGACAACGCGATAGTGCTGTGGGCGGGCCAGAACTCGTCGGGGGACCAATAGACGGTCTTGGCGTCGAGCCACTCGAACGTGCCCGTCATCGGTGGCGTCGAGGAGATATCGAGCAGCCGCTCGGCCGCATCCCTGTCGACGACGGATTGCTTGAACGTCACCACCACGGGGTGTGCGATCCCGACGACCTGACCCTCGGCAGGCAAGATGGAGGCAATGGAGCTTCTCACCGCCTGACTAGCGGCCGCCGCACCTTCTCCGGCCGGCCCCACCACCACACTGGTGGCGATGACGACAGCAGCAAGAACACACCGAAGTACAGCACGCAATCTTGGTGCCTCCCTTGAAATTACAACGATGTCAATAATGGTAGGTCAGCCCGAGCGCTTTACAACCAAGAGCGCGTAGGCAATTCGATTAAGGCTCCGTCACGGTTCGGCCACGACGTCCGTCTTGTCCGGTTCTAGCTCAAATACCCTGTCAGCCAATGAATTCGGCCCGGCGGCGAGACTTGCTCGCCGCCGGGCCAAACCGGAGGGACTATCCTCGGTGGGCCGTCAGGTCACCGGTCCTGGCGGAGTGGGCTGACCCGGCACGGGCGCTCCGGGCGCCGGCGGACGGGATGGGTCTCCCTTGCCCTTTCCGGCCAGTCCACCCATCTCCGTGAGCGGAGCGCCGACCACCGCGGGAGCGCCGCCCACGATCGGAGCTCCGGCCACCGGCGGCACCAGCGGCGGGGGCACAAGCGGTGGCACCAGGGGCGGCGGCACCAGAGGCGGCACCAGTGGCGGCGGCACGACGGGTGGCACCAGAGGCGGCGCGACAGGCGGCGGGCCGGGAAGTGCCATCGGCACGCCGGCCATGTCCGTCAGCGGAGCACAAACAGGTGCCCCCGGCGCTCCGGCAGGGGCTTGCCCGGTCGCCGATTCGACGCACTCATATCCCCCGGCCAAGGCGCTCGGACTCAGTGCGATGGCCACTCCGATGGCCGCACCGATCAGTCCAGCCCCCACAGCTGCCGCGATGTTGACTCCTTTAAAGGTCGTCATCGACGTTGATCCCTCCACTCACGCTCACACTTTCGTTCAACCGAGGCAGCAGACCTTGCATGCCGTACCGAGGTCGCGTCCATACGACCGCGTTAATATCAGCAGGTAGTCGCCACAGACACGCCACGCCGCACCGCGCCGTTTCCAAACGGTGACCGGTTCGGCATGGTAGAGCCGCATTGGACGGCGGCGGCGGCTTCAATCCCGTTCTCACCTGCGGTTCTGCTGGGTATCACCGGCGCGTACAGATCACGATCGCGAGATGCATTCAAGGGGATCTCGGGGTTTCGGCCCTATTGACCACGGGCATCACTGTCGCGACAGGTCAGGACAACAGAGGTTGGTATGTGATGACGGTGGAATCGAGACCTAGCGCCGACGCGTCGGTCGGCGAGTTGATGAGCCAGTTGTCGACGCAGACGTCGCGGTTGATCCGCGACGAAATGCGGTTGGCGCAGAAGGAATTTCAGGAGTCGGCCAAGCACGCCGGGATCGGCGCGGGCTTGTTCAGCGTGGCGGGGCTGCTGGCCTTCTTCGGCGCGGCGACGTTGATCGCTGCGGGTGTGGCGGCGTTGTCTCTGGTGCTGCCGGTGTGGGCCGCGGCGCTGATCGTTGCGGCGGTGCTGTTCGCGATCGCGGGAATTGCGGCACTGCTGGGACGTAAAGAGGCGCAAGAGGTCACCCCGGCGGCGCCGAAAACCGTCGAGACGGTGAAAGCCGACATCCAGGAATTGAAGGACGCACGGTCATGACCGCACCGACTCCCCGCCCCGAGCCAGGACCAGATGCCGGCGTCGACGACATTCAGGCCGATATCGAGCAGACCCGCCACGAACTGGGCGAAACGGTTGAGGCGCTGCAGGCCAAGTTGGATGTGAAGACGCGCGCGAAGGAAAAGGTCGACGAGACCAAGGATCGCGTCGTTGAGAAGGCGGACACACTGCGGCATACGGCCACCGACAACCCGAAGCAGACGGTGCCGGTCGCGGCGATCGTCGCGATCCTCGCGGTGGTCGGGATCATCGTGTGGCGGCGAAGACGCTAGGGCGTCCGTTACGACCCGAAGCGAAAGCGACGCCCGGTGACACGTCGCGGAAGCACGCGGATGTAATGGTCCTTGGTGTGCGCGGTCCACGGCAGTACTTGCGCGCTTTTCGCTTCCTCGAGGTCGTCATCGTCGTGAACGGTGCGTGCGACGCCCCGAACGATCACGCTCCAACCTTCGGCGACGTTGTGGTCGTCGGCTTCGAAGAGCACGTCGCGGTTGACCGCCGTGCTGACCAACTTGGTGCCCTGCGCCGTGCGAAACAGCAGCGTCTTGCGCTGGACGACGAAGTTCACCGGAAAGATCTCGGGAATCCCGTCAGCGCTGGTGACCAGTCGCCCCAATGACACGCTGCCCAACAGGTTCCAGCATTCGCTTTCGGGAAGGATCTCGCCGGGCGGCTTCTCTTCAGACATGACGGCCTGCGTATCGCGAAATGATCACCAAAGACATGAAGGTGAGTCTAGGGAGGCGGGACGCGGCGCGTCGTGGTGAAGGGGTGGTCCCGGCTGGGTTCGAACCAGCGACCTTCCGCGTGTGAGGCGGACGCTCTCCCACTGAGCTACGAGACCGGAGAGTCGACCGAATGGCCGAACGACGTCGAAGACTAGCACGATAGGGGGTCGCGCCCCGAATCTGCCCGACGGGATCCACCCAGCTGACTTCCTTGTTTCCAGGTGGTCGCTGCGGCATGTCGGGCTAGGGTCACGCGATGGCCGGTGTGCGCGGTTGGATCTGGTTGATCACCTGCGGTGCGGTGCTGACGGCAGTCGCTGGCTGCGGCGAGTCACCGCCCGCCGAAGTGGCGCCGGCGCCGAGTCCGAACCAAACCAAGGCGGTGGCCAAGCCTGGGGCTCCGTCGTCGACGCCGGCGGCTTCGCCGGCGCGCGAGGTGACCGAGCTGACGGGCTTCATCTCGCCGTCGGGAAACGTGGGCTGCATGATCGACAGCGACTTCGTCCGCTGCGACATCATCGACCGGCAGTGGTCTCCCCCGCCGCGGCCCGCCGACTGCGAGTTCGACTACGGCCAGGGCATCTCGCTGGCGCGTGGTGAGGGCCCGGAGTTCGTCTGCGCGGGTGACACGGCGTTCGGCGCCGACGAGGAACTCGGCTACGGCGACGCGATCCGGGCGGGCGCGCTGCGATGCGAGAGTGCCGAGGCGGGCATCACATGCCGCGACGACAGCTCGGGGCGGGGATTCTTCGTCTCACGCGAGTCGTACCAGCTGTTTTGAGATGTGAACGGGCAGAGACGCACCGGCGAACGTCGGGATTTGTGCAGCTACACTTTGGTGGACTATCGTCGTCCTTCGCGACGGGCGACGAGTCGTTCGTGGCGCGCGGATGTAGCGCAGTTGGTAGCGCATCACCTTGCCAAGGTGAGGGTCGCGGGTTCGAATCCCGTCATCCGCTCGAAGGTGCAGTGGCATCAAGCCCAGCGGTGGAGTGGCCGAGTGGTGAGGCAACGGCCTGCAAAGCCGTGCACACGGGTTCGATTCCCGTCTCCACCTCTACGAAGGTTCGGCGCGATTAGCTCAGCGGGAGAGCGCTTCCCTGACACGGAAGAGGTCACTGGTTCAATCCCAGTATCGCGCACCACAGTTTGTACAGGTCAGGCCCGGTTTTTGCCGGGCCTTCGCTGTATCCGCGCGACCAAGGTGCACCCACGCGGCATGAACGTCCCCGGAGATGCGCAACAAGGACTCATCGCCGCCTAGAACAAGGCGCTGGGCACAACTGAGCTGAACGCGCGCACACCTTCGATAGCCCGGCGTGAGATTGCGCATGCCGGGCGGACCGAACAAACGCGCGCATCCCCGTCAAGTCGGGATCGCCGCGGCGACAACCCCAGGGGAAACCCTGTTTCCTCGACCACAGCGAGCGGCCCACGCTAAGTACATGTTGATTTGGACGAAACTCGCGGTGACGCTGCTGCTCGCCGGGCTCACCTTGGTGTTGTCGGGGTGCATAACATTCCCCCCTGGGACTTTCTGCACGGCACCCTTCGGTTGCGGCTGATCAGCCCCCGAATACAAAAGAAGGGATGGCGGTCGCAGCGCCGAACCGCCGCACCGTAGTAAATGGGTCGGTAATACCGCGGAGAAAGCGGAACTGACTCCGCCGGGTGCTCGCGGTCCGGAAGCGCGGCGACTCCCGCGCTACCACCAGTGATGCACCGGCCTCGCCGCGGGGCGAAGTACCATCCCCGCTTGTCGCAGACGCGGGCTGCGGCCTCGCGATTTGTCTATGCACCCAGAAAGACAGTGACTCGTCCTCGGCCCCATCAGCCGAAAGCTCGGCCTGCTTCCCTTTCGCGCTTGCGGAGGTCGTCTGTTTCAGCGCCGGCGGCCCAGCTATCCGAGCCAGTTATCGGGTGCGCGGCCGATCTGCTCTCGCCATGCGCCTTGCTGACGTAGGCGATATATTTGCCCCGACTCAATAACCTGCACGGGGGGCTCTCGCATGACGCGATCACTCGCTGGTCCTGCTGCAGTCCGATCCCTCCCTCCGACTCCGGCTGAATGCAACCACCGCGTCGCGGAATGCCAACGCAATGCGAGTGGCTCGTCCATCCAAGATGTGGGCGATGTTGATAAGTCCCCGCTGGACCGCCTTCGACCGGCATCCCCTGCGGCTGTGGACAATCCGATCAGTCTGGCCGGCTTCGGCGACAGCACCAGACGAGCGCCTCTCGCCGGAAAAGCCCTGAGGAGTATGCGTCCCGTGGAATCGGGGTATTACCGACTTGCTCCGGCGGCCGAATACCTCGTAACCAGCCACTTCTGCAGCCCGCCACTCCGCTGCCGTCGATCTGATGACCTATGAAGAAGTATTAGCCAGGAAGGGAACCGCACATGAAGAAGATCGCCATCGTCACCGGGGGGATGGCCGTCACCGGTCTCATCGCCGCCGCGCCGGCGTCCGCCGAACCGGGCCAGGTGAGCTGCTCGCCGTGTGCCTTCACCACCACCGGCAACAGCTACGTCGGGGAGCTTGTCGGAGGTTGGGCCGCGGCACCCGGGCAGATTCTCGAGGGCTGGGCGGCGGCACCCGGCGAGCTCGTCTCAGGGTGGGCCGAGGCACCGGGCAAACTCGTCCAAGGCTGGGCCGAAGCACCCGGAAAACTCGTCCAGGGCTGGGCCGAAGCGCCCGGAAAACTCGTCTCAGGTTGGGCATCCATTCCCAGCAAGCTCGGGCCGCAAAGCTGGGAAAGCAACACCCCGGATGAGGGCGAGGACACTGAGGCGGCGGCCCCGGCGCCCTCGTCGGACCCGGAGTAACCGAAGGCTCCCGGAGAAGCAGCTTCGCGTCAGCTTGGGCGGCGCGCCTGCCGCCACGACCGCACCGATCGGGTCTGCCGGCCGCGGCGTGATCACGTTATTCCGACGCCGGCCCCCGGCTCCGTCATGCCGGCGTGCCACGGCAGCCAGGACGCGCAGTGTGACACCGCCGCCCTATAGGGAGTCGCAAGGACGATCCGACTAGTCGCCTACCCGAATCGGCTCAAATGCAGACCGGCGCTACACCATCCGTCACGCAGACGCAGCTTGACGTAGTGAATGGGACCAGCGTCAGCACCAGGACTATCGCGAGTTTTTTCATCAATACAGTCAGCCCTCCGTAGAAGTCTTCGTCAGGATTGCCTCAGCACCAGGGGTCGCTGGCGGGCTGGGTCGTAGCCAGGTCGTCGAATGACGATGTACGCCAGCGTATTCGGACCCCCGAGGTCATCTCGGAGGGCGGCCTCGTGACCGGGCGCCGCACGGGGCGTGAGGCCATTACCGCCCATGGCGAATAACGCCGTGTGGCGCGCTGCTGCGACGGCATTGCCTCAAGCCGGCGGCGCATTCCCAAATCGCAGCCGATGTGGCGCGCGACGTCGGCCGCAGAAAGACGCCCAATTCAGCGCCTGCCGAAGCTACCGACCCGATACCGTTCATGATCCATCGAGCTACGGACGCTCGGATTCACGCCGAACCGGAGCCTGCTCATCGACGGCGCGGTCAGCACCGATGCCATCGCATCATGCGCGAGGGCATCGGCGACCGAAATGCCTTCTCGGAAAACGCAACCGGCTAGGCCGACACCCAGGCCGGCGGGCCGTGGCTTATCCGACGCCGATGGCGACCAGCGAGAAAATCGGCGTGCATCCCGTCGCCGTCAATGCAACAAGGCCGAGTGCGGAGACAACGCTGATCTTCCGGAGGAACCCCGACATTCCATACTCCAATCGTGTCGTGTTATCCCCCCTCGCTCGGATGCTACACAGAAATTGACGTCGTCGGCAGTTCAAACTTCACCGGCCTACTCTTTTGCTGAATCTGCATTTACTCGTGCGGTTTCGCTAGTGCTGTCCGGGCATATGCTTAGCCCATCAAGGCAAGTAGCGGGCACTCGCGCTGCTGGCTAAAGGTACGCGTCCATACTGAAAGCAGGTCATCTCAAAGTTCCTGCGAAGGTAATATGCTTGTGCAGCAATAGTATTGACGTACACGCTCGGGGTCGAAAGACCACGATCCAACGAGACGGCTAGCAAGCGTCGAAATCAATAGTTGACACTTTGTCCGTCGAGTGTCAACCCTCCTCAGGGCTTCCCTGGCAAGTTCGCCGGACCCCCACCGGGTGGGTCCAAAATTTGCGAAAACTGCACGTTCACGTACGAAACTTGCGCAACAGCTGTCACAAAAACGGAACAAAAACTTGGTTACGTCGCCGCGAGACATCGGACAGACGCCGTTGCGCGAGACCCCGCCTCAACCCCTTGCGTCGGCCGACCCTCGCGCCCAACCCCCGCATGACTTCGCGTCAGGCGTACCTCGATCGCGGCGCTAATCCGTCTCTACGCCGTAGCCACCACGGAGATCCTTATGGGCGGCCTTCAAGAGTTGCTTGCAGAGCTCCACCAGCGCCTCGACGTCAAGTTCCGACTCATCGCCGAGTCTCTTGAGCCACGAGCCCTCTTCTTCTTTGAGCTCATCCCACTTGCGCTCCGCAAAAATTGCTTGTTCGTCGGTCGGCGCGAGGTCGCTTGCGGTCTGGATGAGGCGCCTCTTGCATGCATCCAGTTGTGCCAAGGAGTAGCCGTGCTCACGGAACTGGCGGTCCCATTCGTCGAGCATCAACTCCGTGAGGTCGCGAACCGGCTCCGCGGCATAGATCATCAACTCAGCTATTCCGTCATCCATACCCAGCCGCACACGGAATTCATACAGCTGCCGGATGGCCTCGGCCCGCCGTTGGCTAAGGCTTTGTTCGGCTCCAGCTAGATGCTCGGCCCCGCGCTTGAGGTGCAGAGTCGCTGAGATGAGGCGCTTCAACGCCGCCTTCTTGTCCTCACCAGCCCGCTTCTCGTAGTCCAGGACCAGAGCGTGATCCCGTTCCTCTTTCTTGGTTCTCGCGTCGATGCGCTTGGTCCAGATCGCCACGGCCGCAGTCGATGTGACAGACGCGAACGGCACCAGCGTGCTCGTCACCGTGGTCGCCCAACTCATCGGATCGAGCGTCGTCGTCGGACCTGCACAGAGGCGCCGCAGGTGTACATGTCGCAGTGGTGATTTCCCACGCCGGTCAGTCTGCCTGACCTGGCCTGAGCGCAGGAAAGGTTTCGACCTATCGCGGCTATCCGAACGCCGGCTCAGCGCGTACTACACCATGGCGGCGACGAACGACAGCAGCGCGAGTATCAGGATGACGAGCCCGACCAGGACGCAGAAGGCGCCGGTCGCGGTCAGCTTCTCGGGCCGCTGTGCGTCGTCGTTCAGCATGTCTTTGACTGACGTCTTCATCCGCGCGAACAGCTCTCTCCACGAGATGCGCCCCAGACCCTCTCGAGTGGCCGCCGGCTCGCGACCAGGCTCGTCGGGTACCGTGCCGACGCCGTTGCCGTAGAGCACGACACCGAACACGATGAAAACAGCCGCCGACATCAGTAGCACCACCGCGATTGCAATCAATTGCCGCGTTCCTCACCGAATCGAAAGTCGTAGGGCCGAACGTCTCGTGACGCGCAGTCACGTGCCGTCGGTTACAAGTGAGGCTTCCCGGTGATCGCGAAGTTGAATCGCGACCACCTTCGGTGTTCTGCCGTCCGGTGGCGGGAAAAGGCTCGGCGGCCGTGTCGCACCTACTACGATTTGCGGAGACCGACCGGTCCTGACATCGAGGGTGGGACATGATTCGCCAACTGCTCGCCGCCGCCGCGATCGCCGGCGCCGCCATCTGCGCGGCGCCGTTCGCCTCCGCTGATGACACCGACTACCCCGACACCCCGGGCCGCTACGCCTCCGACGTACCGGGCATGAACTACGACGCCCACCTCACCGGGCCGTGCTTCAACCTCGAGCGGTTCACCTTCGGACGCGGCCCTGGCGGCGAAGTCCTCCAGTGCCGCTGGATCGAGAACCAGTGGCCACCCATCCCGACCAATCAGGGTTTCTGGCAAGCCTCGTACGAGCTGTTCGGCGTTCAGGACGTCGGCGCGCCCTGCCCCAAGCCTCAAGCCGCCGCCCAGTCTCCCGACGGCCGCCCGATGCTGTGCCTCGGCGCGCGCGGATGGCAGCCGGGCTTCTTCACTCGCGAAGGCTTCTTCCCGAGATAGACCACCGGGAGAGATCGTCAGGCCCGCAACGTCTCGCTCGGCGGGGTGCCGTAGGTGCGCTTGTACACACCGCTGAATCGGCCGGCGTGGGTGAAGCCCCACCGCCCCGCGATCGCCATCACGGTGTCGCTGCGCGGGTCGGCTGTTTGCAGTTCGCGGTGGGCTCGATCGAGTCGCACGCCCCGGAGATACTCCAGCGGGGTGGTGCCCAGATGCCGGCGAAACGCGTACTGCACCGAGCGCGGCGTCACATTGACGGCAGTGGCAATATCTCTGAGTGTTATTTCCCTGTGGGCATTCTCGTTGATGAACGAAATCGCGCGCCGCAGCAAGGCGGACTGAACACGAGCCGGGTCCACATGGTTGTGCATAGCAACTGGCGAATACCCCGACCGCAACGACCGAAACTGCTTCCGACACCTTTCACACGCGAGGCATGATTTGCTGATGACTGATCGCATCGAAGTCCAGCGGACCATCGCCGCACCCCCAGCCGACATCTTCGCCGTGCTGACCGACCCCCAGGGTCATGTCGCGATCGACGCGTCAGGGATGTTGCAGGACGCCGAGGGGGAACCGGTTCGCGCCGCCGGAGACAGCTTCGTCGTGCACATGGACCGCGAAGCGCTCAACGACTTCCCCATGGGCAAGTACGACGTCACCGTCTCGATCCGCGAGTTCGAGCAGGACAGTCTGATCTCGTGGACGATCCTGGGCCGGATCCGCCCGCAGATCGGCCACGTCTACGGCTATCGCCTCGAACCGACCGCCGACGGCACGCTGGTGACGTCGTTCTACGACTGGTCGAACATCGACCAGCACTGGCGCGACGCGGGCATCTTCCCCGTCATCTCCGAGAGCGCGCTGCGCGCGACGCTGGGCATCCTCGACCGCACGGTCAGACGTGGATATCCGCGAGCGTCAACCACCAGTTGACGGGCCTGGCTCGTCAACCTAGGGTTGACGCTATGACGCAGCCCGCCAAGATCACCAATCCGGTCCGGCTCGACGACCTCATCGACGTCATCAAGACCGTGCACTCCGAACCCCTCGACCAGCTCACCGACGCGGTGCTGGCCGCGGAGTCACTCGGCGAGATCGCCGACCACCTGATCGGCCACTTCGTCGATCAAGCCCGCCGCTCGGGGGCATCGTGGACCGACATCGGCAAGTGCATGGGCGTCACCAAGCAGGCCGCGCAGAAGCGCTTCGTCCCGAAGACACCCACCGACGCCGAACTCCTGGACCCCAACGCGGGCTTCAACCGGTTCACCCCCCGCGCCCGCAATGTCGTCGTCGAGGCCCAAAACCTCGCGCACGCAGCCGGCAATCCCGAGATCGGATCCGATCACCTGCTGCTGGCGCTGTTCAAGGATCCCGACGGCCTGGCCGCCAAGCTGCTCGCCGGGCAAGGTGTCGACTCGGATGCGGTGTCGAAGGTGGTGTCCCTGCCGCCGCGGGTGGAGGGGGAGCTTCCCCCGCTGATCCCGTTCGATGGCGCCGCCAAGAAGGTGCTCGAGCTGACGTTTCGTCAGGCACTTCGCCTGGGGCACAACTACGTCGGGACCGAGCACATCCTGCTGGCGCTGTGGGAGGCCGAGGCCGACGACGGCCCCCTGCACCGTGCGGGCGTCGACAAGGACCGCTTCGAAACCGAACTCCTCGACGCGCTGCTGGCGTTTTCCCAAGACTGATCTCACACCTCTCGGCTTTTCGACGTCTTCATGATGTGAGGGGTGCGACCGTTCGAAGAGGTGGTGGCCGAGCACGGTGCGACCGTGCTGCGGGTCTGCCGCGCGGTCGTCGGACCCGTCGACGCCGAGGACGCGTGGTCGGAGACGTTCCTGTCCGCACTGCGCGCCTATCCGCAGTTGCCGGTCGACGCCAATGTCGAGGCGTGGCTCGTCACGATCGCGCACCGGCGCGCCCTCGACATCGGCCGGGCCCGCTCCCGAAGGCCCACGCCCACCGACCCGATGCCGGACCGGCCGTCACCGCGGGCAGACCCCGCGTCACGTGACCCCGATCTGTGGGACGCCCTGGCGCGACTACCCGCCAAGCAGCGCCAGGCCGTCGCCTACCACCACATCGCGGGGCTGCCGTTCACCGAGATCGCCAAGCTGCTCGGCAACTCCCCCGACGCCGCCCGCCGCGCCGCGGCCGACGGCATCAAGACCCTGCGCAAGATCTACCGTGAGGACCAAAGCCGATGACCGCCAAGCTGTTTGATGAACTGCCCGCCGACAGCGAAACTCTGGCCCGGTTGCACCGACGACTGGAACACACCGCCGACGAGCAGGGTGTGCTCGACATCGCTTACCGCATGATCGACAGCCCCGTCGGCCCGCTCCTTCTGGCCGCTACGCCGGTCGGACTGGTCCGCGTCGCGTTCGACGTCGAGGGCCACGACGCGGTGCTCGCCCGGCTGGCGGAGGTCGTCAGTCCGCGCATCCTCGAAGCTCCCGCCCGACTGGACACCGTCGCGAGCCAACTCGACGAGTACTTCGCCAAGCAACGCACCGCGTTCGACCTGCCTGTCGACCTACGGCTGGCCGCGGGTTTCCGGCGCAGCGTGATCGAACACCTCCGCGACATCGGCTATGGACAGCGCGCGAGCTACGCGAACGTCGCCGCCGCCGTCGGCAACCCCCGCGCGGTGCGCGCGGTGGGCAGCGCGTGCGCCCATAATCCCCTGCCCGTGGTGATTCCCTGCCATCGCGTTGTGCGCTCGGACGGCTCGCCCGGACAGTACGTCGGCGGCCCGCACGCGAAGTCGACGCTGCTAAGCCTCGAGGCCGCCTGAGGGAACTCGCCCTGGAGCTGTGGACATCCTGACCTGGAAGCGTCTGTAACAGGTTTCAGTTTGTGCGATCATTCGGGGATGCGTCGCTGGTTCGTGCTCCTCGTGGTCGCCATGGCGGCTGCCGCCGGGATTGTCGCTGCCCCCGCATCGGCGGTCACCGCCCCGATCGGCAGGCTCGGCGACACGTTGCAGGTGAAGTTCAAGGGTTTGGTCGCCGACATCACCGTGCACAGCATCGATCCGTCGCCGATCCCACCCGGCTTCGGCTATGCCCCGCGCCCCCCGCGTCAGCAGGTCTGGCGGGCTTGGGTGACCGTGCATTCCGTCCAGGTGCCCACCCCGTACGCGCAGTCGATCACCTACAGCTTCCGCGGTGTGACGCCCACGGGCGACAGCTACGAACCGCGGAACACCGACGCTCCCGACGCGCTGCAGGCGCAGCTGACCAACGCCCCCGCCGGCTCCACGGTCAGCGGTGCGGTGTTCTGGGACTGCTACCGCGACCTGGTGTCCAACGTGGTGCTGCTCGACAAGATCACCGGCGAGCACCTGGCGCAGTGGAACGTGTAGTCGCCGTTGGGCATTGAGGTCACCGCGGCTGTCGAAGCCGACCTGCCTGAACTCGCCGACGTCGCCGCCCGCACGTTTCCGCTTGCCTGTCCCCCGGCGGTGACGCCCGACAACGTCGCGGCGTTCATCGCAGAGAACCTGTCGGAATCGCGCTTCCGCGACTACCTCGTCGACCCCGACCGCGTGGTGCTCGTCGCGCGGACCGGTCCGTCAATCACCGGCTATGCCATGTTGATTCGCGGGGTGCCCGACGATTCCGACGTTCAGCGCGCGGTCGAGCCGCGGCCGGCGGTCGAGGTGTCGAAGATCTATGTGCTGCCCGAGCACCACGGCAGCGGTGTGGCCACGGCGCTGATGCAGGCGACGCTAGAGGTGGCCGAGGGGCTGGGCGCCGCGGTGGTGTGGCTGGGCGTCAACCAGCAGAACCAGCGCGCGCAGCGGTTCTACGCCAAGCACGGATTCGCGATCAGCGGCACCAAGACGTTCCGGTTGGGCGCGGCCGTCGAGAACGACTACGTGATGGTGCGGACGCTGTAGCGGGGGGCCGAGTGTGGGCTCGACGCACGTGTCGGCCGTCGACAGCGTGCGGGTAACCCACGTTCGCGATCAAAGGGGAGGCCGCGACAGCGCGAGCAACCGGGACGTCGCGCGCAGGTACTTCTTGCGGAACCCGCCCGCCAGCATCTCGTCGCTGAACAGCGTGTCGAGCTTGGCGCCAGACGCCACGACCGGGATCCCCGCGTCGTACAGCCGGTCGGTCAACGACACCAGCCGCAGCGCCACATTCTGGTCGTCGACCGTGTGCACCCCGGTGAGGTAGACCGCCGCGACACCTTCGATCAACGTCAGGTAGCGCGAGGGGTGCATGGTGGCCAGATGCGCGCACAGCGCGTCGAAATCGTCGAGCGTCGCGCCCGGTGACCGCGCGGCGCGCTCGCGGACCTCGGTGTCCCCCAGCGGCTCGGGCGCGGGCGGCAGGTCACGGTGGCGGTAGTCCGGCCCGTCGATGCGCACCGTCTCGAAAATCGCCGCCAGAGTGTGGATCTCACGCAAGAAGTCCTGCGCTGCGAACCGGCCCTCCCCCAGTTGTTCGGGCAGTGTGTTCGACGTGGCGGCCACCGACACCCCGCGCTCGACAAGCTGCGAGAGCAACCGAGAGATCAGCGTTGTATTGCCCGGGTCGTCGAGCTCGAACTCGTCGATGCACACCACCACGTAGTCGGCCAGCAATTCGATGCACTCGACGAACCCGAAAACGCTTGCCAATTGGGTCAGTTCGCCGAAGGTCGCGAACGCCTTGGGTTCCGGCAGCCGGTAGTACGACGAGGCCAGCAGGTGTGTCTTGCCGACGCCGAAGCCCCCGTCGAGATACAGGCCGACACCGGGCAGCACCTCGCGGCGACCGAACAGCTTCTTCTTACCCGCGCGACGCCGCTGCGCCTGATCGCAGAACCGCAAACACTTGTCCACGGCCGCGGCCTGCGAGGGTTCGGCGGGATCGGGGATGTAGGTGTCGAAGCTGACGTCGGAGAACGTGGGTGGCGGCACGAGTTGGGCGATCAGCCGGTCCGGTGTGACGTCGGGGTGGCGGTCGACCAGATGCTGCACCGCGGCGGACCCGTCCATGCACGCACCCTATCGACGTGCTGCAATCATCTTCATGTCCGATACCGCCGCTGCGGCGCACTTCACAGTGCTCGGGCCCGACGGCGCCCGGATCGACGGCACCGACGGGCAGCTGGCCGACTTCTACGCCTACCCCGCAGACCTGGGAAGGTGCTGGGTGCGCGGCAACATGATCGCCAGCATCGACGGCGGAGCGACGGCCGGCGGCAAGACCGCGGCGCTCGGAGGGGCCGGCGATCGCAGCGTCTTCGAGCAGATGCGCTACGCCGCCGACGTAATTCTCGTCGGCGCCGAAACCGTACGCACCGAGAACTACTCCGGCGCGCAGGTGCCCGTCCCGCAGCGCGGCGCCCGGCAAGCGCGTGGACAGGCGGAGGTGCCGCCGATCGCCGTCGTCACCCGATCCGGCGAGCTCGACCCCGACACCCGGTTCTTCACCCGCACCGATGTGCCGCCGCTGATCCTGACCTGCACCGCCGCCTGCGACGCCACCCGTAAACGACTTGGCGGGGTGGCCGAGGTGATCGACGCGTCGGGACCTCGATCCGACGAGGTCGATGCGGGGACCGCCCTGCAGGCGCTGGCCGAACGCAAGCTGTTGCGGGTGCTCACCGAGGGCGGCCCGCTGATCCTGAGCCTTCTGATCGAGAGCGATCTACTCGACGAGCTGTGTCTGACGGTGGCCCCGTACCTCGTCGGCGGCAAGGCGCCGCGCATCGCGACCGGTCCCGGCGAGGTGCTGACGCGGATGCGCCCGGCGCATGTCCTGACCGACGACGACGGCTATCTCTACACCCGCTACGTACGGCTCGGCTGAGCCGCGGGTCAGTACTGTGGTCGGCATGCATCGGCGTGGTCAGCTGGTTCGGCTTGTCAGCCTGGCGACCGTCGTGGCGTTCGTCGCGGCGTGCGCGCCGGGTCTTGCCGCCAATCCCCGCTTCGCCACCGACTCCGGGGCGGGTCCTCAGGGCGAGCCCGAAACGACCAACCCCGCCGAGGGCCCGCCGGCCATCGAGGCACCGAAGAACGACCTGGCCTGGCGGGACTGCACCTCGCGGGTGTTCAGCGACGCCGCCGTGCCCGCCGTGCCGGGTGTGACGCTGGACTGCGCCACCTATGACGCCGACCTCGACCCGATCAACGGCGCGTCGGGTTCGCTCAGCATCGGCGTGGTGCGCGCCCGCGGCCCGCAGACCCCCGGAGACGCCGGTCCCGTGGTGATGACCACCGGCTCGGATCTGCCGTCGTCACTGCAGCTGCCGGTGTGGTTGTCGCGCGCGGGCACCGACGTGCTCAACAGCCACCCGATCGTCGCCGTCGACCGCCGCGGCATGGGCATGTCCGGCGCACTGGACTGCCGCGATCTGTTCGACCGCCAGGAGATGCTCGACCAGGCACAGTTCCAGTCCGGCGACGACCCGGTGGCGAATCTGGGGGCCATCGTGCAGACCGCGACAACCAGCTGCACCGACACCATCGCCCCCGGCGATTCGGCTTACGACAACTCCCACGCCGCCGAGGACCTCGAGCGGTTGCGCAGCACCTGGGACGTGCCAGCACTGGCACTGCTGGGCGTCGGAAACGGTGCGCAGGTGGCACTCGCGTACGCCGGGTCGCACCCCAACAAGGTCGCGCGCCTGGTACTCGATTCCCCCCTGCCGCTGGGTATCGCCGCCGAAGCGGCGATGGAGCAGCGGGTCAAGGGCGAGCAGGCCGCATTGAACGCCTGGGCCGCGCAGTGCGCCGCGAGCAACTGCGCGTTGGGCCCGGACCCGAAGGGAGCGGTCGACGCGCTGCTGTCGGCCGCACGTCAGGGTCGCGGCCCCAACGGCGCTGCCGTCGCGACCGTCACCAACGCGATCTCCACCGCGCTGGCCTACCCCCGCGGCGACCGCATCGAGTCGAGTAATGCGCTGGCAACCGCGATCGCGGCCGCGCAGTCGGGTGATCCCGCGCCGTTCACCGAGCTGATCGCGCGGGCCGAGAGCCTGCGCAACACCGACGGCCAGTTCGTCAACGGGTGCAGCGACTCGCTGAACCGGCCCACCCCGAATCGGGTCCGCGAGTTGGTCGTGGAATGGAACAAGCTGTATCCGCAGTTCGGGACGGTCGGCGCGCTGAACCTGGTCGATTGCCTGAACTGGCCGAGCGGTGCGACCCCCCAGCAGCCGGAGAACCTCAAGATCCCCGTGCTGCTGTTGGGCACCCAGAACGACCCGATTGTGGGCAACGAGGGCGTCGCCGCGGTCGCGGCCACGGTGATCAACGCCGGCTCGGCCAACAGGCGGGTGATGTGGCAGGGCATCGGGCACGGAGCCTCGATCTACTCACCGTGCGCGCTGCCGCCGGTCCTGGGTTACCTCGACAGCGGCGACCTGCCGGACACCGATACGTTCTGCCCTGCCTGACGCCTGGCCTCGATCGCGGTCGGGTACCGTGCGGTCGTGCGCGATCTTGTGGCCAGTTCGTTGACGACGCCCTTCCGGCCCCGAACCTCCCCGCCCAGCGTTGCGTCGGTGTTGAAGGTGATCCTGTGGCCGCTGGCGATCCTGTTCATCATTCATCGCAGCTACGTGCTGGCGACCAACGGCTACATCACCGACGACTACGGACCCGTCTACCGGGCGGTCGTCAATTTCAAGATGGGCTGGGACATCTACAACGAGCACTTCAACCACGTCGACCCGCACTATCTGTATCCGCCCGGCGGGACGCTGTTGATGGCGCCGTTCGGCTACCTGCCCGTCGACGCTTCGCGGTACTGGTTCATCTTCTTCAACACCGTGGCGATCGTGCTGGCCGCCTACTTCCTGGTGCGGCTCTTCGGTTACGGCTTCCGCTCGGTCGCGCTGCCGGCCCTGCTGGCCGCGATGTTCTGCACCGAAAGCGTGATCAACACACTGGTTTTCGGCAACATCAACGGGTGCATCCTGCTGGCGGAGGTGCTGTTCTTCCGCTGGCTGCTTGACGGTAAGCGCAACCACCAATGGCTGGCGGGTGTCGCGATCGGGTTGACGTTGGTGGTCAAACCGCTTCTGGCGCCGCTGTTGTTGCTGCCGCTGCTGAATCGCCAATGGCGCGCGCTGGTGGCCGCCTTCGTGGTGCCGCTGGTCTTCAACGTCGCGGCGTGGCCGTTGATCAGCGACCCGATGAGCTTTTTCACCCGCACCGTTCCCTACATCATGACCACCCGCGACTACTTCAACAGCTCGATCGCCGGCAACGGCATCTATTACGGCCTTCCGACATGGCTGATCCTGTTGTTGCGCATCGCCTTTGTTGTGATCGCCGTGATTTCGCTGTGGCTGTTGTACAAGTACTACCGCACCCGCGATCCGCTTTTCTGGATGACAACGTCGTCGGGCGTGCTGCTGATCACCTCGTTCCTGGTGCTGTCGCTGGGGCAGGGCTACTACTCGATGATGTTGTTCCCGTTCCTGATGACGGTGGTGCTGCCAAACTCGGTGCTGCGTAATTGGCCTGCGTGGCTGGCGATCTACGGCTTCATGAGCGCCGACCGCTGGCTGCTCGGACACTGGCCGACGACGGGGCGGTTCCTCGAGTACATGAAGTTCACCTACGGCTGGGGGCTGATGCTCGTGGTCGTGTTCTCGGTGCTGTACTTCCGCTATCTGGACGCCAAGGCGGAGGGCCGACTCGATGAGGGGATCGACCCGGCGTGGATGAAGAAGCCGTCGGGCCCGGACGCTGCGGCCGAACCGGCGCGGCCTGTCGCGCCGCCGATCAGCTGAGCTCGGTTTACTGCTCCGACAGTATTTGCCAACGCAAGGTCCGAGCTGGCGTCTGAACGACTATTACCAGTGCTGATACGCGTCTGATCTCGTACGATTGATTTCGCTCACGGGGGTGGTCTACTGGGGAGGCGCCAATGCCGAGAATCCCGGTAGATCCGCAGTCCATCACGGCGGAATGGTTGAGCGAGGTTCTCGACGCTGACGTGCGGGTCTGCAAGCTCGAGCAGTTCGGGATCGGCTACGGGCTTCTCGGCCGCCTCTATCGGGCCCATCTCGATGGCGACCCGGACCTACCGCCCACGGTCGTGGTCAAGCTGCCGACGCTGGACACGACCGCGCGAACCCACCTGTGCGAAGACCTGGAGTTCTACCGACGAGAGGTCCGGTTCTATCAGCAGATCGGCGTGGCGAATCCGCTGCCGCCGGCACGGCCGTATTTCGCGGCCATCGACGAGGCCACCCACGATTTCGTCCTGGTACTCGAGGATCTGGGTCGGCTCCGCAACGTCGACCAGCTCGTCGGCTGCTCGGTCCCCGACGCTGAAACCGTCATCGACGCCATCGCCCGCCACCACGCCTATTGGTGGGAGAACGACCGCCTCGCGTTGCTGCCATGGCTGAAGGAACACACTTCCCCGCCGTTTCCGGAGGTGATCATCAGCAATTACCACGCCGCCTGGCCCAAATGCGTCGAGCGCGTGGGCTCGGAACTGACCCCGGCGGTCCGTGACTACGGTGACCGGTTCGCGACGCTGATGCCGTGGTTCCTGGCGGAGGTCTCCCGGGCACCTCAGACCTTCCTACACGGGGATCTCCGGTTAGATCAGTTGTTCTTCGCCGTAGGTGCCGGGGATCCACCGCTCACAGTTCTGGACTGGCAAGTCACGAATAGAGGCCGCGGCGCCTACGATGTCGGCTACTTCCTCAGCCAGAGCCTCACGCCCGACACTCGTCGTGGCTGCGAGGACGAGTTGCTCAACCGTTATCGCAAGTGTCTCGCCGAGTACGGAATCGACTACCCCGCAGACCAACTGCGCCGGGATTACCGGATCGCCGTCGCATGGTGCTTCCTCTACCCCGTCATCGCCGAGGGTCGGATCGAAGTCGTCAACGACCGCAATGCACGACTGGCCCGCTTGATGTTCCATCGCGCGGTCGCGGCCCTGGAAGACCACGACGCGTTCTCGCTGGAGCCCGACTGACCATGGCCGAGAACCGCCGTACCTGCGCCTCCTGCAGGACGGCGAACGAGGAGGATGCGCGCTTCTGCGAGGGCTGCGGCGGATCACTCGCGCAGGTCTGCGCGACGTGCGGCCTGGAAGCGAGAGCGACCGCTCGGTTCTGCCGCGGCTGCGGTGCTCCACTTGACGAACTGGCCACCCCCACAACGGAACCGCCCATCGCGGGTCCGGCCCGCAAAACGGTAACCGTGTTGTTCGCCGATCTGGCCGGATCGACCACCTTCGAGGAACGGGTCGACGCCGAAACAACCCGCGAGGTGATTGGCCGTTACCACGAGCTGTTGCGGTCGACCGCGCAGCGACACCGCGCGGGCGTCACCAAGTACATCGGCGACGGCTTCATGGCCGTCTGGGGTGTTCCCGAAATAGGTCCCGAGGATGCGCTGCGCGCCGTCGACGCCGCGGTCGAACTGCAGGAACGGTTCGTCGACCTGGCCGCCGAGGTCGCCGAGACGCACCGCACCGAGTTGGCGCTGCGTGTCGCTGTGAACACCGGCGAGGTCGTCGTCGGTGCGGGTGACGCCGACCTGGTGGGCGACGCTTTGAATGTCGGTGCTCGCTTGGAGGCCGAGTGTCCGCGCGGCCGCGTGGTGGTCGGCGAGGAGACCTGGCGGGCGACGCGCGGGCGATACGGCTATGAATCGCTCGGGCAGGTACAGGTGAAGGGCCGTCACGCACCGGTTGCGGTGTACCAGTGGCTCGGAAGGCATTCGGATGTTGCGGACGCCGCACCATTCGTCGGTCGGTCGCAAGAAGTGCGGCGGCTTCAGGGCGTCCTCGACGACGCGATCGCGGCGCGCGCGGCGCGGCTCGTGACCGTCGTCGGCGACCCCGGTGTCGGCAAGAGCCGTTTGGCCACCGAATTCCTTGGTGCCCAGACTGATGCGCGCGTTATTCAAGCTCGGTGCGCCGTCGAGGGGTCGGTTGCGCTGGCGCCGATTGTCGAGATATTGCGGGCCCGCGATCTGGAATCCGACATCCCAGCAGGAACCTCGGAGCGAGATCGTCTACTGCGCGACCTCAAAGGCCTCGCGACCGGCGTACCGGGCTCGGTCGAAGAGAACTTCTGGGCGCTGCGCAGGTTCGTCGAGGTGCTGGCGTTCAGGGCCCCAGTTGTGTTCGCACTCGACGACGTTCAATGGGCCGACAGCCTGCTGCTGGATTTCATCGAGCATGTGGTCGAGTGGATCAAGGACGTGCCGGTGCTCGTGTTGGCGTTGGCCCGGCCCGAGCTGCGCGAGATCCGGCCCGACCTCGTCGCCGCCAGCCGCTGGGTCGCCGACACCATCCACCTCGACGGCCTCGATGCCGGGGCGACGGCCGAGCTCGCCGCCAGGGTGTTGGGCGCCACCGAGCTGCCGCCCGAGCTGCTGCATCGCCTCCCCGCGTCCACCGGAGGCAATCCCCTGTTCGTCCGCGAATTCGTCGGGATGCTCGCGCACGACGGCGTTCTCGTCGAGCACGCAAACGGCTGGCGACTGACCATCGATGTCGAGGCCATCACCATTCCCCCGACGATTCATGCCCTGCTCGCGTCGCGACTGGAACGGCTGGACACCGGGGACCGACGCATACTCGAGATCGCCTCGGTGATCGGCAGCGACTTCTCCGTTGGCACGGTTCGAGCGCTCGCCGGCGGTCACGCGGACGCGATCAAGCTGTCGCTCAATCGACTTCGGCGTCTCGAACTCGCTCAACCCACGGGGACGTACGTCGGCGACGAGGCCGTCTGGCGCTTCCATCACGTGCTGATCCGCGACGTCGCCTACCGGCGGCTATTGAAATCCGAGCGCGCAGAACTGCACTCGCGCCTTGCCGACTGGGTTGAATCGGGCGGCGCCAGTGTGGCGTTCGAGGCTGATGAGATGATCGCCCGCCATCTGGAGGCCGCACACACCTATCGACGTGAACTGGGCACGCTCGACGAGCACACGAGCGATCTCGCCCTGCGCGCCGCTCACCACTACTCGGCATCCGCGCGACGCGCACTGGACCGCGACGAGTTGGTCTCCGCCGGCGCACAGGCCGCACGAGGGGCGGCGCTCGCCGGCGACGCCGAGTCCGTACACGCCGAGCTTCTGTTGACGGGGTGCGAGGCACTTCTGTCCGCAGGCGACGTCACCGCCGCCGCCGCCCTCGTCGAGGATCTCGAGCGCATCGCCGGAGACGCGTTGGCCCCATGGGCGACGTGCTATCGATGCCAATTCGGCGTGTACACCGCCCCGGACCGGTTGTTGGAATACGACGCGCTCCTCCAGCGCGCCATCGACGAGTTCACCCGTCGCGCGGACCGCGCGGGACTCGCCAAGGCGCACCGCGTCCGAGCGAGCGCGCGGCTGCGTCTCGGACGGGTTGGCGACGGCGAAGTCGACCTGTTCGAGGCGCTGATCGCGGCTCGACAGAGTAGAGACCACCGACAGATCACCGCGGCGTTGAGTGCGGCGCCGGGTGCCGCGCTGTGGGGGCCGAGCCCAGTACCCAAGGCCGGCGGCCGGTGCCTCGACGTGGTTCGGATGCAACGGATGACGACGGCTGCACCCTCCCTCGAAGCCACGTCGTTGCGCCATCTGGCGGTGCTGGAACTGCTGCGCGGCCGACCGGACAAGGCGCGCAGGATGCTCGGCGAGGCGCGCCAGATCGTGGCCGACCTGGGTCTGCGGCATGGGCTCATGGAAACGGAGTTGTTCGCCGGGATCATCGAGTCGATGAGCGGCGACCCTCTCGCTGCCGAACCGCACTTCCGGACGGCCCTGGAAGGACTCGACGCGTTGGGTGCTGGCGCCGACGCGGGTCTGGCCGCTGCCCTGTTGGCGAGATCGGTTCTCGCGCAGGGACAGATCGACGAAGCCGACCGCTATGCGGCCGAAAGTGAGCGCCTCGCCGGTCACAACCTGAAGACAGCGATCGCGTGGCGCGCGGTGCGGGCCGAGATCCTCGCGACGCAAGGACGCCACGATGAGGCGACTGCAATGGCCCGGGATGCGGTGGCGGTCGCCAGCGGGACCGACATCGTGCTCGACCATGCCGAGGCCTGCCTGACACTGAGCCGTGTGCTAGATACAGCAGGAGATGTCAAGGGGGCCGGGTCGGCCCGAGCCGATGCCCGAGCGCTGTACGCGGCGAAGGAGGCCTCGATCTCGGTCGGACTCGTCGACGAACCCGTTGTCGTGCCATCGGATGAACCCGCCCGGACAGCACCCGGCCACGCAGGGGAACGTGTGACCGCGACGTCCGGCCGGCTCGCGGTCGACAATGACTCGTGCCGACTGCTGCCGATGTTCATCCGGGCAGTCAAGGAACACGACGTCGAGAGCGCCCTGCTCTGGTTCTCGGAGCGGTTCGTGTATGACGACCGGCGGCGACTGAGCGGCGACCGTGTCATCGGCTTGGACGCGATGCGCACTGCGATGGAGCGAGTCTCCGAGCAGTACACGCAATTCGAGTTCCGTGTCCTGGCTGTCCGCGGCCGCCATCTGCATCTCCTGTGGAGTCGCTGGGCCGATGACGACGGGAATGTCGCAACCACGCTGTACGTCGATGAAACCGGTAACGACGGGCGCATCGTCTATCACATCCGCTTCGACGAGGATGACTTCGAAGGCGCATATCTCGAGCTCGAGCGGCGATACTACGCTGGGGACGGTTCGGCCCACGCTGAAGCTGCAGCCGTAGCAACGGAAGTCGTCACCGCGCTGAACCGGAAGGATTACGAGCGAACCTTCGGCGAACTCCTTGTTCCGACCTTCCGGCTCGAGAATCGTTCCCACGCCGCACACCCCGAGCTTTCAGCCATGGAATTTCGCGGAACCTTGGAGGAACTCGACGCGATCGTTGCATGGTCCCGCGTCTGGGTCTCAGCCATCCAGTGGCTCTCACCGAACTGGCTTGTTTACCGCTTCGCACGAAAGGCGGTGGGCCACGAGTCCGAGGAATACGAGTGGGTCAGCCTTCAGGTAGCCGAAATCCAGGGCGGTCGGTTGGTTTCGATATGTCAGTTCGAAACCGACGATGAGGCAGTTGCGTTCGCTTACGCCCAGGAGCGAGTGCGGGCAGCCACCAGTCGACTCGCGGTTCAAAACCAGGCATGCCGGTTGTTGCCGCGATTCGTCGAAGCCCTGAGGTCGCACGATGTCGACGGCGTCGTCGCAGCCTACGCGGATGACTACGTTTACGACGATCGACGACGACTCAACGGTGCGCCGATTGTCGGACGCGACGCAATGCGGGCCGCCGTCACACGAATCTGCGATCAGTACGGACAATTCGACGTTCCGGTGTTGGCCGCTCGCGGCAATCGCCTCTTCATGGCCGAGAGTCGTTGGACCGATGGGTCCGGAAACGCGACGGAGTATCTGCATGTCGCCGAGGTGAACGACGCCGGTCAGATCGTCTACGACGGCCGCTTCGACGTGGACGACTTCACGAGCGCGTATCGAGAGCTTGAACGTCGCTACTACACAGGAGAAGGCGCAGCTTACGCGGAAGCGGGGGCAGTAACGACGGAGTGGATCACCGCACTCAATCATCGCGACTACGACCGACTGATCGATGAGCTGACTTCTCCCTCCTATCGCCTCGAGAACCGGTCGAGCTCTGTCTTCGGCCATCGCACCGCAACGGATGTCAGAAGCTCGTTTGAAGACTTCGACGCCGCGGTGGTTTCAGCCCGGTCTTGGGAGGCGGCCGTGCGCTGGTTGTCACCGAGAGTGGCCATCTTCCGTTTCGAACGCCAAGCGGTTGGTCGCGACGGTGAACCTTATACGTGGGCATGGCTCGATGTCTGCGAGATTCGCGACGGCCGGGTTGCCTCCGCGTGTCGCTTTGACCTCGATGCCGAGGACGCAGCGTTCGCATACGCCGAGGAGCGAATTCGGGCCAGCAGTAGCCGACTCGCAGTCGCGAACCGAGCCAGTGACGTCGCTAACGCTTCGTGGCGGGGAATGCATGCCCACGACATCGACGCCGCGGTGGCGCACCTCTCCGATCAGGTCGTCGTGGAAGATCGGCGACAGTTGAGCGGTGACCCATTGGAGGGAATCGCGCAGCTGCACGAGGGTATGGGGCGTGTGCTCGAGCAATACCATCACAGCGAACTGACCACGTTGGCGGTGCGAGGCGAACGGTTGGATCTGCGCCGGATACGCATGTGGGATGACAGCGGCAACGAATCCACGACGCTCAACGTGCTCGAGATCGACGACACCGGTCGGATCGCGCATTTCATCCGCTTCGACGAGCACGACTTCGAGGGCGCACTCGGTGAGCTCGAAAGAAGGTACTACGCCGGCGAAGGTGTGGAGTTCGCCGAGGGCGGATCGGTATCGGTAGCAATATTCGCCGCCCTCAACCGTGGGGAGTATGACCGAGTGTTCAGTGACCTCGCCGCGCCGGAGATGCGTATCGAGAACCGTTCACGCTCAGCGTTTCCTGATCGTTCGGCCAGCGACCTGCGGTCCAGTTGGGGTTACTTGGACGCGATGGTCTCGTCGTCGCGAATATGGCCTTCGGCGGTCTGCTGGGTCTCGCCGCACTGGAGCGTCAGCCGCATCGAACGCGAGGCAATCGGACACGACGGCGAGATGTACGCGTGGACTTTCCTCCTGGCCGGCGAAATCAGGGACGACCGGATTACGGCCCTGTGTCAATTCGACATCGAGGAAGAAGAGGCCGCGTTCGCGTACGCCGAAGAGCGGGTCCGCGCCGCGAGCAGCCGACTGGCAGTCAAGAATAGCGCTACCGAGGTCGTTGAAGCCGGCTGGCAAGCATTGCGGAGTCACGATGTCGAGGGCCTTGTGGCCACCTACGCCGATGCCTTCGTCTACGTCGATCGACGGCGTTTGAGCGGCGGCCCGGTCGCCGGACGTGACGCGATACGCGCAGCGATCCGCCGGGTTCTCAATCAATACAGCCGGTTCGACGTCCGCGTGCTCGCGGTGCGGGGAGACAGGTTGGCGATGAGCCGCAGCCAATGGTCGGACGAGGCGGGTAATGAGACGACACAGCTTCATGTTTCGGAAATCGGCGACGATAACTTGTGCGTCTACGACTGCCGCTTCGACGGCGACGACTTCGAAGGCGCCTATCGAGAGCTGGAACAGCGCTTCAAAGTCGGTGAAGGCGCTGCATACGCCGAGGGAATCACCGTCCTCACCGAGTATGCCTGTGCCGAGAACCGAGGCGACTTCGACCGAGTCTTCGGCGAACTCGCCAGCGCCGACGTGCGAATCGAAAACCGTTCACGGTCGGTCCTACCGGATCGGTCTGCGGCCGAATTCCGGGCCAGCCGCGAAGAGCTCCAGGCGATGGTCGAGTCCGTACAGTCCTGGCACTCGGCGATGCGCTGGCTGTCATCGAGTGTCGTCGTCGGCCGCTTGGAACGTGAAGCAGTCGGTCGTGACGGCGAAATGTACGTTTGGAGTTTCATCACTGTCGCCGGTGTTGATGATCAGCGCCTCGCGTGGACGTGCATTTTCGACCTCGATGACGAAGACGCCGCCTTTGCCTACGCCGAAGAGCGGGTCCGGGCGGCCACGAGTCGGCTGGCGCTGACAAATCACGCCTGCGAGGTGGGCCGTCGAGTCCTCCATGCGAGCGAGAGCGGGGATGTCGATACCGCCGTCGCCAATTTCTCCGAGCACTTTGTCTACGTCGATCACCGGCGGTTCAGCGGTGAGCCCGTGACAGACCCTGTCGGGCTCAGGACCGCCCTGCAACGAATGTTCGTACACTACAACCACTTCGACGCTCGTGTGCTGGCCGTTCGCGGGGAACGGCTTCAGTTGGCACATACCCGGTGGTTTGACGACGCCGGAAACGAGACCTCTCGTCTCGTCGTCATCGAACTCGACACCGACGGACAGATCGCGCTGCAGGCCAGTTATGACGAAGATGATTTCGTCACGGCGTACCGCAAGCTGGAGACCCGCTACTTTGCAGGCGAGGGCGCCGCGTTCGCCGAGGCGGGCGCCGTAACCATCGAGTACGCGACGGCCCTCAACACCCGCGATCTGGACCGCCTCTTCGGCGATCTCAGTGTTAACGATCTGAACGTCCAGAACCACTCACGATCGATCTTCCCTGATCGCTCGGGCGCGGAGCTACGTGCCACCGTCGAAGATCTCGATGCATTGGTCGCGTCGGTGCGGCAATGGCATTCGGCAACGCATTGGCTCTCAGCGAATGTATGCGTCGGGCGTCACGAGCGCGAGGCGATCGGACACGACGGTGAGCGCTACTCGTGGACGCGTTTGATGGTCTTCGAAGTCCGCGACGGGCGAATGGCGTCGATGTGCATTTTCGAACCCGACGACGAGGACGCTGCATTCGCGTACGCCGAAGAGCTAGTGCGAACACCCAACAGCAGGCTCACAGTGAGCAATCTGGCGACCCGAACCGTCGAAAACCTCTGGCGGCTAATGCGACTGCGAGATACCGATGCCGCTGCCGAGCTCGCCGCCGATTCATTCGCTTACGGCGATCATCGCCGCCTATACGGCAACCCGGTCGGAGATACGCGCACTGCACTCGCACGCATCCTCGAGGACTACACGTCCTTCGAGATACGCACGCTCGCGGTACGCGGCGAGCGACTCCACCTTGGCTGGACCCGGTGGTCGAACGACGACGGTTTCGAGGTTCGCTACCTGACCGTTCACCAGGTCGATGACGCCGGACGGATTCTGTATCACGGTCGCTTCGACGAGGACGACTTCGAGGGCGCCTACCGCGAACTCGAGCGGCGGTACTACTCAGGAGAGGGAGCAGCCTACGCCCCGGATGGCGCAGTGGGCACCGATTACGTCGTTGCCATGAATACAGGCGATTTCGACCGGCTGTTTGGAGAGCTGACAGCGCCGGACATGCGTCTCGAGAACCGCTCTGCCTCAGCATTTCCGGATCGCTCAGTCGCCGAATTTCGCTCGAGCATTGAGCAGTTGGGCAGTATGGTCGCTTCCGCCCGAACCTGGAACTCGGTAACGAGGCACGTGACGTCGAACTGGACCGTTTCGCGTCAAGAGAGAGAAGCGGTAGGCGACGACGGCGAAGTGTATGCGTGGACGAGGTTGATGGTCTGCGAGATCCGTAACGGCCGGATGCGGGTGGCGTGCGAGTTCGATGTCGACGACGAGGATGCGGCATTCGCCTACGCGGAGGAGAAGGTGCGCGCCGCCGCGAGTCGGCTACCGATCGAGAACCTTGCCAGCCGAACGCGCTACGCGTTGGGAGAGGCATTGCGCGCAGGCGACGCCGAGTGCGCCGCACGTCTATTCACTGAGGACTACATCTACGACGATCAATGGGCGATCGGCGGCGATCCGCCCGACAGCGTCCGCGCAGCATGCGAGGCAATCCTAAATCAATACACGAACTTTGAGGGTAAGACCTTGGCGGTGCGCGGTGACGCACTGCAGCTTTCCCATACTCGTTGGTCCAATGATGCCGGCTACGAAACGCGCTATCTGCATGTGCTCGAAGTCGGCGACGACGGGCGCATCTGTTACTACGGCCGCTTTGACGAGGACGATTTCGAGGGCGCCTACCTGGAGCTCACCCGCCGCTATTGCGGTGGCGAAGGCGCAGCTGTCGCCCAGTCAGTGACACTCGCCGCCGAGTGGGTAGTTGCGCTGAATGCCGGTGATTTCGACCGAGCGTTCGGAGAACTCACATCCCGCGACTTCCGGATCGAAAACAGTTCCAGCACAGCATTCCCGGACCGGACAGCGGCCGAACTCCGAGCGAGCCTCGAGGACTTGAGGTCGATGATGACTTCGATTCGTCAGTGGAACGTTTCCGAATGTTGGCTGTCGTCAGACTGTGTCGTCGCTCGGAATGAAAGGCAAACCGTCGGCAAGGACGGCGAGCAATACACGTGGTCCAGCATCGACGTCGCTGAAATTCGCGATGGGCGCGCCGCGCTCGTCTGTCGATTCGACATCGACGACGAGGAAGCCGCGTTCGCCTACGCGGAGGAGCTGGTTCGCGCCACGGCCGGTCGACTCGCGGTGACGAATCGAGCGACCAGAACCTCGGACGGCCTGTGGAAAACGATGCAAGCACGAGAAGTCGATGCCGCTGCAGCACTATTCGCCGACCCCTTCGTCTACGACGACCGTCGACGACTGGGCGGAAATCCTCTCGGGGATACACGTGCGGCCCTGGAGCGGCTCCTCGAGGATTACTCCACATTCGAGAGCCACACATTGGCGGTGCGCGGTGAATCACTGACCCTGGGTTCAATGCATTGGTCCAACGAGGGTGGCTTCGAGGTTCGCTATCTGATGGTCCACGAGGTCGACGACGCTGGACGAATTATCTATCACGGCCGCTTCGACGAGGACGACTTCGAGGGCGCCTACCACGAGCTCACGCGCCGCTACTGCACCGGCGAAGGAGCGGCCGTCGCCGAGGGCGCAGCGCACATCGCCAAATACCTGATGGCCATCAACCGACGCGAATGGGACACCGTCTTCGGAGAGATGGCCACGCCGGACATGCACGCCGTCAGCCACTCGCGATCCGGCTTCCCCGACCGCTCGGTCGCCGATCTCCGCGCCAGCTACGAGGATCTGTGCGCAATGGTCGCCTCGATGCGTTCATGGCATTCGGCGGAGTACTGGCTGTCACCAACCGTGGCTGTGACCCTTCACGAACGCGAGGCCACGGGCCACGACAGCGAGCGATACGAGTGGACCCGCCTCATCGTCGGCGAGTTCCGCGACGGACGCACTAGGCATCTGTGCGAGTTCGATGTGGACGACGAGGCCTCCGCCTTCGTGTATGCAGAGGAGCTGGTTCGACGAGCCGGCACTAGTAGCGTGGAGACATGACCACACCGGCTCCCAAACTGCAGCTGACCGATGACGAGTGGCGCAAGAAGCTGACCCCCGAGGAGTTCCACGTCCTGCGCGAGGCCGGCACCGAGCGTCCCTTCACCGGCGAGTACACCGACACGAAGACCGAGGGCATCTACGAGTGCCGCGCCTGCGGGGCCGAGCTGTTCCGCAGCACCGAGAAGTTCGAATCGCACTGCGGCTGGCCATCGTTCTTCGACCCCGCCGACTCCGACGCCGTCATCCTGCGGTCCGACGACTCGCTGGGCATGCACCGCGTCGAGGTGCTCTGCGCCAACTGCCACAGCCACCTCGGCCACGTCTTCGAGGGCGAGGGCTACCCCACTCCGACCGACCAGCGCTACTGCATCAACTCGATCTCGCTGCGGCTCAAGCCGACCTCCTGACGCGAAACTGCATCCCAGCAGCGCTTCACTCGAAAAAGATCTGCTGGAATGCCATTTCGGCGCGCAGGGCGCAGAGAAGCTACGCCGGGTAGACGGCGAACTCGGCGCGGTCCTCGGTGTCGGCGACACACTGGAACAGCAGCGGCGCCGTCATCGCGTTACCCGAATAACACGTGAACGGGCCGATGACCTGGTACTTGTCGCCGTTCAGGTTGTACTGGACGGCGTAGTCAGACGCCGTGATGCAGTCGATGTCGCCGGCCGTGATGTCGATGACCTGCCCGAAGCGCGGTGCGCACTTCTCGCTGTCCGCCGGTTGCGCAAAGCCGGTGGGCGCCGCGCCCAGAGCGCCGATCGACAGCGCAGCAGCGAGCAGTACCTGAGTCCTCATCGGTCAATGATGACCGAGCGACGCCGGTTACGGCAGGCGATCGATCAACTGCTCCGCGCTGATGCGCGGTCCGGTGAAGAACGGCGTCTCCTCGCGAACATGACGCCGCGCATCCGTGGCGCGCAGATCCCGCATCAGGTCGACGATCCGGTGCAGCTCGGGTGCTTCGAACGCCAGGATCCACTCGTAGTCGCCCAACGCGAACGCCGGAACCGTGTTGGCCCGAACGTCCTTGTAGCCACGCGCCGCCATGCCGTGCTCGGAGAGCATGCGACGGCGCTCCTCGTCGGGCAGCAGATACCAGTCCAGCGACCGGACGAACGGATACACGCAGATGTAGTTCCCCGGCTCCTCGCCCGCCAGGAACGCCGGGATGTGGCTCTTGTTGAACTCCGCGGGCCGGTGCAACGCGACGTTGCTCCACACCGGATTGCTGGCGCGGCCCAGGGCGGTGGTGCGACGGAAGTCGGCGTAGGTGGCCTGCAGGGCCTCGACGTTGTCGGCGTGCGTCCAGATCATGAAGTCGGCATCGGCGCGCATGCCCGCGATGTCGTACAGGCCGCGCACCACCACGCCGCGCTCCTCCTGCTGCTTGAGGAACGTCGCGGTCTCGTCGGCGACCGCGCCGCGCTCGTCTCCCAGTTCCCCGGGCCGCACGGCGAACACCGAGAACATCAGGTAGCGGAGGGTGGAGTTGAGCGCGTCGAAGTCGAGCTTGGCCATGGCTCTATCGTGCCACGCGCGCGGTGACCAGCGACGCCACCGCCCTGGTGGCCGCCGACACACACGCCGGAACACCGATTCCGTCGAGGAACCCGCCCGCAACCGCGATCGTCGGCGGCAGCCCCGAGCGCAATTCGGCGACCAGCGCGCCGTGACCGGGTCCGTATTGCGGCATGGCGTCGATCCACCGCTGCACGTGGTAGTCGACCGGCTCGGTCCTGACCCCAAAGAGGGTGGCGAGATCCTCGGCCGCCCAGTCGAGCAGCTGATCGTCGCCCACGCTGCGGGCCAGGTTGTCGCCGGACCTCCCGAACGAAAACCGGACCAACTCGACGCTGCCGCGCTGACCCCACTTGCGCGACGTCAGCGTGACCGCTTTCGACCACAGGCGTTCGCCGCCGGCCACCAACACCCCGGACTGCTGCGGCAGCGGCGTACCGCCCGGCAGCGCCAGCGCCACCAACGCCGACGACGCCACCGGAATGCGCTGGGCCGCGGCGGCGCTTCGGGGAGCCACCTCCGCTACCAGCCGCGCCAGCCGAGGTGCCGGCACCGCGAGCACCACCGCGTCGGCGTGGTGGCGGACCCCTTCGTCGTCGACGAGTTCCCAGCCTCGAGCGTCGCGGTGCAGCCCTTCGATCGTGACCTGCCGCCACTGCGCACCGGCGCGCCGGACAAGCTCGTCGACCAGCACCCGGTAGCCGCCGTCTACGGCGCCGAACACCGACCCGGTGACCGGCGGCGGCGCGGCCTCGCGGACGGCGTCGGTGAGGCTTTCCGCGCCGCGGTCCAGGGCGACAGCCAGCGTCGGCACCGCCGATCGAACCCCGATCGTCGCCGCGTTACCCGCATAGACACCGGCGAGCAGGGGTTCGACCGAACGGGTGACCACCTGCTCTCCGAACCGATCGCCGACCAGCTCGGCAACCGACGGATCGGCACCGGGGCGCCACGCGAACGGGCGACCGGGTTCGCCGTGCATCCAGGCGATCGTCGCGTCGTCCACCAGCCCGGCCAGCGCCGACGGCTGCGCCGGGATTCCCTGCAACGTGCCCGCGGGAAGCGGATGCAGCCTGGCCTGGCTGTAGATGAGCGGTCGCGCGCCGGTCGTGCCGATCTGTCGGTTCGCCAGGCCCAACTCGGCCAGCAACGCGGGGACTTCAGGCCGCCGTGCGACGAACGCCTCGGCGCCGACGTCCATCGGTTGGCCGCCGATCCGCTCGGTGCGCAGCACGCCACCCAGCCGGTCGGCGGGGTCGAACAGCGTGATCGTCGCGTCGGGACCCGCCGCGACACGCAGTCGATACGCGGCGACGAGACCCGAAATCCCTCCGCCGACAACGCAATACGATGCACTCACAGCGAATGCACCAATGCCACCACTTCGGTGATCACCTCGGGGTCGGTGGCCGGGAGCACGCCGTGCCCGAGGTTGAACACATGCCCGGCGGCTCCGGCGTCGACCGCCCGCCTGCCGTCGTCGACGACCGCACGCGCCGCGCGTTCGGCCACCGGCAGGCCGGCCAGCAACACCACCGGGTCCAGGTTGCCCTGCAACGCCGTCCCCGGGACCACCCGGGCGGCGGCGTCGGACAGCGACGTGCGCCAGTCGACCCCGACCACGGCCGGGGCGCCGTGCCCGGACGCCGCCTGCGACATCGCGCCCAGCAACTCGGCGGTACCGACGCCGAAGTGGGTCATCGGCACTCCGGCGGCGGCCAGCGTCGCGAACACCCGGGTGCTGTGCGGCAGCACGTAGCTGCGGTAATCGGCCAGCGACAACGTCCCGGCCCACGAGTCGAACACCTGGATCGCATCAACACCGGCGTCCACTTGAACCTGCAGGAACGCGATCGTCACATCGGTGAGCGCGGTCATCAACGCGTGCCAGGTGTCGGGCTCGCCGAGCATCATCGCCTTGGTCCGCTCGTGGTTACGGCTCGGCCCGCCCTCGACCAAATAGGACGCCAGCGTGAACGGCGCGCCCGCGAAGCCGATCAGCGGCACGTCGCCGAGCTCGGACACCAACGACCCGACGGCCTCCGACACCGGCGCGACCTGCTCACGCTCCAGCGGTCTCATGGCGGCGACATCGGCGGCGGTGCGAATCGGGTGTTCGATTACCGGGCCGACGTCGGGAACGATGTCGAGGGCGATGCCCGAGGCCCGCAAGGGCACCACGATGTCGGAGAACAGGATCGCGGCGTCGACGCCGTGCCTGCGGATCGGCTGCAGCGTGATCTCGGTGATCAGCTCGGCATCGAAGCAGGCCTGCATCATCGTGTTCTTCGCCCGCAACGCGCGGTACTCGGGCAGCGAACGGCCCGCCTGCCGCATGAACCACACCGGCACGCGGCCGGGCTTGCGGCCGCTGGCGGCGGCCAAATAGGGCGAGTCGGGCAGCTCACGGCGCGTGTTCATCGCTCTCAATGCTGCCATGCGGACCGCGCGGCGCCCGCCTGGCCTCGACCGGACCAGCACCCGACAAGATCGGCGCGCCACGCGCACAGACCTGCTCGAATGGGCTAGCGTCAAACGTCGTGACCACCGCCGAACCGGCTCAGTTCCGCGAAGCGGTGGCGGCGATGAATGCCACCACCGTCCGACCGGAAATCGAGCTCGGCCCGATCCGCCCGCCGCAGCGGCTGGCGCCGTTCAGTTATGCGCTGGGCGCCGAGGTCCGCCATCCCGAGACGGCGATCGTGCCGGAACGCTCCGAGGGGGACGCATTCGGCCGCCTGATCCTGCTGCACGATCCCGAGGGCGCCGACGCCTGGGACGGCACCATGCGGCTGGTCGCCTACATTCAGGCCGATCTGGACTCCAGCGAAGCCGTCGACCCGCTGCTGCCCGAGGTCGCGTGGAGCTGGCTCGTCGACGCCCTTGGGGAACGCGACGAGCACGTCACCGCCCTGGGCGGCACCGTCACCGCCACCACGTCGGTGCGCTACGGCGACATCTCCGGCCCGCCCCGGGCCCACCAGTTGGAACTGCGTGCCTCATGGACGGCGACGACGCTCGAGTTGGGCCCGCACGTCGAGGCGTTCTGTGAGGTGCTCGAGCATGCCGCCGGGCTGCCGCCGCAGGGCGTCACCGACCTCGGCTCCCGTACCCGCGCTTGACGATGCCCGATCCCGACGAGGCCGTCCCCGAGGCGGCCGCGCCCGAGCAGGCCGAGCCGGACGCGACCCCGCTGCTGACTCCCCGCGACGGCGTTCCCGCGCTGTCGACCAGTGTCAGTGAAATCCGCAGGGCTGCCGAGCTACTAGCCTCTGGCCACGGCCCGTTCGCCGTCGACGCCGAACGTGCCTCGGGGTTCCGCTACTCCAACCGTGCCTACCTTGTGCAGATTCGACGCGAAGGCGCCGGCACCGTGTTGATCGATCCGGTGAGCCACGGTGCCGACCCCGTCGAGGCGCTGGCACCCGTGGCCGAGGTGCTGGGCACCGACGAGTGGGTGCTGCACGCCGCCGACCAGGATCTGCCGTGTCTGGCCGAGCTGGGCATCCGGCCGGTCAGCCTGTACGACACGGAGTTGGCGGGCCGACTCGCCGGCTACGACAAGGTCAACCTCGCCGCGATGGTGCAGCGGCTGCTCGGTCTGCAGCTGATGAAAGGGCACGGCGCAGCCGACTGGTCCAAGCGGCCGCTGCCCGACGAGTGGCTCAACTACGCCGCACTCGATGTCGAGGTGCTCGTCGACCTCCGCGATGCCGTCGCCGCGGTACTCGAGGACCAAGGTAAGACCGAGTGGGCGGCACAGGAATTCGAGCACCTCAGGAAGTACGAGGCGACGCCGACCCGCCGGGACCGCTGGCGACGCACGTCGGGAATCCACAAGATTCGCGACGCTCGCGCCCTCGCCGCGGTGCGCGAACTGTGGACCACCCGCGACCACATCGCTCAGCGCCGCGACATCGCGCCCGGCCGAATCCTGCCGGACTCGGCCATCATCAACGCCGCCACCGCCGATCCCGACACCGTCGAAAAGCTGACGGCGCTGCCGATCTTCGGCGGTAACCGACAGCGCCGCAGCGCCAAGGTGTGGCTCGACGCGCTCGCGCGGGCCCGCACCACGCGGGACTTGCCGTCATCGCAGGAGCCGGCGAACGGTCCTCCGCCCGCGTCCCGGTGGGCCAGGCGCAAACCCGAAGCCGCCGCCCGACTCGATGCGGTGCGCGCCGCGCTCACCGAAGTGTCGCAACGGGTTTCCGTACCGACCGAGAATCTGCTCTCCCCCGATACCGTGCGCCGGTTGTGTTGGGACTGGGAGCCCGTCGACGACAGGGCGAGCGTGATCGAGGCGTTTCTGCGCGACGCGGGCGCGCGACCATGGCAACGCGAGCTGACGGTGCCTCCGCTCACCGAGGCGCTGGCCAAGGCCGACGCTCAGCTTGCCGAGCGGCAGTCCGCCGAGAGCTAGGTGGTCACCTTCTCGATGTGAACCAGGAAGTGCCGCAGCACTTCCTCGGGCGCCTCGAGTTGCGGCCAGTGTCCGATGTCGTCGGCGAGCATCACCACGTCGGCGCCGGGGATCACTTCGGCGTAGCGGCGCGCCATGTGAGCGCCGGAGTTCGGGTCGACGGGTCCGTCGATCAGCCGCATGGGCACCGCGGTTCGGCGCATGGCGCGCACCCACCGGTTGCGGTGCGTGTAGCGGTCGCCCAAGAAACGACCAACCTTGTGCAGCACGCGCTTACCGTCGTTGTATTCCAGAATCTCGTGGAAGCGCTCCATCAGCTCGCGTGAGGGCTTCGTGTTCGGCCCGAACATTTCGTCGAGCGTCCGCTCCAGCATCTTGCGCGAGAGCGAACTGCGTCCCTGCAGAGGACTCATCAAGTCGCCCAACGGCGTTCCCGACATGAGCTTTTGCATGGTGCGCGGCGTGTAGGCCTCGTTGAACAGCCCGCCGTTCAGCCAGGTGATCGACTCATAGCGCACCGACCCGTACGACTGCTGGCCGAATTCGCTGCGGGCCAGCAGTTCTTGTCCGACCGAGTCGCCGAGGTCGTGTGCCAGCACGTGGCACCGCTCGACGTTCAGGTGTTCCAGCAGCGCCTCGTGGACGTCGGCGTGGTCGCCCACCGAGTATTCGTAAGCGACCGGTTTCGCCGAGAAGCCCATTCCGATCATGTCCGGGGCGATGACGGTGAATCGATCGGTCAGCGTCGGCCAGATCAGCGACCAGTCCCACGAGTTGAACGGATAGCCGTGAATGGCCAGTAGCGTCGGAGCCTCCCCCAGCGGTGGGCCGTCGATCCGGTAGAAGATCTCGAATCCCAGGTAATCGAAGTAGCGGCCCGCGGCCTTCCAGCGCTCCAACTCGGCATCCATGACCGCAGCCTAAGCGTGTCGAGCATTTCGCGTCGGTGGCGCTGGCGACGGCTTAGCGTTGGCGAATGGCGGAGCAGGAAGAGACCGAGAACGAAGAGGATCGGCAGCGTTTCGCCGACCGGGTGCTGAGCCTCGCCGAGGACGCGGTCTACTGGGCCATCGCGACCGTCCTGCTCGCCGGGTCGGTGGCGCTGTTGGTCGCCCAGGTCAATGTGCTGCTGCGCCTGCGCAATACACCCGCCAGCACGATCATGCTCGAGGTGCTCGACGGCCTGCTGCTGATCTTCATCTTCGTCGAACTGCTCTATGCGGTGCGGACGTCGCTGCGCTCGCACGAGATCGTCGCCGAGCCGTTCCTGATTGTCGGCATCCTGGCGTGCATCAAGGAGATCGTCGTGCTCTCGGTCGAGGCGGCGAAGCTGCTGTCCAACGGCCCCGAGTTCGCCCGTGCGATCGTCCAGGTGGGCGTGCTCGGCGGCTTGGTGCTGGTGTTGTCGCTGGCGATCTTCGTGCTGCGGGTGCAACGCCACGGCGTCTCCGACGAAGCCGCCGAGCTGGCCGACAAGGACTAGCTATCGCCGCGGCTGTGCGATTTCATACCGTCCGACCGGCGCGTCGCGGATGAAACCGCCCACTCGGCGAGGCGAGGCGAGGCGAGGCCAGGCGGGCGGGCGGGGGCGACCGCTAGTCGAGTCGCTCGCTGACCTCGGCTTCGCTGACGGAGGCACCCTGAGCCGCCACCCAGCCGGTGATCTGGCGGGCCACGGTGCGATCGGTCAGGCCGACCTCGGCGAACACCTCGCCGCGGGAGGCGTGCGCGAAAAACTCCTGCGGCAGGCCGACGTCGCGACACGGCACGTCGACCTCGGCGCGGCGCAATGCCGCCGACACCGCAGACCCGATGCCGCCGTTGACGCCGTTGTCCTCGAGCGTGACGACGAGCTTGTGTTCGCGGGCCAGCGCGGTGATCGCCTCGGGCACCGGCAGCACCCAGCGCGGGTCGACGACCGTCACACCGATGCCCTGGTTACGCAGGAGCTCGGCGACCACCAACGCCATCGACGCGAACGGCCCGACCGCCACCAACAGCACGTCACCGGCGAGCTCGTCTGCCGGCACGGCCAGCACGTCGACCCCGTCACGCCGTTCGACAGCCGGAATGTCCTCGCCGACATCGCCTTTCGGGAACCGGATCGCGGTCGGGCCGTCGTTGACGTCGAGCGCCTCGCCGAGTTCCTCCCGCAGCCGGACACCGTCCCGCGGCGCGGCCACCCGCATACCGGGCACGATGCCCAGCATCGACAGGTCCCACATGCCGTTGTGGCTTGCGCCGTCGGGGCCGGTGATGCCCGAGCGGTCCAACACCATCGTCACCGGCAGCTTGTGCAGCGCCACGTCCATCATGACCTGGTCGAACGCGCGGTTCAGGAAGGTCGAGTAGACCGCGACGACGGGATGCAGACCGCCCATCGCCAACCCGGCCGCCGACGTCATCGCATGCTGTTCGGCGATGCCCACGTCGAAGAACCGGTCAGGGAAGCGCTGGCGGAATGCGGTCAGACCCGTCGGGCCGGGCATCGCCGCGGTGATCGCGACGACGTCACGGCGGCGCGCTGCATAGCCGATCAGCGCCTCGGAGAACGTCGACGTCCAGCCCGGGCCGGGGACCGACGTCGCCAACCCGGTCTCGGGGTCGATGACACCGCACGCGTGCATCTGGTCGGCCTCGTCGTTCTCCGCGGGCGCGTAGCCCATGCCTTTGCGGGTTACGACGTGCACGATCACCGGCATGTTGAAGCCCCGCGCCCGGCGCAGAGCGACCTCGACGGCGTGCTCGTCATGGCCGTCGATGGGCCCGACATACTTCAGTCCCAGGTCGGTGAACATCACCTGCGGCGCCAACGCATCTTTGATGCCGGCCTTGATGGAGTGCATGCACTGGTAGCAGACCTCGCCGATGACCGGGACGCCGCGCACCGCCTTGCGGCCCTCCTCGAGCACGCGTTCGTAGCCGGGCTGCAGGCGCAGGCCGGCCAGGTGTTCGGCGAACCCGCCGATCGTCGGCGCGTAGCTGCGGCCGTTGTCGTTGACGACGATCACCACCGGCCGTCGTGCCGCGGCGATGTTGTTCAGCGCCTCCCAACACATACCGCCCGTCAGCGCGCCGTCACCGACGACGGCCACCACGTGCCGATTGCGGTGTCCGGACAGCTCGAACGCCTTGGCCAGCCCGTCGGCATAGGACAGCGCCGAGCTGGCGTGGCTGGATTCCACCCAGTCGTGTTCGCTCTCCTCGCGCGACGGATAGCCCGACAGGCCGCCCTTCTTGCGCAGGGTGTCGAACTCGTGGCTGCGGCCCGTCAGCATCTTGTGCACGTAGGACTGGTGTCCGGTGTCGAAGATGATCGGATCGTGGGGCGAATCGAACACCCTGTGCAGCGCGAGCGTCAGCTCGACGACGCCGAGGTTCGGGCCGAGATGCCCGCCAGTGGCAGCCACCTTGTGGATCAGGAATTCGCGGATCTCACGTGCTAGATCGCTCAGTTGCGACTGCGTCAGGTGCTGCAGATCTGCGGGCCCGCGGATCTGTTCAAGCATTCGTTCAGTCTACGCACGGCCGTCCTAGTCAGTCCTGTCGAGCTTGGTAGATGTCGGGCACACCGTCATGGTCGTAATCGGCGGTTTCCTGTTCGTGGATCGCCCGATAATGCCTGTTCCGCAGCCGTAACAGGACCGCGGCCAGAGCAGCCGAGGCCAGCGATCCGGTCAGCACTCCGATCTTCACGAAATCGTCACGTTCAGATCCGATGCCGTACGCGAGGTCGCCGATGAGCAGGGATACGGTGAATCCGATGCCCGCCAGCATGGCGATGCCGATCACGTCGATCCACCGGATCGCGGAGTCCAGATCGGCCCGGGTGACCGACGCCAGCACCCGCGTGGTCAGGAAGATGCCGACGGGTTTTCCGACTACCAGACCCAGCACGATGCCGAGCGCGATGGGGTCGGTCATCGCTTCGGTGAATCCGGAGTAGCCGCCGATGTTGACCCCCGCGGCGAAGAAGGCGAATACCGGGACCGCGAAACCTGCCGACAGCGGGCGCAAGCGGTGTTCGAAGTGTTCAGCGAGCCCCGGTCCGGCCTCCGGCCCGCCCGCGGCTTGCGAACGCACGACCGGCACGGTGAAGCCGAGCAGCACACCGGCCACGGTGGCGTGGATACCCGATTCATGCATCAGCGCCCATGTGGCCAGCGCGAGCGGAACCAACAGCCACCACGACTGGATGCGGCGCTGCACGCACAGCGCGAAAAGGGCCAGCGGCGCCAGCGCCGCCAACAGCGCGACCCAGTTGATCCCCTCGGTGTAGAAGACGGCGATCACCAGCACCGCAAGAAGGTCGTCGACGACAGCGAGGGTCAAAAGGAACGTGCGCAGCGCCGAGGGCAGGTGCGTGGAGATGACCGCGAGAACCGCGACGGCGAACGCGATGTCGGTTGCCGTCGGGATCGCCCAACCCCGTAGGGCGCCGTCGCCGACGTGAGCGGTCACCGCGACGAAGATCAGGGCAGGCGCCACCATGCCGCCGACGGCGGCCGCGATGGGCAGCGCCGCGCGGGCGGGGTCACGCAGGTCGCCGGCGACGAACTCGCGCTTGAGCTCCAGCCCGACCACAAAGAAGAACAGGGCCAGCAACCCGTCGGCCGCCCAAGTGCCGAGCGCGAGGTCCAGGTGCAGGCCGAACGGTTCGCCGCCGACCTTCAGATCGCGCAGGGCGAAGTAGCTTTCCGACCACGGCGAGTTCGCCCAGACGAGCGCGACGGCCGCAGCCAGCAGCAGGAGCGCGCCCCCGACGGTCTCCTTGCGCAGGATCGTGGAGACACGGTTTGTCTCGGCCCACGACCCCCGCGAGAGCAGCGTCCGTCGCGCGGACCGGTGGGGTGGGTTGGCAGTCACGGCAAGTCCCGATCTGTGGCTAGCGGTCGACAAAGAATCGCCGACCAGACTTCCCGGCACACCTTGGGCTCAACCCTATGCCACCGATTCGGGGGACGCGCCACGCCGGGTCTGGTGCGCGGAACGGTCCGCGAGTAGATTTCTCCACAGGTGCGCCGGGAAGCCTGGTCGGCTATCGATTTTGCCGACTTCGGAAAGGGACCCGATGCACGACATGCCGCACGCGCCGGCGCGCGCGCAATTTCAGCCCGCTATTCACATCGATGGCCTGACCAAAGGTTTCGGGCGGATCGTCGCGGTAGATGACCTCGACCTGACAGTGCAGAGTGGTGAGGTATTCGGCTTCCTCGGCCCCAACGGCGCCGGCAAGTCGACGACCATTCGCATGATGCTCGGCCTCATCCGGCCCGATGCCGGGCGGGTATCCGTTCTCGGCAGCGACGCCGCTGACGTACGTCGAGCCCACCGATGTCTCGCGTATGTGCCCGCCGACGTCAGTCTCTGGCCGTCCCTGACCGGGGCGGAAATCCTCGAATTGATGGCGAATGTGGGTCCACCGGTCGACCTCGAGTACCGGGCCGAGTTGGTCGAGCGTTTCGCGCTGGATCTCGACCGGCCGGCCAAGGCCTATTCCACGGGCAACCGGCAGAAGGTGGCGATCGTCGCGGCGTTCGCGACGCGAGCACCATTGCTGATCCTCGACGAACCGACCAGTGGTCTGGATCCGTTGATGGAGCTCGAGTTCAGGCGCTGCATCCGGGAGGCGAGACAGCGTGGACAAACGGTCTTCCTGAGCTCGCATCAACTCACGGAGGTGGAAGCGGTGTGCGACCGGGTGGCCATCCTTCGCTCGGGCCGGCTCGTCGAGATCGACACCATCGCCGACCTGCGGCGGCTGCGCCGCACAGTGGTCGAGGTGTCGTACCGCGACGTCGCACCACTGCTCACCGACCTGCCGGGTGTCACCGACGTCGAGTGGCTCGGCGCGAACCGGTTGCGATTCAACATGTCCGGCTCGCCGACGGCCGCCTTGCGCGCCCTCGCCGCCGTCGAGATCACCGCCGTCGCAATGCGTGAGCCGAATCTGGAGGAGATCTTCCTCGACTACTACGGGGAGCTGTCGCGATGACCGCGGGCACGGTTGTCACCAGGCATGCCGCCGCCGCGCGTCCGTCGCCGACACGAGCGGCCATCGAGCTCGCCGTCCGCCAGATTCGCCGCGGCACGCTGATCGTGGCGGCAGTGGCCGCAGGAATGTCGTTCCTCGTCGCCGCACAGTACCAATCGACGTTTCAGGCCGAGTTGAGCCAGGACGCTCTTCGAGCACTCGCCGAAAATCCGGCTATCCGGGTGCTTTTCGGCACGCCGCTGGCATTGGATGACGCGGGCGGATTCACCGTCTGGCGAACGGGCACACCGCTGCTGGTGATAGCCGGCGCGTGGATCATGCTGGCCGCTGTCCGCATCACCCGCGGCGAGGAGGACGCCGGACGGTGGGACGTCCTGTTGGCCGGCGCCCTTCGCACCTCCGATGCGCTACTGAGTTGCGTACTCGCGTTGACAGGCAGCGCTCTGCTGATCAGCACAGCAGTCTGGGGTGCGATGCTGGCCGCAGGCACCACTCCCCTCGGCGCCACCCTCTACGCCGGCGGATTTCTCGGCGTGACTTCGACATTCGCCGCGGTGGGGTTCGCGGCGGGCCAGTTGATGCCGAGCAGAGCGTCGGCGGTGGGCTTGTCGGTGGCGCTCCTCGGCACTGCCCTTCTGGTGCGGATGATGTCGGACGCCTTCGCGGCATTGGCGGGGTTGGCCTGGGTCAGCCCATTCGGGCTCATCGCGCGGGTGGCGCCTTTTGCCGACAACAGGATCGCACCGCTGGCCGTGTTGGCCTGCTACCCGGTCATGCTGGGGGCTGCCGCCGTGGCCATGGCCAAATCGCGGGACCTGGGGAGCGGACTACTGGCGGTTTCCGGCAGTCGTCCGCCGCGCACGAGGATGCTCGGCTCGATACACCTGTTCGCAATGCGCCGTGCCATGCGGCCGACGCTGGGCTGGGCCGCCGCGATCGCGACCTACTTCGTGATCATCGGGGCGACGATCGCGTCCATCCTCGAATTCTTCGAGCAGAACCCGCGTTTCGCCACGCTGGCAGCCAGCGCCGGCTTCGCGGGCTTGAACTCAGCGGATGGTTTCGCCGCGGCGTTGTTCAGTCTCTCGGCGGTGGCGACAGGGATGTACGCCGCCACCCGCCTCGGGGCGTTCGTCGCCGACGAGCAGGCGCGCCGCTGGACCATCCTTTTCACCTCCCCCGTTTCGCGCGCCGGCCTGCTGGGCGCCGAAGTGGTGGTGGTAGCGGCAGGCGTTGTCGCACTGCACGTCACCGCGGCAGTCGGTATCACCGTCGGGGCCGCGGCGACGGGCGCTCCGCTCGGCCTCTTTGATGCGCTCGCGGGCGCGCTGAACACCGCGCCGATCGCCCTGCTCGCGATGGGAGCGGCAGTTCTGGGCGCCGGGTGGTTGCCGTCGGCGGTCATCGCCGTCGGCGCAGTGCCCGTGGTGGGCGGCTTCCTGGTCGATGTCGTCGCCGAAACTGCGCACGCGCCCCAATGGGTGCGGGACGGCTCGCCGTTCGTCCATGTGAGGGCGGTACCCTTGGTGGCGCCGGATTGGCAGGCGTTGGGCGTGATTCTCGCCGTGGCAGCAGTTTTCACAGCGGCTGGGGTGGCCGGGTACCACCGCCGCGACCTGGTGTCCTGAGGATTGCACCCGTTTGCGCGCGATGCGCCTCAGGTATTCTTGGCGGCGAAGCGCTTGAACAGCGGCCAGGCGATCGCGGCGTTGTACACGACACCGCCGACGAAGTACGGCCACCACATGGCGCCGTCGCTGGCCAGCCAGAAGGCCTTCGCCGCCCAGAACGGCGGCAATATGCCAAAAGCCAGTGCCCACGCCGAATCGATGAACCACGGCAGGCACGGCAGACCGGCGATCAGCATGCCCAGCGCGCGGACCATCGCGATGCCCTGGATCTTGTTGCTCGCCAACGCGAGTATCAGGAGCATCGTGATGATCGCGGAGAGCCCGGCGAGCAGTCCGATCGGCACCAGGGCGGGTAGGAGTCCGGGTTCGAGCAGTCCGCTGAACGACAGTGTCGTCACGACGTAGACCGTCGTCACCCCCAACACTGTGCCCGCACGGTAGGCGAAGAACGTCGACAACGGCACGGGGGTCACCCGAAGAGCGACCAACGTTTCCGCATCGACCTCGTCGAGCACCAGGAACGCGGCCAGTCCTCCCGCGATGATGATGCTCGTCAGCAAGAGGAAGGCGGTCAACACCAGCGGGTAGTAAGGTACCAGGTCGAAGTCGTAACGTGCGGCGAGCATCTCGGTGAAAAGAGGTGTCAGGACGCGAACACCCACCGTCCAGATGACCGGAGCTACGACGATCATCACGAGCAGGGGATCACGGTATGTACCGCGAATATCGTTGCGGCCGAAAGCCGCCAGAGCACTGCCGTGAGTCCCGGCCAAAGTAGACATCACAATCCTCCCGACTTCGCGATGACGTATCGGCCGAACAACGCCTTCGCCAGGTAGCTCAGCATGACAACGGACAGCACGGGATAGAGCAACGCATACGCCAGTTGCCATGGCGCCAGCGACACCTGGTCGAACGCCTCGCCCAGTAACAACAGCGGTCCCAGGGTGGGAACGAGATACAGAATCGGCGTGGACCACACCTCCGAGAAATGCAGTACCGGAAGACCCGTCATGACCGCCAGCGGAACCGTCGCCGACATGAACCAATCGCTGACCGAAGTGAACGGCAACGACGTGATGAAGCCGACCAGCAGCATCAGCAACGTGCCGAGCAACACGCCGACGATCATAGGTGCGGGGCGGTACGCGAAGCCGTGCGCAATGGAGACTACCGTGAGTGCCACCAGCAGTGAAATAGTCAGCAGCACGACGAGTTTCGCGGTCAAGTACTCCCAGAATCGAAGCGGTGTTGAGATGACCGCGCTCAAGGTTCGTTCCTGCTTCTCGAAGAACACCGATCCGCCGACGAAGAAGAACCCGATGATCGCGATGTCTCCCAGAAGGACATAGGGCTCCGCCATCTGACGCAGCCGGTGCGACATCGGCAGCAGCACCGCAAGCCATATCAGGCCGGAGAAGACGGCCGCGTACAGGAACTTCTGCCGAATCTGCAGTGTGATCTCCAGATGCAGTGCGCTCGCCAGCCTGCTCATGTCAGTTGCCTTCCGGTGGCCTCGACGAACACATCGTCGAGCGTCGCCTCCCGGCTATGAATGGTTTCGACGTGGTGGTCGCGCAACACCGCGTGGAACGCGGAATCGTCTGCCAGGCCGTCCATCCCGAATTCGGCCGCCCGCAGCGCCCCGTCGTTGCCCCGATACTCCACTCGCACGCGCCGTTGACTGCGTGCGATCTTCAATTCGGCCGGCGTATCCATGGCGACGATCCGGCCGTCGACCACGAAGGCAACCCGGTCACAGAGCTCGTCGGCGACGCGCATGTCATGCGTGGTCAGAAAGACTGTGCGGCCGCGTGCCTTCAGGTCGAGGACCATGTCCTTGACCTTTCGGGCGTTGACCGGGTCCAACCCCGACGTCGGTTCGTCGAGGAACAAGAGCTCGGGATCGTTGAGCAGCGCGCGGATGAACGTCAGCCGCATCTGCATGCCCTTGGAGTAGTTGGCGACTCGCGTGTCGGCGGCATCGGTCAATCCGACCGCGGCAAGGAGTTCCATCGGGTCGATGGTGTCGACCCCGTATAGCGACGCGAAGAATCGCAGGTTCTCCAGGCCGGTGAGCTTCTGGTAGTGGTTCGGCAGCTCGAACGACACCCCGATGCGCTCGTAGTAGTCCGCGCCCCAGGCGGCGGGATCTCTTCCGAACACGGTTGCCTCGCCGCCGTGACCGCGGAGCAGTCCGATGAGCAGCTTCTGCGTCGTGGACTTTCCTGCGCCGCTCGGACCGAGGAATCCGAGAATCTCGCCCCGGGCGACGCTGAAGTCCATCCCCCGCACCGCGGGAGTGGAGGATTTCGGATAGGTGAACGTCAGCCCGCGCACCCGAATCACTTCGATAGCGGCTGGCGGGCGCACTGCTGTCGACGCAACGCTCTGCATTCCCGTGCCTTCCAGGTAGCCGGATATCGATCTCCGACCAGACTTCCCGGAACGCCGCCAGTCACTATACTGAGTTTTCAGAAATTACTGAAGTCTCTGAATCGGAGAGTTTGTTGGACGGCAAGCCCGAGGGACGCGCCGCCGCCGAAGAATTGGCGAGCGTGCTGTCCACCCATGGGATGCAACGCATGACAGCGCGCGTCCTTGCGGCGCTCGTGTTCACCGAGCAACCCGCGATGTCGATGGGAGAACTCGCCGAGCAGCTGCAGGCTAGTTCTGGCGCTATCTCCGGTGCACTGAAAATGCTCGTCGCAGTCGGTGTGGTGGAGCGAGCACCGGCACCCGGTAGCCGGCGCGACCATTTCCGCCTTCGCGACGACGCGTGGGCGGTGCAATACACCAAACACAACGAAGCACTGTCCAGCGTCCTGGTGGCGGCCGAGGCCGGTATCGCCGCCACCGAGGAGGGCACGCTGTCGCGGCACCGGATCACCCAGATGCGCGATTTTTACGTGTTTCTGATGCAGGAGATCCCGGCCGTCCTTGATCGCTGGCACGCACGATCGGCTGCTGGAGCGAAATGATCGTCGAACGACAGAGGGCCATCGATGCGTCGGCCGAGCAGGTTTGGGAGCGCATCGTCACGCCCGAGGGCATCAACGACGAGTTGCGGCCGTGGATGACCATGTCGATGCCGCGAGGTCGCAAGGATCTCACCGTCGAGACCATTCCCGTTGGCGAGCCCGTCGGGCGCTGCTGGATGCGCCTATTCGGGGTGCTGCCGTTCGACTACGACCATCTGACGATCGCCGAATTGTGGCCCGGCCGTGGGTTTCATGAGGAATCGACGATGTTGAGCATGCGGCTGTGGCGGCACGAACGCACGCTCGAACCGGTGGGCGAAGCGCGAACCGTGGTGCGCGACCGGCTCACCTTCGAACTACGGACCCCGCTGCGAGTGCTGACACCCGCCATCGCGGCTGCTGTCGGGGCGCTGTTCGGGCACCGCCAGCGCCGACTGGTCCGGTACTTCAGCCGCTGACGTCAGATCGCGATACGTCGCGGACGGTCGGAACCCGGCCAGACGTAGTCCAGGTCGTCGGGAACATCGGGGAAAAACGTGCGGTAGTGCTGCGGGTCCTTGCGCACCAGCACCGACTGGTGGCTGCGGTGAAATTCCGGATCGCCCAGCCACGGCGGCACCTCCCCCGCCGCGGCCAACTCGTCCTGGGTACGCGGGGTGGCGATGCCGGTCGTGCGGGCCAGGTCGGAGACCATGGTGGTCGCACACGTGTCGGCGTGGCCCAGCCGGCACCATGCGGCGCAGATGTCGAGCCCGTAGCGGACCAGGGCTTCCTCGTAGCCGGCCCACATCGCCGCTGCGGGGTGATGACGCCAGCCATAGCCCGACACGGTCAGCGCGCGAACCACCTGGATGGTCTCGACCCGCTGCTTGCCGAGCCGCTTCGTGTCGAGGAGGCTGGCGGTGTCGTCGAAACCCGGGCAGGGCAAAAACGTCTGCATCCCCCGCCGGATACCCGTTTAGCGGCTCAACACCGCCACGCACTCGACGTGGTGCGTGAGCGGGAACGAGTCGAAGACCCGCAACTCCTCGACCGTGTATCCGTGTCCGCGGTAGAGACCAACATCGCGCGCGAACGACGCCGCCTCACAACCGATATGGATGACACGTGGTACCCCGGCGGCCGCCAGCAGGTCGATCACCTCGCGACCGGCTCCCGTCCGCGGCGGATCGAGCACCGCGACATCGGCCCGCGTTCGCTGGGCGGCGACCGCTCGGCGTACCGAGTCGGTGACCACCGACACCCATCTCATGTCGCCCAGCGCGGCGCGCGCCGCCCGCGATGCTCCCCGCGAGGTGTCCACCGTGACGACCTTGCCTGTCTCCCCGACCGCTTCGGCGAGCACGGCCGCGAATACTCCTGCCCCGCCGTACAAATCCCACGCCGTCATCCCGGGGCTCAGCTGCGCCCAGCCGGCCACCAACTCGCTGTAGAGCCGCGCCGCGTCCCGATGCGACTGCCAGAAGGCGGTCACGGGCACCCGCCACGTCCGGCCCGCGACCCGCTGGACGGCTTCGTAGTCGCCCTCGATCACCTGCGTGGCGGCCCTGCCCTTGGGCCCCGACTTGGGTCCGGACTGCACGACGTGGCGCGTGCCCTCGTCGTCGATCGCGACGTGCAGGTGCGCGCCCGGCGGCCAGGCCCGCTCGGCCAGCCCGTCGACCATCCCTTCGGGCAGCTGCGCGCAGTTCAAGTCGGTGATCAGCTCGGGGCTGTGGAACCGGTGAAAGCCGGGTTCTCCCGCGGCGGTGGTGTCCAACCGCACCCGCGTCCGCCATCCGGTCGCACCCCCATCGCCGACCGGGTCGGCGGCGGCGTCGGCTTCATCGCGCCAGTGGTAGCCGCCCAACCGCGTCAACTGGTTGGCGACGACGGCGCCCTTGAGCCTGCGGACCGCCGCCGGCTCGGCAAACGACATGTCACAGCAGCCGGCGCCATCCGCACCCGCGATCGGGCAGATCGATTCCACGCGGTCCGCGGACGGTTCGATGACCTCGACGGTGTCGGCGTGCAGGTATTTCCCGCGATCCGCGACCACCCGGACCCTGACCCGCTCGCCGGGCAGCGCATAGCGGACGAACACGACCCGGCCGTCATCGCGCGCCACACAGCTGCCGCCGTTGGCGGGCGGCCCTGCGGTGACCGTCAGTTCCGCCGGAACAGCCCCGACACCGGTCACTCCAGAAATCCCCTGCGCGCGTCGCCGGGCGCCGATTGCGGTTGAAGCGTCTTGAGCCGCTCCGAGGAACTCAGTTGCCACGGCACCGATGTCACCATCACGTTCGGCTCGAACAGCAGGCGACCCTTGAGCCTCAGCGCACTCTGGTTGTGCAACAACTGTTCCCACCAGTGGCCCACCACGTACTCGGGGATGAACACGGTGACGACGGTGCGCGGTGACTCCCTGCTGATCCGCTTGACGTAGTCGAGGACCGGCCGGGTGACCTCGCGGTACGGCGAGGCGATGACCTTCAGCGGAACGCTGATGTCGCTGTCCTCCCACTTGTCCATCAGCGCACGCGTCTCGCCTTCGTCGACGCTGACCGTGATGGCTTCCAGCGTGTCCGGGCGGATGGCCCTGGCATAGGCCAGCGCGCGCATCGTGGGCAGATGCAGTTTGGACACCAGCACGATCGCATGATTACGGCTGGGCAGCACCATGTCGCCGGCCGCGGCGGCCTGTTCCTCGAGTTCCCGCGCCACCGTGTCGTAATGCCGGTGGATCATCTTCATCATCCCGAAGATGAGCGCCATCGCCAGGATCGCAATCCAAGCTCCGGCAACGAATTTGGTCACCACGACAATCACCAGCACCGTGGCGGTGCAGGCGCAACCGATCGCGTTGATCACCCGAGAACGCATCATCTTGCGCCGGAACATCGGCTCGGTTTCGGTGCGTAGCAGCCGCGTCCAGTGCCGCACCATGCCGATCTGGCTGAGCGTGAATGCCACGAAGACCCCGACGATGTAGAGCTGGATCAGCGCGGTGACCTCGGCGCGGAAAGCCACGACGAACGCGATCGCGGCGAACGCCAGAAACAGGATGCCGTTGGAGAACGCGAGCCTGTCTCCGCGAGTGTGCAATTGGCGCGGTAGGTAACGGTCCTGCGCCAGGATGTCCCCGAGTACGGGAAATCCGTTGAACGCGGTGTTGGCGGCCAGCAACAGGATCAGCGCCGTGACACCGGCGATGAGGAAGAGCCCGATGCTGAAGTCGTGGAAGACCGCTTCGGCCAACTGCGCGATCAGCGTCTTCTGGTGGTAGTCCGCCGGGGCGCCGACAAGTTGTTCGTGCGGTCGCTCAGCGATCTTCACGCCGGTTTCCTTGGCCAGCATGATGATGCCCATGAACAGGGTGACCGCGAACAGGCCGAGTAAGGCCAGGGTGGTTGCGGCGTTGCGCGACTTCGGTTTGCGGAACGCCGGTACCCCGTTGCTGACCGCCTCCACACCGGTCAGCGCCGCGCTTCCCGACGAGAACGCCCGCGCGACAAGGAAAACCAGCGCGAAACCGAGGATTTCCCCGTGCTCGGAGTGCATTTCGAAATCCGCCGATTCGGCTTGCAACGGTTCGCCGAGCGCATAAATCTGGAAGAAGCCCCAGCCGAGCATGATGAACATCCCGACCATGAACGCATACGTTGGGATCGCGAAAGCGGTTCCGGACTCCCGGATGCCGCGCAGGTTGATCGCCGCCACCAACAGAATTGCGATCACCGCGAACAGCACCTTGTGGTGGTTGACAAAAGGGATGGCCGAACCGATGTTCGACATCGCCGAGGACATCGACACCGCGACTGTGAGCACGTAGTCGACCAGCAGCGCGCTCGCCACGGTCAGGCCGGCCGTCGGCCCTAGGTTGGTGGTGACCACCTCGTAATCCCCGCCACCGGACGGGTAGGCATGGACGTTCTGCCGGTAACTGGCGATGACGATCACCATGACCCCGGCCACCGCCAGCCCGATCCACGGCGTCATCGAGTACGCGGCTAGGCCGGCGACCGACAGCACCAGAAAGATCTCTTCGGGCGCGTAGGCCACCGACGACAGGGCATCGGAGGCGAAGACGGGAAGGGCTATCCGCTTCGGCAGCAGAGTGTGCGAAATCCTGTCGCTGCGAAACGGCCTGCCGAGGACCACCCGCCGCGCGAACCTGGATAGCTTGGACACGAGTGCCAAGAGTAAGCCCAGCAGCAATTGCCCGTCGGAAAGCTGTAGCGTTCGACTGCACGGGTTCGACAGGAAGGACCGTGGAGTGCGTGTAGTGGTGATGGGCTGCGGCCGGGTAGGCGCGTCGCTCTCCGACAGCCTGTCCCGGATCGGCCATGACGTCGCGGTCATCGACCGCGACGGCACGGCGTTTCACCGACTCTCCCCGGAGTTCTCCGGGGAGCGGGTGCTCGGCATGGGCTTCGACCGCGACGTGCTGTTGCGGGCGGGCATCGAGGAGGCCGGCGCGTTCGCCGCGGTGTCCTCGGGTGACAACTCCAACATCATCTCGGCGCGAGTGGCCCGCGAGACCTTCGGTGTCGAGCGCGTCGTCGCCCGGATCTACGACGCCAAGCGCGCCGCGGTCTACGAACGGTTGGGCATCCCGACGGTGGCCACCGTGCCGTGGACCACCGACCGTCTGCTCAACGTCCTGACCCGCGAGACCGAGACCACCAAGTGGCGTGACCCCACCGGCAATGTCGGCGTCACCGAACTGGCGCTGCACGAGGCGTGGGTGGGCCGTCGCATCACCGACCTCGAGACGGCCACCGGCGGTCGGGTGGCGTTCCTCATTCGGTTCGGGGCCGGGTTGCTACCCGATGCGAAAACGGTCATCCAGGCCAGCGACCAGGTGTTCGTAGCCGCGATCGCCGGTCACATCGCCGAGGCGCTGGCCATCGCGGCCCTGCCTCCCAGCGAGGACCTCGAGGGATGAAGGTCGCCATCGCCGGGGCCGGCGCCGTCGGCCGGTCCATTGCCCGTGAACTCGTCGACACCCACGAGGTGACGCTGCTGGAACGCAATCCCGACCACATCGACGTCGACGCCATCCCTTCGGCGCAGTGGCGGCTGGGCGACGCGTGCGAGCTGACCTTGCTCGAATCCGTCCAGCTCGAGCAGTTCGATGTGGTGATCGCGGCCACCGGCGACGACAAGGTCAACGTCGTGGTCAGCCTCCTGGCCAAGACCGAGTTCGCCGTGCAGCGGGTGGTCGCCCGTGTCAACGACCCGCGCAACGAGTGGTTGTTCGACGAGAGCTGGGGCGTCGACGTGGCGGTGTCCACCCCGCGCATGCTGGCCTCGCTCGTGGAGGAGGCGGTCGCCGTCGGTGACCTGGTGCGGCTGATGGAGTTCCGCAAGGGGCAGGCCAACCTCGTCGAGATCACGCTGCCCGACGACACCCCCTGGGGCGGCAAGCCGGTCAAGCGCCTCGACCTGCCCCGCGACTGCACGCTGGTGGCGATCCTGCGTGGCCCACGCGTGATCGTGCCCGAGTCGGACGAGCCGCTCGAGGGTGGCGACGAGCTGCTGTTCGTGGCGGTCGCCGAGGCCGAAGACCAGTTGCAGGACCTGCTGCTGCACCCGCAACAGCGCTGAAGTCAGCCCCCGGTCGGGGCGCTGACGTCGTCGGAGGACTCGCGCGCGTTGATGGCTTTCTGCGCCGTCCGGATCGCCAGATAGGTCACGACCGCCGCGACCGCGGTCAACGGCCAGCCCATGGCGATTCGCGCGACACCCAACCACCCCGTCTGGTCGGCGTCGTAAAGATGCCGCTGGACGATGAAACGCGAGGCGAACACCGCCACCCAGAACAGCGTCGCGACGTCGAACGCCGTCACCGCTCTGCGTACCCGACGCCAGTCGCGGCCGTGTCCGTTGACCCAGCCCCAGACGTAACCGACGACGGGGCGGCGGATCACCACCGACACGGTGAACACCGCGGCCCAGAACAACGACGTCCAAATGCCAAGCAGGAAGTAGCCTTTCGACTCCCCCATCACGTAAGCGATCAATGCGCAGATCCCGACACCGAAGAAGCCGGAGATCGCGGGCTGGGCCGACTCACGTCGAGCGAGCCGCCACGCGAGGATGATGCCGGCCACACCGAGGGCGGCGACGATGGCGGGGATGAGCCCGAGCGTCTGCGAGATCGGAACGAACGCCACGACCGGCAACGTCGAGTAGATCAGGCCGCTGACCCCGCCCATCTGGTCGAGGACGGCGTTGGCCTTCGTCGGCTGCTGGGTTCTCGGCTGCCCCGGTTCGGTTCCGGGGTCGCTCACTTCTGGATCTCGTAGTGCGGGTTGTAAATGGCCTTGGCTCCGTTGTCGAGCTTGCCGACGCGGCCGTGCACCTTGAGGGTGCGGCCCGACTCGATGCCGGGGATGCGGCGTTGGCCGAGCCAGACCAACATCACCGAATCGGTGCCGTCGAACAGCTCGGCCTTCACGCCACCGGCGCATGCCTTGCCGTTGCATTCGACGCTGCGCAGGGTGCCGATCATCGTCACTTCCTGGCCGCGTTCGCAGTCGATCGCCTTCTGGGCGCCGGTCGAGGCGGCTTCGTCGCTGAGCTCTTCGACGTCGAGTTGCTCGGGGTCCTCTGTCAACCGTCGCGTGAGCCGGCGCAGATACCCTTCGGCCGTTGCCATCGCCTCTCCTGACCTATCCGCAGATGCACCTTGGACCTACCCAAGTAATCGCCACGTTAACCCTGTGAGTTACGAGATGCCACGCGGGGTCACCTCGCCACGCCGGGCGCATTTGACCCAGGGCACGATCGAGTCATGACGGTCACTCTCCGCGGCGTCACGACGGTCCTGCTACCGGGCACCGGCTCCGACGACGACTTCGTCTACCGGGCATTTTCGGCGGCGCTGCACGCCCAGGGTGCGACGCTCGTCACGCCGGCGCCCCAGCCGCACCGGCTCGTCGCCGGCTACCGCGAGGCACTCGACGACGCGGCGCGCAGCGGGCGCATCGCCGTGGGGGGCGTGTCGATCGGCGCCGCCGTCGCCACGGCGTGGGCGCTGGCCAGTCCGGACCTGACGGTGGCAGTGCTCGCCGCACTTCCGGCGTGGACCGGCTCCCCGCAACAGGCGCCCGCGGCGGCCGCAGCGCGTCACTCCGCCGAACTGCTGCGCCGCGACGGGCTCGCGGTCACCAGCGCGGCGATGCGGGCGACGAGCCCGCAATGGCTGGGCGATGAGCTGACCCGGTCGTGGCTCGGACAATGGCCGTCCCTGCCGGAGGCGATGGAGGAGGCGGCGAACTACGTCGCGCCCACCTGCGCCGAGTTGGAGCAGTTGGCGGTGCCGCTGGGCGTGGTTGCCGCCAGCGACGATCCCGTGCATCCGATCGAGGTGGCCGTCGAGTGGGCGGCCGCGGCACCGCGGGCGGCGTTGCGCACGCTCACGCTCGACGAACTGGGCGCCGATCCGGCGGCGTTGGGGGCCGCATGCGTGGCCGCGCTGCTGGCGGCCTGACGGTCGACATGTCGCCGCGTCCAATCGGCGGGGCAGGCGGTCCGGCGGCCGGTCCGGGGCCTTAAGGGGTGGATCGCACGCACCTGGTGCGTGGGATCCACCCGTTAACGCGGATTCTCGTGTCAGCCGCCGGTGATCGTCCGCAACTGCTGCATCGCCGATCCCTGGGCGCTGCGGCGCGCGGCGGGTTCCTGCTGGCCGGCCTGCTGAGCTTGTTGCGCCTGCTGGGCGGCGGCCTGCTGGGCCGCGGCGGCCTCACGCAGCTGGTTCGCCATGGGCTCCGGCAGCTCGACCGCCAGCGGCGTGCGTACCGGTAGCGGGGTTTCTCCGCGGCGAACCACGGTGTCGGCCAACGCTTCTCGTGCTTCAGCGGCGAGTGCGTCGATGTGTTCCTGCGGACCGTTGACGACGCAGCGGATCATCCATCGGTACCCGTCGACGCCGATGAAGCGAACCACGCCCGGTTGCCCCTGCTGCCCCGCCTGGGCCTGCTGAGCGGCGGCCACGCCGACGACCTCGCGACCCCACGGCCCGTCCTTGATCGACACCTGGGCGCCGTCCTTGCGCAGCGAGTCGGCGAGTTCCCCGGCGATCTCGCGCCACAGCCCGCTGCTCTTGGGAGCGGCGTACGCGGCGACGGTGAACCGGCCGTGCGGAGTGACGACCCATACCGCGCTCGGCACTCCCTGCGGGGTGAGCTCGACCTGCACCTGGCCGCCTGCGGGCAAGGGGATCAGGACCGAGCCCAGATCCAGCCGGCCAGCGGCAGCCGTCTCGGCGTCGTCGAAGTCCTCGATGTCGAACGGGCCTTCCAATTCGTCGTCGGCGGCGCCGCCGGTCTCTTGCCCGGCGACGTCTTCGACGTCACCGATCTGGTTGTCTTTGCGTTTACCGAATGCCATCTCACAAACTCGCATGTCCGCCGGAGGAACCGTGGCCACCTTCGCCACGGGTGCTTTCACCGAGCCCAGCCTCGTCGAAAGACGTGACCTCGACCAGCTCGGGCAGTTCGACCCGCTGGACCAGCAACTGAGCGATGCGGTCCCCGCGGTTTACGACGATCGGTACCTGCGGATCGAGGTTGATCAGCGAAACCTTGATCTCGCCGCGGTATCCGGCGTCGATGGTGCCGGGGCTGTTGACGATCGAAAGCCCCACGCGGGCAGCCAAACCCGAGCGGGGATGCACCAGTCCGACCATCCCGTGCGGGATCGCCACCGCGATACCCGTCGGAACGAGCGCACGTTCACCGGGCGCCAGTTCGACGTCGAGCGCGCTGAAAAGGTCGACGCCCGCATCGCCGTCATGGGCGCGGCTGGGCATCGGCAGATCAGGATCGAGGCGCACGACCGCCAGAGAAGTGGGCACGACGTCAGAGATTACTCTTGGCCGCGTGTCCGACACGCGCGCCACGACGCAAACCGTTCGCTACCGCGAGCGGCTCTGGGTGCCGTGGTGGTGGTGGCCGCCGGGCCTGGGCCTCGCGGCGCTCATCGCGCTCGAGATCGATATGGGCATCCCCGCCATACCTGGATGGTTGCCGTACGCACTGCTGCTGCCCGTCGCCGTCGTTGTCCTGTTATGGCTGGGCCGCACGGAGGTGCGGGTCGTCGGCGGCGCCGGCGGAACCGAGCTGTGGGCGGGTCCGGCGCACCTGCCCGCCAATGTGATCACCAGGTCAGCCGAGGTGCCGCGCACCGCCAAATCCGCGGCCTTGGGGCGTCAACTGGATCCGGCCGCCTACGTCGTTCATCGGGCATGGGTGGGCCCGATGGTTCTCGTGGTGCTCGACGATCCGGACGATCCGACGCCGTATTGGCTGGTCAGTTGCCGTCAGCCGGAGAGGGTGCTGGCGGCGCTCCGCAGTTGAACTGCGAATCAAGCTTGAGCAGTTGAACTGCGAATCAAACTTGGGCAGTTGAACTGCGAATCAAACTTGGGCAGTTGAACTGCTAGGCCGCGCAGTCCGAACAGATCATCATGCCGTTCTTCTCGCTGGCCAGACGGCTGCGGTGATGGACGAGGAAGCAACTCGAGCAGGTGAACTCGTCGGCCTGCTTGGGGACCACCCGCACCGACAGTTCTTCACCGGACAGGTCGGCGCCGGGCAATTCGAAGGACTCGGCGGACTCCGACTCGTCGACGTCGACGACCGCGGACTGGGCCTCGTTACGCCGCGCCTTCAACTCTTCGAGCGAATCTTCCGAGACATCATCGGTCTCGGTGCGCCGTGGGGCGTCGTAATCGGTAGCCATCGTGGTCCCCTCCGAATAAACGTTGTGCAGCAGAGCTTTGTACCAGCGTCGAACGCATCCGCCAAACGATTCGTGCCCGGATGGGTACCCGTTGCACTGTGATTTATGTCACATGCGACCTCATCCCGTGCGGGGATGGCAGGAACAGGGGCTTTAGAGTGCAGTCGTGGTCGCGCAAATCACAGAGGGAACCGCGTTCGACGAACACGGTCGCCCCTTCCGGCGGCGGAACTTCCTGCCGGGCATCCTGTTGTTCGTCGCCCTTTCGGTGGTGACGTTGATGGTGTGGGTCATCGCCCTGAATCGCCCCGCCGACGTGCCGGAGGCCGCTATCTGCAATCCGCCACCCGCGCCCAGCGACCCCAATGCGCCCGCCCCGACGCTGGGCGAACAGGTATCGAGTGCCGACATGGTCGACGTGAGCCCCGCCCGCCTCGCCGACACGAAGATCAGGGTGCTCAACGCCAGCGGTCAGGGTGGTCAGGCCGCCGAGGTCGCCAGCGCGTTGAAGGATCTCGGGTTCGCCGAGCCGACCGCGGCGAACGATCCGATCTACTCGACCGCGCGGCTGGAATGCCAGGGCCAGATCCGGTTCGGCGAAGCCGGACGGGCCGCGGCCGCCGCGGTGTGGCTGGTGGCGCCCTGCACCGAACTCTTCCAGGACGAGCGCGGCGACGACAGCGTCGATCTGGCCCTCGGCACCGATTTCACGGAGTTGAGCAGCAGCGACGATATCGAGGCGGTGCTGGCCAGCCTGCGTCCTGACGCCACCCAGGCGGCCGACTCGTCACTGCTGTCGAAGATCCACTCGGGAACCTGCTGAGCCTCGATCACGTCGTTCGGCAGGGTTTCGGGGGTCTACGGCGCGCCCGCGCGGCGCAGCACGTCGTTCAGGGCGGCCGCGACGCCCGGTGCGGCGGCCGTGATGAATCCCGGCCCGCCGGTTGCCCCGCTTCCCCGCGGCAACTGCAGCGTGGCTCCGGCCTCCGCGGCGATCAGCGCTCCGGCCGCCCAATCCCACAGGTGGACGCCGTCCTCGTAGTAGGCGTCGAGTTGACCCGCGGCCACCATGCACAGGTCCAGCGCGCACGATCCGATGCGACGTAGGTCGCGCACCTCGGGCAGGACCCGCGTCAACACCGCGGCCTGCTGCGCCCGCTGTTCGCGGTCGTAGGAGAATCCCGTGCCCAGCAAGGACATTGACAGATCGTCGGCGGCGCTGGTGTGCAGTGGTGCGATGCCTTCGGCGTTGCGCAGATGGGCGCCGTGACCGAGCGCAGCCGAGTACACCGCGCCGGCGGGCACGTTCGCGACCGCACCCGCCACCGATCTCCCGCCGCGCTGCACGGCCACCGACACCGCGTAGGCCTCCAACCCGTAGACGAAGTTGACCGTGCCGTCGATCGGATCGAGTACCCAGGTGAGGTCGTCCCCGTGCGCGGGCGTCCCGCCCTCCTCTTCACCGAGCACATGCTCACCGGGCCGCAGCTCTGCCAGCCTGTCGCGGATCAGCCGCTCGGTCTCGGTGTCCACGACCGTGACGGGGTCGGTGGGCGAGCTCTTGGTCCGCAGCCCCGAATTGTCCGTCGACGAGGCGGGACCGCCGAACACCTCGGCACGGCGCTGCCGCACGAACGCGGCCGCTTCGGTGGCCAGTTGCTCGGCGACCGAGCGCAGCAGAACGGGATCGGCGTCGTTGTCGGGCATACATCCATCGCAGCACGTTCGGTCACCGTTGTCGCCGACTGTCTGTCCGACAGGGCCGCGCAGCCACTTTCGACCCACTAAGGTTGGGGCGCATGACGTGGCTGCGGCACGCCTGCCCGGAGTAGAGGAGCGCTCATGACCGCGACCAATTCACCCGCCGTCGCCCACAGCGTCAACGGCAGCCAGCGGCGCGGATTCGGGATCGACGTCGGCGGCAGCGGCGTCAAGGGCGGCATCGTCGACCTGAACACCGGACAACTGATCGGCGAGCGGTACAAGCTGGCGACCCCGCAGCCCGCGACGCCGGAGGCGGTCAGCAAGACGGTCGCGGCGGTGGTCCGTGAGTTCGGCTGGACCGAGAAGGTGGGCGTCACCTACCCCGGTGTGGTCACCGACGGGATCGTGCGCACCGCGGCCAACGTCGACAAGGGCTGGATCGGCAGCAACGCCGCGGAGTTCTACCGCAACGCGCTCGACGGACAGCCGGTCACGGTTCTCAACGACGCCGACGCGGCCGGACTGGCCGAGGAGAAGTTCGGCGCGGGCCGGGACAACACCGGGGTCATCGTGCTGTTGACCTTCGGCACCGGCATCGGGTCGGCGGTGATCCACAACGGCGTGCTCCTACCCAACACCGAGTTCGGCCACCTCGAGGTCGGCGGCAAGGAAGCCGAGCACCGCGCCGCGTCGTCGGTGAAGGAACGCAAAGGCTGGAGCTACGAGCGCTGGACCGTCGAAGTCACGAAGGTGCTGGTAGCGGTGGAGAACGCGATCTGGCCGGACCTGTTCATCGCCGGCGGCGGCATCAGCCGCAAGGCCCAGAAGTGGATTCCGCTGCTCAAGAACCGCACGCCGGTGGTGGCTGCGGCTCTGCAGAACACCGCGGGCATCGTGGGCGCCGCGATGGCCGCTGAGGTAGACGTCACCGCTACCGCCAAGTAGCCACGCCCGGGACCCGGGATTTGCCGCTGAAGGCGGCGTTATCCCACACTGTCGTTACAATGGTCGACGGCGGCCGCAGCCTGGATAGCGACGATTATCAACCGCCAATATTCGACAGCCGACGCTCATCGATGGGGCACGCCCTGCCCGCGATGAGTAGCACAAGGAAAGGGTGTACGTGGCAGCGACAAAGGCAAGCCCGGCAACCGATGAGCCGGTGAAGCGCACCGCTACCAAAACCGCCCCCGCCAAGAAGACCGCGGCGAAGTCGGCCAACGGGACGGCACCAGCGAAGAAGGCCGCCAAGACCCGCACCACCAAGGCCGCCGCCAAGGCAAGCACCGCAGGCAAGGCACCAGCGAAGGCGTCGAAGGCAGCCAAGGCCGCCGCACCCCGCGGTCGCGCCAAGAAGGCCACCGCGGCTGCGCCCGACACCACAAAAGTCGACGCCGAGGCCGATGACCTCGAGAACGACGACATCGAAGCCGAGCCCGGCGAGGACCTCGCGGTAGAGGAAGCCGACATCGACCTGGAGGATCTCGAGGTCGACGACGAAGCCACCGAGGACACTGCGGAAGCCGCCGAGGGCGACGCGCCCGCCGCGGAAGCCGACGCCGCCACGGAGGACGACGAGATCGCCGAGCCGTCGGAGAAGGACAAGGCATCCGGCGACTTCGTCTGGGACGAAGAGGAATCCGAGGCGCTTCGACAGGCCCGCAAGGACGCCGAACTGACCGCGTCGGCCGACTCGGTGCGCGCCTACCTCAAGCAGATCGGCAAGGTGGCGCTGCTCAACGCCGAAGAAGAAGTCGAGCTCGCCAAGCGGATCGAGGCCGGGTTGTACGCGACCCAGTTGATGGCCGAACTCGCCGAGAAGGGCGAGAAGCTTCCCGCCGCGCAACGCCGCGACATGATGTGGATCTGTCGTGATGGCGACCGCGCGAAAAACCATCTGCTGGAAGCGAACCTGCGTCTGGTGGTGTCGCTGGCCAAGCGCTACACCGGTCGCGGCATGGCGTTCCTCGACCTCATCCAGGAAGGCAACCTGGGTTTGATCCGCGCCGTCGAGAAGTTCGACTACACCAAGGGCTACAAGTTCTCCACCTATGCCACCTGGTGGATCCGCCAGGCGATCACCCGCGCGATGGCCGACCAGGCCCGCACCATTCGCATCCCCGTACACATGGTCGAGGTGATCAACAAGCTCGGCCGCATCCAGCGTGAGCTGCTCCAGGACCTGGGCCGCGAACCCACGCCCGAAGAGCTGGCCAAGGAGATGGACATCACGCCGGAGAAGGTGCTGGAGATCCAGCAGTACGCGCGTGAGCCGATCTCGCTGGACCAGACCATCGGCGACGAGGGCGATTCGCAGCTGGGCGACTTCATCGAGGATTCCGAGGCCGTGGTGGCCGTGGACGCGGTGTCGTTCACGCTGCTGCAGGATCAGCTGCAGTCGGTACTGGAAACGCTGTCCGAGCGTGAAGCGGGCGTGGTGCGGCTGCGGTTCGGGCTCACCGATGGTCAGCCGCGCACTCTCGACGAGATCGGTCAGGTGTACGGCGTGACGCGCGAGCGCATCCGCCAGATCGAATCGAAGACGATGTCAAAGTTGCGCCACCCCAGCCGTTCTCAGGTGCTGCGCGACTACCTCGACTAGGCGACACTCCGGTTGACCTTATGGTCATCGCGTTGAGGATCTTCTGAAGCAGCAGTCGGAGCCGACTGCCCGGAGTAAATGCACGCGGCCTCGGGGTCGGAGCCGAAATCAGCGAAAGGGCAGGTGTTCCTTTATGGAACACCTGCCCTCGCGCACCTTCCTATTTGCCAACCGTCATTCGTCAATCACCTCTTGGCAGGCGGGGCCGCAGTTGGGGTCCATATCGGGGGAAGGACCCGGGAAGGGGACGTACTCGCCCAGAGCCGCGTGGGACGTGGCGGTTTGGGACGGACTCTGCAGCAACTCCGGAACCAGGTTGCCCTGGGCGTGGGTGTCGCCAGCGGCGGGCGGTTCGAGCTTGACACCGGGAATCACGTGGGCGTGGACGACCTGGGAGTCATCAGCGAGCGGCGGCTCGAGCTCGACACCGGGAATCAGGTGACTGTGGACCTCGGTGTTGTCAGCGGCCGGCGGCACCAACGTCACACCCGGAATCAGGTGAGCATGAACCTCGGCGTCACCGCTCGAAGGAGCCGGTGCGGCGTTCTGCTCAGGGGCTGCTGTCTCCGCGTGCTGCGCCGACGGCACGGTCTCGGCGTGCTGCGCCGACGGCGCCGTCTCCGCGTGCTGCGCAGGGGCTGATGTCTCGGCGTGCTGCGCCGACGGTGCCGACTCGGCGTGCTGCCCAGAGGTCGATGTGGAGTTCGTCGCCCCGGAGTGATCGGCAGGTGCTGCGGACGCGGCGCCGGCCACGCCGAGGGCGGCAAGCCCCAGGGCCCCTGCGATCACGGCAGCGGTGGCGAGCTTCTTGATCGCGCCGACGGTGGTGATGGTCGTTGCGGGCTTGGTGGACGGGGTATTGGTCATCGGACTTCCTTTTCTCGGAGCCACAGCGTGTCTGTGGTTGAGATAGAGAATCGGTCGACGTACTCAACGGATTCTCAATGCGCCCGCAGATGCTCGCGACCGCACGAAGACGGGTTCGGCCCGTCACCGGCACACATCGTGACGGCCAAACACCGGGCAAGAAGCGGCGGTGGCGAAACACCTTGTCAGTCAAGGAAATCAGAGCAGCCGATGCTCGGCGGCGATGTGCGTTGACCCCACCATGGACACAGCGCTTACCGCCCTCTGAGGCGCGGCTGTTCCGATAAGCGCCTACAGCGGTGGCGGCGGCGGCCCAACCCTGCTCAGCTCGAACTCGTTGGCGCCGTTGTAGACGTCACCGCATATCCCTGGTTCGTAGTAGGAGCGCACGCCCTTGCCGTTTGCGGCATCCCAGGCGTAATTCATGGGCAGATCGTGCTGCGAGCCGTCCTCGCACGTGATCGCATCGGGTGTTGGGACGTCCCGCATGATCCACCAGCCGACCTGCCAATAGGCGTTCGCGCTCCATCCTGGCGACTTTCGCTCGGCGTCACCCGCGCCGTATTCGGTGACGCGCACGCATTGAAACGCATCGCCTTCACAAGGCGTGACGACCCACGTCGTCGGGCCCCATTCGTAGGCGGCTTCGTAGGTGCCGAGTGCATTCGCCGTGATTTGATCCGTGCCTTTCGCGGGAGCCGCGAATCCCACCGCGACCATGCCTGCCGCGAGGACAGACGCCGCCGCGGTCACCCCCCTGCTTCCCATTGGCACTCCTTCGTGTCCGGCTCGCGTCTTAGGCAGTATGCCTCGCGAAGGACCGCTGCCGACTCGATTTTCAAGCAACACCGCGCGTCGTGCTGTCCGGCGTGATTTCGCGGCGAGTGCGTACAAAGACGACTGTCGGACACGCCGCGCCGCCGTCCAGCCGCTGGGCGGCAAACAAGCGATATCGCCTGTAATGTTCCGCGCCGTGCCGAATAAGCCCGCGAAAGTGCCGCCGATGCCCGTGGTCCGCGTTCTCGACCGACTGCGCGCGACCCTGCAACATGTCCATCGCTCGACGGTGCCCCCGAGCGTCGCAATCCTCGAGATGGCGACCGGCGCATGGACGACACAGACGATGTACGTCGCCGCGAAACTCGGCGTCGCCGACGAACTCGCGAAGGGACGGGCGCGCGCCGCCGACATCGCCGAAAGAGTAGGCGCCGACGCGGACGCCCTGTACCGGCTGATGCGGGCGCTGACGTCCAAGGGCCTGCTCGAGCATCACCGCGACGACACCTTCAGCCTGACGAAAGTCGGTCAAACCTTGCGCGCCGACCACCCGGAGTCGATGCGCGACATGGTCTTGTTCATCGGGCACCCGGCCCGCTGGGAGGACTGGGGCAGCCTGCTGCATTCGGTGCAGACCGGCGAACCCTCGGTCATCAAGCTGCGCGGCATGCCGTACTTCGACTACTTGGAGACCGACCCCGAGCTGGCCCAGGTGTTCAACAAAGCGATGACCGCGACGAGCGGCATCACCAACGAAATCGCGCTCAGTCAATACGATTTCAGCACCTTCAAGCTGATCGTCGACGTCGGAGGCGGGCACGGCCTGCTGCTCTCGACGATTGCGAATCGGGCGCCGGGCGCCCGCGGCATCGTCTACGACCTGCCGTCGGTCGTCACGGGCGCCGCGGCTACGTTCACGGCCGCGGGAGTGGCGGACCGCTGCACGGCCGAAGGCGGTTCATTCCTCGATAAGGTGCCCGAGGGCGGGGACGCCTATGTCATGAAGAACATCATCCACGACTGGGACGACGCCACGTCGCTGACGATCCTGCGCAACATCCGCACCGCGATCGCACCTCACGGCAAGCTGCTCCTATTGGAAATGGTTCTGCCGCAACGGGCTACGCCGTTCATCGGCTTCCAGCTCGATCTGGAGATGCTCGTCACCGTGGGCGGCAGGGAACGTACCCGCGCCGATTACGCCGAACTGCTGCGCAACGCGGGCTTCCGGCTCGACCGCGTCATCGACACCGTCACCCCGATCTCGATCGTGGAAGCCTCGCCCATTTAGGCGCGGCCGTGCAGGTCACCGCTTCTTGTCGCGCACCTTGTACGTCGATGGCCACGATTCGCGCGTCTCGTCGCCGGTCAACGGAATCCCCTTGCTTCCGATCTTGATGTCGTAGGCCTCCTTGCCCGGGCCGACCTCTCGGTTGGCGTGCTCGGTGGCCAGATACATCAACTGGTCGATCTCGGCTTCGGCGAATGCGACGAACGACGTCTTGCGCACGATGTCGTCCGCGCCGGCGGCGATGCGGTCCGGCAGAATCCGCGTCGCGAACGCGGCGCCGGCCAACAACACGATCGGGATCACCCAGTAGCAGATGAACGACAGCGGCGACTCGGTGTCACGGATCGTCGCGTCGCGGTCGGCGATCGGCGGGATCACCGACGACAGCGTCATGCCGCCGAACACCGTCACCCAGATCCACGTCAGCTGCGAGGTGACGCGCGCGAACAGATCGCTCTTGACAACGTGGGGTTGCTGGCCGGCTTCGGCGAACTCCCGCACGAACGGCTTGCCGATCATCGCGCCAGCGAGTGCAACGAGGAAGATGCCTGCGTTGCTCAGTGGCAGCATCCACCGGGCCGAGAACGATTCGTCAAGCGCGAATGTGAGCACCGTCAGGACCAGAAACGTTGCCAGCGCACCGATTTCGAGTATTCGCCCGGGCCCGCCGCGAACCTGCCCCAGCGCGAATGCGGCGAGCGCGACCGCAAGAGCGATCAGCGCCGCGATGGTGAACGAAACGTTGCCGACGAGCACCCAGTAGACGATCCACGGTGCGAGACCTAACAAAATGCCCACGATTTGTAAGTGTACGTAGGCCCCTCCGGCCCGCGGAAGTGCTCTAGTTTGAGGCGAGGCGGGAGCGGCGCGACGTGTTCTTCGGGCCGGGGTCAGGGCGCCAACGGAGCGAACCGGCCCTCGGAATCCGGCACATAGGACGTGACGCGGATCACAGCCCCGATTGGCAAAGGGCCGTAGAGATGTGGGAACTCCATCCCCACGGGATCAGCGGGCACACCGGGTTCCCAGCGAACCGGAGAGGACAGTCGTGCGGCGTCGATGTGGAGCAGCACCAGGTCGGTACGACCGGCGTACAGCCGGTTGGCCGGAAGGTGCACCTGCTCGGGTGTCGACAGATGCACGAAGCCGCTCGCGGTCAACGAAGCGGGGCGATGCTCGCCGCGTGCTTGAGCAGACTTCCATTCGTCTTTGCTACACAGGTGGACCAGTACGGTGGGCGGCGGGCTCATATAGCCAGCCTGCCGCGCCGGCAACTCGAGGTAACGGTGAGACACGACACACCGGTAGAGCCCTTGGGAACAACGCCGAAACCCAAAACGTCTGAGACAGTAGATGCACGCGACAGTACGGAGGTCCGCAATGACGAACGCAACGCTCACCAGTCCCCCATTGACCCGGGCTGACCGCTGCGATCGTTGCGGCGCCGCCGCGCGCGTCCGCGCGAAGCTCCCGTCGGGAGCCGAGTTGCTCTTCTGCCAGCACCACGCCAACGAGCACGAGGCCAAGCTGATCGAGCTGGCGGCCGTGCTCGAAGTCAGCCCGGTGGAGGCATAGCACCCGACACGGCTGATAGCCGCTCTGGGCACGAGCACCTATCGTCAGTAATGCTGGACTGGTCATGAGTGACCAGCCCCGGCCGCTGCCGACGAAGCCGTCGCGCCACCACATTCGCCACATCGTGGGGCGCACGTTGTCCAAGAGCTGGGACGACTCCATCTTCTCGGAGTCCGCGCAGGCAGCGTTCTGGTCGGCATTGTCGCTTCCACCCCTGCTGCTGGGGATGCTCGGCAGCCTGGCCTACATCGCGCCGCTGTTCGGTCCCGACACGCTTCCGATGATCGAGAACCAGATCATCGACACCGCCGCGAGGTTCTTCTCCACGAACGTGGTGAGCGAGATCATCGAGCCGACGGTCCGCGACATCGTCAAGGGCGCTCGCGGTGAAGTGGTCTCGCTGGGGTTTGTGATCTCGCTGTGGGCCGGATCCTCGGCCATCTCGGCGTTCGTGGACTCGATCACCGAGGCCCACGGCCAGACGCCGCTGCGTCACCCGGTCCGTCAGCGGTTCTATGCGCTCGGTCTGTACGTGGTGATGTTGGTCGGTGCGATCCTCGCGGCGCCGTTCATCGCGTTGGGGCCGCGCAAGATCGCCACATACATACCGGACAGCTGGGACCACGTTCTGCGGTTCGGCTACTACCCGGTGCTGGTCCTGGCGCTGATCGTGTCCGTCAACCTGCTCTACCGGGTCTCGCTGCCCAAGCCGCTGCCGTCGCACCGGTTGCTGTTGGGCTCGATCCTGGCCACCGTGGTGTTCTTGTTGGCGACCTTCGGTCTGCGCTTCTACCTGACGTGGATCACCGCAACCGGCTACACCTATGGCGCGTTGGCGACGCCGATCGCCTTCTTGTTGTTCGCGTTCTTCCTCGGGTTCGCGATCATGATCGGCGCCGAACTCAACGCCGCGATTCAGGAGGAGTGGCCGGCGGCCGACACCCACGCCAAGCGCTTCCAGTGGTGGTTGAAGGGAAAAGCCGAGTCACTCAACGGCGTCGTGGCCGAGGAGGCAGCGCCCGCGGCTCCGGTGCCGCCGGCAGGAGCGGCGACCGACCGGGCTACTTCTTGAGCTTCTCGTAGATGCGCTTGCAGTCCGGGCACACCGGCGATCCGGGCTTGGCCGACTTCGTCACCGGGAACACCTCGCCGCACAGCGCGACAACGTGGGTGCCCATGACCGCGCTCTCGGCGATTTTGTCCTTCTTGACATAGTGGAAGAACTTCGGGGTATCGCTGTCAGTCCCGTCGTCGACGCGTTCGTCGGTGTCGGTGCGCTCGATCGTCTGGGTTTGCATGACACCCATTTTGCCCGTAAGAAAACCGACCCGTGCAGCGGAGCCACAATGTGGGACAGTGAAAGTATGAAACAAAGCCCCGAGCTGAGTTTCGACGACGACGGCCGGCCCGTCCTGATCACTCGCGCCGCCCCCGCCTACGAGGAACAGCACCGCCAGCGGGTTCGCAAGTACTTGACGCTCATGTCGTTTCGCATTCCGGCCCTCGTGCTGGCCGCGATCGCATACGGCATCTGGCACAACGGCTTGATTTCGTTGGCGATTCTCGTCGGCTCGATTCCGTTGCCGTGGATCGCCGTGCTGATCGCCAACGACCGCCCGCCGCGGCGTCCGGAAGAGCCGCGTCGCTACGACAACCGCCGTCACTCCCCCGAGGTCTCGACCGCCGAACGGCCGGCGCTCGAGCAGCACACGGTCACACCGCCGCAACCCGACGAGCGTGGCTCGAACGGTGATGTTCCCAGCTGAGACGCTTCTATCCCTTTTCTAAGGACATTCTCAGGTCGGCTCCGAGAAACCGCTGATCAGAAGGTGTGAACCAGCCAATGGCTGGGAACTCTTTGGACCTCGTGGGCGTTGTAGCTCATGACAGTTCGACTTGATCAGGAGGCCGTCATGGCAAATGCCAGCACCATCCGCGTCGACCAGGACCTGGACGCCCAGAGTCCAGCGGCTGACCTCGTACGCGTGTATCTCAATGGTATTGGCAAAACTGCCTTGCTCAACGCCGCCGATGAGGTGGAACTCGCGAAGCGCATCGAGGCCGGGCTATACGCCAAGCACCTGCTCGAGACGCGGAAACGCTTGGGCGAGAACCGCAAACGTGATCTTGCCGCCGTGGTCCGCGACGGTGAAGCCGCGCGGCGCCACCTTCTGGAAGCAAACTTGCGCCTGGTCGTCTCGCTGGCGAAGCGCTACACCGGCCGCGGGATGCCGCTGCTCGACCTGATTCAGGAAGGCAACCTGGGCCTGATCCGGGCCATGGAGAAGTTCGACTACGCCAAGGGCTTCAAGTTCTCGACGTATGCCACGTGGTGGATCCGCCAGGCGATCACCCGCGGCATGGCCGACCAGAGCCGCACGATCCGGCTGCCGGTGCACCTCGTCGAGCAGGTCAACAAGCTGGCTCGGATCAAGCGTGAGATGCACCAGAACCTCGGCCGCGAAGCCACCGATGAGGAACTGGCCGCCGAGTCCGGAATCCCGGTGGAGAAGATCACCGATCTGCTCGAGCACAGCCGCGATCCGGTGAGCCTCGACATGCCGGTGGGCAGCGACGAGGAAGCGCCGCTGGGCGACTTCATCGAGGACGCCGAGGCGATGTCGGCCGAGAACGCTGTGATCTCCGAACTGCTGCACACCGACATCCGGCACGTGCTCGCCACGCTGGACGAACGCGAACAGCAGGTGATCCGCTTGCGGTTCGGCCTCGACGACGGTCAGCCCCGCACCCTCGACCAGATCGGCAAGCTGTTCGGGCTCTCCCGCGAGCGGGTGCGCCAGATCGAGCGCGAGGTCATGGCCAAGCTCCGCAACGGCGAACGTGCCGATCGCCTCCGCTCGTACGCCAGCTGAACCGCCCCGACGACGATCCCCGCCGCTTCGACCGGCGGGGATCGCGTCGTAGCACGGCGTGCCGGTGTCGCAGACGTAACAACGCAGTTCAGGCCCGTCAGCCGGTAGACTCGACCCCTGACGGAGGGTTAGCGCAATGAATGATCTGGTCGACACCACGGAGATGTACCTGCGGACGATCTACGACCTCGAGGAAGAGGGCGTGGTGCCCCTGCGTGCCCGCATCGCAGAACGTCTCGATCAGAGCGGTCCCACCGTTAGTCAGACGGTGTCCCGGATGGAGCGCGACGGGCTGCTGCACGTTGCAGGTGATCGCCACCTCGAGCTGACCGACAAGGGCCGCGCCCTCGCCGTCGCTGTCATGCGCAAGCACCGCCTCGCCGAAAGGCTGCTCGTCGATGTCATCGGCCTGCCCTGGGAGGAAGTGCACGCCGAGGCCTGCCGCTGGGAACACGTGATGAGCGAGGACGTCGAGCGCCGGCTTGTCCAGGTTCTGAACAACCCGACCACCTCGCCGTTCGGGAACCCGATCCCCGGCCTCTCGGAGCTGGGTTTGATCAGCACGTCGTCGGAGGGCGACCGGTTGAACCTCGTTCGGCTGACCGAGTTGCCCGCCGGAATGCCCGTCGCGGTGGTGGTGCGGCAGCTGACCGAGCACGTACAAGGTGACGCCGACCTGATCAGCCGGCTCAAGGATGCCGGTGTGGTGCCCAACGCCCGCGTGACCGTGCAGGCCAACGACCACGGCGGGGTGATGATCGTGATCCCCGGCCACGAACAGGTCGAACTGCCCCACCAGATGGCACACGCCGTCAAGGTCGAGAAGGTCTGACCGCCAGGCCGGTGGAGGCGCTCATCCGGCCCGCCTTCCGAAGGCCTGTTTGGGCGGTAACCGGACTCCCAGCTGGTCGGCCAACCGGTAGCCCGTCGCGGCCAGCTCCCGGATCTGCTCCGGCCGCAGACCCGACTGAAGCGCGGTGTCAAGCATGCGGGCCATCCGATGGGTGTCGTCGCAGCGCAGCGCCGCCTCCAGCGACACCCCAGCCAGCGGACCGTCGCCGCGGGCATAGGCCGAGAACGCCAACAACACCAGCGTTTCGGCCCGCCACGGCTCCGGAAGCCGCCGCGACATCTCCCCCCACAACGATTCGGCGTGTGCGGCGCGTTCACCCACCGCGAGCGCGTACAGCGTGTCGCGCACCTGCAAATCGGTCAGTGCCGCCGCGATCCGCGTCAACGTCTCATCGGGCAGGACGTCGCCCTCGGACACACGCGCGGCCGCCGCGATCACGGCCTCGATCTCCCGGCATGCGTCGGCGTCCGATCGACCGGCCTGCGCATCCTCGATGAGGCCGGCCAACGCTTGGGCGCGGATGGGATCGGTGACCGCGATGACGTCCTGGAGTTCGGTGCGCCGGGCATAGAGCCGGCGCCCGTCCAGCACGGCGGCCATTGCGAGCGGTGACGCCGACGGGTCGTCCACGGTCCCCGATGCGCCGCACCCATCGGCGCAATGCCACCGCCCGCCGGTCGCGATCCGGTCGACGACATGGGCGGCGAGCAGTTCGATCCCCCGGTCGGCCAGGGCCGACGCCAGCATGGCCGCCAGCTCGCGATATTCGTCGTTGCACAGACGACAGCCCGCACCGTCCTCGTCGACGACGACGGCGATCGCCGAGTCCGGTCGCGCCGCCGCGGCGACTTCGGCGATGTGCTCGATCGAATCGGTCAGTTCATCGGAGAGGTCCACCCGCATGACGCATCCCATCGCGCCGCGGTCCACGGTCACGAGCACGAGGGATTTCTCCGGAATGAAGCCGAGAACGGCGGGCAGGGCGGCGATCAGCACCGCCGGACGGTCGAGACGGAAATCGGGTGAAGGTGAGGTCGTCATGGCGCCGACCCTTCCCGTCGACTCGGACGGTCGGCGCCTGTCGGCGGTCGCGCCCCGCGCCGCTGTGGATGAATTCCGGGTTGGGGATGAATTCAGCTTCGGTTGAGTCAGTCGGCGTGCAGAACTCGCCCAACCGGCGTACATCTTGTTGCCATGGCTTCCATGCTCGAGTACGACCTCGTGGTCATCGGTTCGGGACCAGGCGGGCAGAAAGCCGCGATCGCCGCGGCGAAGCTCGGGAAGGCGGTCGCGGTCGTCGAGCGGGGACGCATGCTCGGCGGTGTTTGCGTGAACACCGGGACCATCCCCTCCAAGACGCTGCGGGAGGCGGTCGTCTACCTCACCGGCATGAGCCAGCGCGAGCTGTACGGCGCCAGCTACCGGGTCAAGGAGAAGATCACGCCTGCCGACCTGCTGGCGCGCACGAGCCATGTGATCGGCAAGGAACAGGACGTCGTCCGCTCCCAGTTGATGCGCAACCGCATCGACCTCATCCAGGGCCACGGCAGGTTCATCGACGCGCACACCGTGCTGGTCGAGGAACCCACCCGCGGTGAGCGCACCATGGTCAGCGGCGACTACATCGTGATCGCCACGGGCACCAAACCGGCCCGCCCCGCGGGTGTCGAGTTCGACGAGGAACGCGTGCTCGACTCCGACGGGATCCTCGATCTCAAGTCGCTGCCCTCGTCGATGGTCGTGGTGGGCGCGGGGGTGATCGGCATCGAATATGCCTCGATGTTCGCAGCACTCGGCACGAAGGTCACCGTCGTCGAGAAGCGCGACACAATGTTGGACTTCTGCGACCCCGAGATCGTCGAGTCGTTGAAGTTCCACCTGCGCGACCTCGCCGTGACGTTCCGGTTCGGCGAGGAGGTGACCGCGGTCGACGTCGGGTCCGCAGGCACGGTGACCACACTGGCCAGCGGTAAGCAGATCCCCGCCGAGACGGTCATGTACTCCGCCGGGCGGCAGGGACAGACCGACCACCTCGATCTGGCGAACGCGGGGCTGGAGACCGACAGCCGTGGCCGCATCTTCGTTGACGACCAGTTCCAGACCAAGGTCGACCACATCTACGCCGTCGGCGACGTGATCGGATTTCCGGCACTGGCGGCCACCTCGATGGAACAGGGCCGGCTGGCGGCCTACTACGCGTTCGGGGAGCCGACCCAGGGCATCACCGACATCCAGCCGATCGGTATCTACTCGATCCCGGAGGTCTCCTACGTCGGCGCCACGGAGGTCGAGTTGACCCGCAACGCGATCCCCTACGAAGTCGGGGTGTCGCGGTACCGCGAGTTGGCCAGGGGGCAGATCGCCGGGGATTCGTACGGGATGCTCAAACTGCTGGTGTCGACCGACGATCTGCGCTTGCTCGGCGTGCACATCTTCGGCACCAGCGCGACCGAGATGGTGCACATCGGCCAGGCCGTGATGGGCTGCGGAGGAACCATCGACTATCTGGTCGACGCCGTGTTCAACTACCCCACCTTTTCGGAGGCCTACAAGGTCGCCGCGCTGGACGTGATGAACAAACTGCGGGCGCTCAACCAGTTTCGCGCCTAGCCGACCGGGCCTCCGACCGGGCCTTCGACCGGGCCTGGGCAAACGTTATCGAAGCTTTGCGCATGGGATGCCCGTCAGCGGGAACGCAACGTGCGCGAGACTAGTTGTCACTGTACGAAGACGTTAACGGTCTGGCACCACCGCAAGGAGGCGAGGCTCATGGCTGACAACGCCGGTAATCCGGAACAGCACTACCAGCCGGAACACTCAGGCATGTACGAGTTGGAGTTTCCCGCGCCCCAACTGTCGTCCAAGGACGGCCGGGGTCCGGTGCTCATCCACGCTCTCCAAGGCTTCTCCGACGCCGGGCACGCGATCCGGTTGGCCGCCCAGCATCTGAAGGACACACTGGACACCGAGTTGGTGGCGTCATTCGCGATCGACGAGCTGCTGGACTACCGGTCCCGGCGCCCGTTGATGACGTTCAAAACCGACCATTTCACCCACTACGAGGATCCAGAGCTCAGCCTGTACGCCATGCGCGACAGTGTCGGCACCCCGTTCCTGCTTCTGGCGGGCCTGGAACCGGATCTGCGCTGGGAGCGGTTCATCACCGCGGTCCGGCTCCTGGCCGAACGGCTCGACGTACGCCGCGTCGTGGGGCTGGGCACCATCCCCATGGCGGTGCCGCACACGCGGCCCATCACGATGACTGCGCACTCGAGCGACAAGGAACTCATCGCCGAACACCAACCGTGGATCGGTGAGGTTCAGGTTCCCGCGAGCGCGTCGAACCTGCTGGAATTCCGGATGTCGCAGCACGGGCACGAGGTGGTCGGCTTCACCGTCCACGTCCCGCACTATCTGGCCCAAACCGACTATCCCGCGGCGGCTGAGGCGTTGTTGGCCGAAGTGGCCAGGAACGCTTCTTTGGAGATCCCGCTCGAGGCGCTGGTCACGGCCGGTGCGGAGGTGTTGACCAAGGTCAACGAGCAGGTCGAGCAGAGCCCCGAGGTGGCGCAGGTGGTCGCGGCGCTGGAACGTCAGTACGACGCCTACATGGCGGCCCAGGAGAACCGGTCCCTGCTCGCCAGCGACGAGGACCTGCCCAGCGGCGAGGAGCTCGGCGCCGAGTTCGAGCGGTTCCTGGCCCAGCAGGCCGAGAAGAAGTCGAAGGACCGATTCGACGACGGCGACGACGCCGGATGACGCTGGGTCGCCCGGTCAGTGGGCGACTCGAGGGGCGCGGTGCCCGACGGGCCGCTAAGTTGACGCAATGCCGCCGCGAAAGCCGAATCTTCGCCCTGTACGGGACCTGACGCCCGTCCTGCAGTTCCGCACCATCCACGGTTACCGGCGCGCGTACCGGGTGGCCGGCTCGGGGCCTGCGATCCTGCTGATCCACGGAATCGGCGACAACTCCACCACGTGGGAAACAGTTCAGTCGAAACTCGCGCAGCGATTCACCGTGATCGCACCGGACCTGTTGGGCCACGGCAAATCAGACAAACCCCGTGCCGACTATTCGGTCGCCGCTTATGCCAATGGGATGCGCGATCTGCTCAGCGTCCTGGACATCGACCACGTCACGGTGATCGGCCATTCGCTCGGCGGCGGGGTGGCCATGCAGTTCGCGTATCAGTTCCCGCAGTTGGTCGACCGGCTCATCCTGGTCGGCGCCGGTGGGGTCACCAAGGACGTCAACATCGCGTTGCGCTTCGCCTCCCTGCCGATGGGCAGTGAGGCGCTGGCGCTGCTGCGGTTGCCGTTCGTGCTGCCGGCGGTGCAGACGGTGGGCCGTGTCGCCGGCGGCGTGTTCGGCTCGACCGGCCTCGGTCGCGACCTGCCACAGGTGTTGCGCATCCTCAACGACCTGCCCGAACCGACCGCGTCGTCGGCGTTCGCCCGTACGCTGCGAGCCGTCGTCGATTGGCGCGGTCAGGTGGTCACCATGCTGGACCGCTGCTACCTGACGCAGTCGGTTCCGGTGCAGCTGATCTGGGGTAGCTGCGACGCCGTGATCCCCGCCAACCACGCCCGGATGGCTCACGCCGCGATGCCGGGATCGCAGTTGGAGATCTTCGACGGCTCCGGCCATTTCCCGTTCCACGACGACCCGGAGCGTTTCGTCGAAGTGGTGGAGAAGTTCATCGACAGCACCGAACCGGCGGTCTACGACCAGGAATACCTGCGCGGACTGCTGCGGGCGGGGATCACCGAAGGCACGATCTCCGGATCGGCCGACACCCGGGTTGCAGTGCTCGACGCGATGGGAACCGACGAGCGCAGCGCCACCTGAGTTCAGGGCACACAGCGACCCGGCCAACGGCACGCGAATACGAAGTAGCATCGGGCCCATGGCCATCGATGTGACGGTGTTGCGAGTCTTCGCCGACCCTGACGGCAATCACGGAAACCCCCTCGGTGTCGTCGACGCCAGCACCGTGGACCCCGACGATCGCCAACGGATAGCCACCCAATTGGGTTACAGCGAAACCATTTTCGTCGATCTGCCCGCCCCGGGTACGAGCACGGCACTCGCACGTATCCATACTCCGGTCGTCGAGCTGCCCTTCGCGGGACACCCGACCGTCGGCGCCGCGTGGTGGCTTCGCGAGCAGGGCGCTCCCGTCCACACGTTGCGGGTTCCCGCAGGCATCGTGCAGGTCGGCCACGACGACGGCCTGACCTCCGTTCGGGCCCGCGCGGAGTGGGCGCCCGAATTCGCCATCCACGACATCGGCTCCGTCGACGAACTCCTGGCGCTCGACCCGTCGGATTACCCCGACGACATCAATCACTACCTGTGGACGTGGATCGACCGGGACAAGGGCGAAGTGCGGTCACGGATGTTCGCCACCGATCTCGGTGTGCCCGAAGACGAGGCCACCGGCGCCGCCGCCGTGCGGATCACCGACTACCTCAGCCGGGACCTGACGATCGTGCAGGGCAAGGGCTCGCACATCTACACCGAGTGGAGCGCCGAGGGCTGGGTGCGTGTCGCCGGCCGCGTCGTCAACGACGGCATCAAGCAGATCGACTGAACAAGTCGTTCAACCGGCCGGTCAGCTGGCGGTCGGTTGCGGCGAATTGCGATGCGCCCGCAGCGCCTCGATCTCCCGCTCGAAATCCTCGGCCGAGGTGAATCCGCGATACACCGAGGCGAAGCGCAGATAGGCCACCTCGTCCAGATCGCGCAGCGGCCCCAGGATCGCCAGTCCTACTTCGTGACTGGGTATCTCGGGCGATCCCGCGGCGCGCACCGTATCCTCGACCTGCTGGGCCAGCAGGTTCAGCGCATCCTCGTCGACCTGGCTGCCCTGGCACGCCCGCCGCACTCCCTTGATGACCTTTTCGCGGCTGAACGGCTCGGTGACACCGCTGCGCTTGACGACGGCCAGGATGGCGGTCTCGACCGTGGTGAACCGACGTCCACACTCCGGGCACGAACGCCGCCGCCGGATGGCCTGGCCTTCGTCGGTTTCACGCGAGTCGACCACCCGCGAATCCGGGTGACGGCAGAACGGACAGTGCATCACCGCTCCTTTGCCGCGCCAAGAGATGACCAACTCGAACCTCTCCGAGCGTACCCGCGGCGGGTTGCGAAAGCCCAGCACCGGGCTGAACGGCACACAGTCCGCCGACCTGTCGGTGAACATCTCTGCGTAGCAAGCTGTTTGGCCGCCGGTGAGCGTCAGCCGACTGGCGCGATCAGCGTCTGCCCGGCATCCAGTGCGGGCGAGTCGAGCTGGTTGAGCTCGCTGATTCGTTCCATCACCTGGCCCACGGGCGCATCGGGGGCCACCCGCATGGCCACCTGCTGCAGGCTTTCGCCGGTCTGAACCTGGACCACCGCGAGGCGGTCCGGCACCGCGGTCGACGTGGTGCCCACGACGCCGCCGAACTGCGCGACCAGGCCGAGCCACATCGTGATTCCCGCCGCGACCAAGGACAGGAGCACCGTGGTGGCGGGGGTGATCGGACGTCGCCGATGCGATGCCCGCGACATCAGCACTCCGCTTCCGCGGTACCGCACCGCGGCGCCGCCCGGACGGGTGGCCGCAGGGTGCCGCCGACGAGTGGCTGCAGGCCGGATATCGGTCCTGACCACGCGCGAGGCCTGGAATTCGTGGGTGTCGAGAACGGTCATCTGCCTGCCTTCCGATCCGCTGCTTTCGCTCTTGTGTTCGAAGATAGTCGATCAGGTGTTCGAACGATAGAACGTGTGATCGAACTGTTGTGAAACGATAGGACAGGGCACCGACAGAAAATCGATCCGCGATTCCGGAGCAGCTCGCCACGACACGCCTCGAACACATGTTTGATTAATCGTGTGCCGCGGGTTACATTCGGCGGCATGGAATCCAGCAGCGGCAATCCAGACAGCACAGGCGGTGCAAGGTCTGTGGACTCCGGCCTCACCGAGCGTCAGCGCACCATCCTCGACGTGATTCGCGCATCGGTCACCAACCGTGGCTATCCGCCGAGCATCAGGGAGATCGGCGATGCGGTCGGTTTGACCTCCACCTCCTCGGTCGCGCACCAACTGCGCACGCTGGAGCGCAAGGGCTACCTGCGGCGTGATCCCAACCGGCCGCGCGCCGTCGACGTGCGTGGCGCCGACGACCACGCGAGTCCGATCGTCGCCACCGATGTAGCCGGCTCCGATGCCCTACCGGAGCCGACCTTCGTGCCCGTGCTCGGGCGCATCGCCGCGGGCGGTCCGATCCTTGCCGAAGAGGCCGTCGAAGACGTCTTCCCCCTGCCGCGCGAACTGGTCGGCGAGGGGTCGCTGTTCCTGCTCAAGGTCGTTGGTGACTCGATGGTCGACGCCGCGATCTGCGACGGCGACTGGGTGGTCGTGCGTCAGCAGAACGTCGCCGACAACGGGGACATCGTGGCCGCGATGATCGATGGCGAAGCCACGGTGAAAACGTTCAAACGGACGCGTGGACAGGTGTGGTTGATGCCGCACAACCCGGCCTTTGATCCGATCCCCGGTAACGACGCCGCCGTGCTGGGCAAGGTCGTCACCGTCATACGGAAGATTTAGTCAGCCCGGACAAATCCGTTCGTCCGAGCGAATTCCTCACTGGAGAACCAGATTTCGGCCTGCACCTCGTCGTAGTCAGCCGAGGTGGGAAGCCAATATAGGCCCGACTGCGTGTCGGCCTTGATCGGGTACCCCTCGGGCGCCTGCGTGGAGTCGCCGATCGGTAGGCGGAATGCGGGGCTGGGTACTTCCGGCTCGTCGATGACGATCTTGGCGTGACGGCCCGTGTCGGTCAGCGGATCCCGTTGGGGAGGTTCGCGGTCAACCGACTCGGCGGGTATGTCGCGTTCCTCGAACGCCGCGTCGCGTTCCTCGAACGTCGCGTCCCGCTCGTCATCCACCGCCCAGGGTTCATCGGCGCCCCGCTCCTCGAGCAGCGCGTCGCGCTCCTCGATCCCGCTGTCCTGCTCATCGGCCGCCTCGCCGGCGCCGGCGGCCAAGCGCCGCGCGGCGATCCCGGCCTCTCCGGAACTCGGTATCCGCGTCGGCGCGGTGTCGACGTTGTCCGGATTCTCCTCGCCCACACCGAATGCCGATGTGTCGGAGGCATCGCCGAAGCCCGACGACGGTGCCTCCCACGGATTGGCCGATGACGCCGATCCCGGCTCCCCCAGCGCGGACAGCGCGCCCAAACCCTCAGTGGCGTACCGGTCGCCGAACATCGCCGCGGACGGATCGCCACCGCTCGACGCCTGTGAACCCGAACCGAGTGTGCTGTAGGCCTGTTCGGCTTCGGCACCGTACGAGTCGTCGTAATGGTCATCGACGGGACCGGGACGATCGACGTCGCCACGACGCCGGTTGCGCAGAGTCGCGAACGCCACCAGGCCCACCAGGATGAGCACCGGCACGATCGCGAGCAGCCACCACCAGCTGAAGGTGAACCAGCTTCCGTCACCACCGGAGTCCGAGGCGCGCGGGGTGCCGGGCGTATCGGAGCTCTGCTCGGCAGGCACCTCGAGGCCGGCCAACTCGGTCGCGAGTTCGCGCGGCTCGGTGCTGAACTCACCGGTTGACCGGTTCCAGTTGACCACGCCGCCGGTGAACCGCTGCGTGATGACGCCACCCTTCTCGGACTGGTCGGCCACCGGCGCGCCGAGCGTGCCCTCGGCGCCGTCGAGTTTGTCCCATGCCGCACTCATCGCGCCGCGTACCAGCACCGCGCCATGGTCCGGCGTCCAGAAGATCACCGGGTTGTCGTCGGCGGCGAAGCGCGACATCCGGCTCGCGGTGGGCAGCCCGCCGTCCGTCTCGCTGGTAACCGGGAATCCGAGATCTCCCTCGGGCCCGCCGAGGCTTTCGTACTTGGCCAGGACCTGACCGGTGACCACTCGCGCGCCTGTGGCGGGACTGTAGAAGATCTTGCCTCCGGCGAAGTTCTGCGCGAGACCGTCGTCGCCTATCGAATACGGCGGTCCTTCGGCGGCGCCGAGCGGGCCCAGCGGGCCTCCGGCCGCGCGCCGTGCCGCGTTGATCGCCGAAGTCGCATCGCCGGGGATTTGCAGGTCCGCCAACTGCCCGGCGAGATCGGGCGGCACGGTGGTGAACTTCTTGTCGCGGGTGTTGTAGGTGATCTCGCCGCCAGTGAACTTCTGGGTGATCAGGTCGCCGCGATAGGTCTCGTCATCGGCCGGCACTCCGAGCGATCCAGTGGAACCGCCCAACTTGTCCCACGCCGCGTTGATCGGTCCCCGGACCACGCGCGCGCCGGTGTCCTGCGTCCAGAAGATCACCGGGTTGTCGCTGGCGCTGAACGTGACGTTGAAGCTGCCCGGCGCTCGCCCGGGGCCGTCGTCCATGGTCGGGAACCCGAGGTCGCTGTCGGCCGGACCACCGAGCGATTCGTACTTCTCCAGGATCGCCCCGCGCATGATGTGAGCGCCGGTGTCGGGCGTGAAGAAGATCTTGCCTCCGGCGAAGTTCTGCGCGAAGCCGTCGCCGACCGGGTACACGTCGCCCTGCCTGGGGCCCAACGGGCCGCCGTCACCGCCACTCCCGTCCCAGGCCGCGGTGATTGCGGCGTTGGCGGCATCGGATTCCGGGGAGGCGCTGGCCACCGGCGGTAGTAGTAGGGCAACGGCGCCCACGAGCAGACCGATCGCCATCCGGCCCAACACCGTGGTGCCCCGGCTGTTCTGCCCGATCATTCGACCTCCCGGGTCGGTACGAAATTTCGCTCGAATTTTTCGCACCCGTCCTCTATCTGTCACCAGACGCCAATAACCAACGAATACGCCGATCTTCGGAAGAAAATACCTTCCGATACTCCATTCGCTGTGGATAACCCCGCCGTGCCGCTCGATTAATCGCGACCGCCTCTCCGCTATTTGCCACCGCGGTCCCGTTGACAGTGCAGCAATTAGTTTGCACGCGCGAGTAGGGAATGGCAGGCATACGCGACTCATTTGGACAGATATTGGTAGCTACCAGGCAATGTCTAGTGCGATCGGCGGCCCGAACACACGATTGTGGCCGAATTGCCATTCGCTATCCGTGGGCGGCCATGGAGACCCCACCGGTTCGTCGGGCGCACCGGGCCGGCGGCGTCCACACCTAGACTGACGCCATGCCCGCCCCGGTCAGCCTGACGCACTGGGGAGCTTTCGCCGCCGACATGCGAGACGGTGACATCGTCGCGGTCAGCCCATTCGAAGGCGACGCGGATCCGTCACCGCTGCTCGGCAATCTGCCGGGATCCCTTCGGCACCGGTCACGGATAGCCACGCCCGTCGTACGCCGCGGCTGGTTGCGCGACGGGCCAGGTCCGACCACCCGGCGCGGTAACGACGAATTCGTCGCCGTCACATGGGACCAGCTGGCCGACCTGCTCGCCGACGAGCTGCGTCGTGTCGTCGACGCGCACGCTAACTCGGCCATTTTCGGCGGTTCCTACGGCTGGTCGAGCGCGGGGCGTTTTCATCACGCCCAGAGTCAGGTGCACCGCTTTCTGAATCTCCTTGGCGGCTATACCTTTTCCCGTCACTCCTACAGCCTCGGCGCAACAGGAGTGATCATGCCGCGCGTCGTCGGAACACACGACGACCTGTTCAAGCGGTCCACCTCATGGGAGGTTATCGTCGAGCACACCGAACTTCTCGTGTGCTTCGGTGGGCTGGCGCTGAAGAACACGGCGATCAACCACGGTGGGACCACCGCGCATCCGGCCCGAGATGCGCTGCGCCGTTATCGAGCCCGCGGCGGACAGATCGTGTCGTTCTCCCCTCTGCGCGACGACGTCGACGGTGACTGTGAATGGTTCGCACCAGTGCCCGGCACCGATGTGGCGATCATGCTCGCGCTCGCCTATGTGCTCGCCACCGAGGGACTCGCCGACCGAAACTTCCTGAGCACGTACTGCACCGGCTATGAACGCTTTGAGCGCTATCTCCTCGGAGCCGAGGACGGGGTGCCGAAAACTCCTCGGTGGGCGTCGGCGATCTCGGGCATACCCGCAGACGACATGATCCGCTTGGCCCGGCGAATGTCGCAGCACCGCACGATCGTCACGGTCAGCTGGTCACTGCAACGAACGCGACACGGCGAACAGGCGCCGTGGATGGGCTTGACGCTGGCCGCCATGCTCGGGCAGATCGGCGTTGCGGGCGGTGGATTCGGGCACGGCTACGGCTCGATGAACGAACCCGGCCTGGCGCCGCTGCGTTGCGGATTGCCAAGGCTCCCGCAGGGGATCAACCCGGTGCAGACATTCATTCCGGTGGCCGCCATCAGCGATCTGCTGTTGCGGCCCGGCGACCCGTTCGACTACAACGGCCAACGGCTTGTCTTCCCCGACATCAGATTGGTGTACTGGGCGGGCGGTAACCCGTTTCACCACCACCAGAACATCCCCCGGTTGCGGCGGGCGCTCGGTCGTGTCGACACCCTGGTCGTGCACGAGCCCTATTGGACCGCAATGGCCAAACACGCCGATATCGTCGTGCCGTCGACGACATCGTTCGAACGCGATGACTACTCGGGGTCCCGCAACGACCCGATGCTGATGGCAATGCCCAAGCTCGCCGAACCTTTCGCCCAATCACGCGACGACTACGCGACTTTCACCGCGCTGGCCGACCGGCTGGGCTTCGGCGACCAGTTCACCGAGGGTCGTACGCCACGACAGTGGCTGGCCCATCTGTACGACAAGTGGGCAGCCGAACTGGATTTCGCCGTTCCCACATTCGACAAATTCTGGAGAGGTGGGCGGCTGCGGTTACCTGTCGAGGACGGCCTCACCCTGCTGGCCGATTTCCGCGCCGATCCGGTCACCCACCGACTCGGCACTCCGAGTGGCTTGATCGAGATCTTCTCCACCGACATCGACGGTTTCGGCTACGCCGACTGTGCCGGGCACCCGAAATGGTATGAGCCTTCCGAATGGCTGGGCGGCCCACGGGCGGTCGACTATCCCCTGCACCTGCTGGCCAACCAGCCGGCGTCTCGGCTGCACGGACAACTGGACGGCGGAGCGGTCAGCCAGAAGTCGAAAGTTCAAGGGCGCGAGCCCATCCGGATGCATCCGCGGGACGCCGCCGACCGGGGCCTCGTCGACGGCGACGTGGTACGCGTGTTCAACGACCGCGGGGCGTGTCTGGCCGGACTGGTGATCGACGATCGTCTGCGGCCCGACGTCGTGCAGTTGTCGACCGGTGCCTGGTTCGACCCCGTCGATCCAGCCGATCCGGATTCGATGTGCGCCCACGGAAATCCGAACGTGCTGACCGACGACGTAGGTACCTCCTCGCTCGCGCACGGTTGCACCGGTGCACACGTGCTGGTGCAGGTTCAGAAGTACACCGGCGACCTGCCGCCGGTACGGGCACATGAGCCGCCCGCGATCAGCGACTGTGAGCCTCCTCACCGCCAGAAGTTGTCCGATTAGCGAAACCGCGTTTCGGGTATTGGACGGTCACACCGACCCGATCGGCAAGGAGGAAGCCGCAGTGTCCGACAACAAGAACAGTGGGCCCGAAGAGGCCGTCAAGGGCGTCGTCGAAGGGGTAAAAGGCAAGGCCAAAGAGGTGCTAGGCGCCGTCGCCGGTCGCGACGACCTGTACCGCGAGGGTCAGGCGCAGCAGGACAAGGCAGAAGCGCAGCGTAACGCCGCCCAGAAGGAAGCCGAGGCCGAAAGTGCGCGGGCCGCGGCCAAGACGGCCGAAAAGCGTCAAGAGGCCGAGCAGGAGTAATCAACACAGTCGCCAGAGGCGCGGAGGGATCGAACCCTCTGCGCCTCTTGCTGTGCGCCCAGGCCTCCGGGGCGGGTCAGAACGTCGCGTACTCGCGTAGGGCCGCCGCCAGTGGAACCGGCACCCGGGCCTTGATCCGTGTTCCCTCGGCGGTGTGCTCGGTGGCATCGACACGCCCCTCGGCGTGCACGCGATTGACCAGATCGCCGCGCTCATAGGGAATGGTCACGTCGACCACCGCGTCGGTGGGTGTGATCAGCTCAGCCATCCGCTGCTGCAAGCGCTCCAGTCCGTCACCGGTGCGCGCTGAGACGAACACCGCATCGGGCAGGGCGCGACGCAGCTGCGCCAACGTCAAGGCGTCGGCGGCGTCGATTTTGTTGACCACCAACAGTTCCGGTGCCCTGGCCCCATCGTGGTCGGCGATGACCTCGTTGACCACCGTGCGCACGGCGTTGATCTGAGCGAGCGGGTTCGCATCCGATCCGTCGACGACGTGCACCAGCAGGTCGGCGTCGACGACCTCCTCCAGCGTGGAGCGGAAGGCCTCCACCAGCTGGGTGGGCAGATGGCGAACGAACCCGACGGTGTCGGTCAGCACGAACGGCCTGCCGTCGGCGAATTCGCCTCGGCGCGTTGTCGGTTCGAGGGTTGCGAACAACGCGTTCTCCACCAGCACACCCGCACCGGTGAGCGCGTTGAGCAGGCTGGATTTACCGGCGTTGGTGTAGCCCACGATCGCGACCGACGGCACCTCGCTGCGCCGCCTGCCGCTGCGCTGGGTGTCGCGGATCTTCTTCATGTCCTTGATGTCGCGGCGCAGCTTGGCCATCCGCTCGCGGATACGCCGGCGGTCGGTTTCGATCTTGGTCTCGCCGGGGCCGCGCAGACCCACACCGCCGCCGGCGCCGCCGGCACGGCCACCGGCCTGGCGGGACATCGACTCGCCCCAACCGCGCAACCTGGGCAGCATGTACTCCATCTGCGCCAGGGTGACCTGCGCCTTGCCCTCCCGACTGGTGGCGTGCTGGGCGAAGATGTCGAGGATGAGGCCCGTGCGGTCGATGACCTTGACCTTGACCGCCTTCTCCAGGGCCGTCAGCTGGGCGGGGCTGAGTTCGCCGTCGCAGATGACGGTGTCGGCGCCGGTGGCCAGCACCACCTCGCGCAGTTCCTGGGCCTTACCGGAGCCGATGTAGGTCGCGGGGTCGGGCTTGTCGCGGCGCTGGATCAACCCTTCGAGCACTTCGGAGCCCGCGGTCTCGGCGAGCGCCGCCAGTTCGGCCAGGCTGGCCTCGGCGTCGGCTGCACTGCCTTCGGTCCAGACACCGACCAGCACCACGCGCTCCAGGCGGAGCTGGCGGTACTCGACCTCGGAGATGTCGGTCAGTTCGGTGGACAGACCGGCCACGCGGCGCAGCGCCGTGCGGTCTTCGAGCGCCAGCTCGCCCGCGCTCGGGGCGCTGTGAGTAGAAGGATCGGGATATGTCATAGGCGAATAGAGATTCGCACGGAGATCACTTTTCATGCACCCCAATTAACGTTGCGCAACGTCCCACCATTCCTCGGACAATTCCCCGTGCGCCACCAGAACCGACGGGCCGCGCAAGAAACTGCTGGCCTCGGTGACGGTGACCGAGACTTCGCCGCCCGGAATGCGGACCTCGAGGCTGCCGGTGACGGCGCCGGAGTACGCCAACGCGGCGACGGCGGCGGCGACGGTCCCGGTTCCGCACGAACGCGTCTCGCCGACACCTCGTTCGTGCACACGCATCGTCACCGCGCCGTCCACAGGTGCGGTCAGCACCTCGACGTTGACGCCCTCGGGAAACAGCGCGGTGTCGAAGGACACCGGCGCCGCGACGTCGAGGGCGAACAGCTCCTCGGATGTCAGGTCGGGGTCGACGCAGGCCAGGTGGGGGTTGCCGACGTCGACGGCGAGGCCGGCGAAGGGCCTGCCCCCGACGACCGCCTCCGCGGTGCCCAACTGGTTCACCTTGCCCATCTCGACGGTGACGTCGGCGTTCGTGCCGTCCCAGTGGTGCAGCACCACCGCACGCGGACCCGCCAGCGACCCCACCACGAACTCGTCGCGGGTCTCCAGGCCGCTGGCGCGCAGATAGTGCGCGAACACTCGCACCCCGTTGCCGCACATCTGCGCGAGCGACCCGTCGGCGTTGCGGTAGTCCATGTACCAGTTCTCGCCCGCGACGCCCTCCGGCAGCTGTTCGAACAAGCCGGCGCGCTGCGCCGCGTGCGCGGTGGTCACCCGCAGCACACCGTCGGCGCCCAGCCCGCGACGACGGTCACACAGCGCCGCCACCGCCGCCGGCGACAACGTCAGCTCGAAATCGAGGTCGGGCAGCAGCACGAAATCGTTCTGCGTGCCGTGTCCCTTGGCGAACCTCACGTGTTCAGGGTACGTCCCGCCACACCCGCAGCGTCTCCTCTGCGAGGTCCGGGGCGGCGCCGTCCAGCCAGACGATGCGGTGGTCGCGACGGAACCAGGACCGCTGCCGACGTACATAGCGGCGGGTGCCGACGAAGGTCGGCTCGCGTGCCGCCGAACCGTCGCCGCCGGCGTCGAGGTCGGTGAGGACCTGCGCGTAGCCCAAGGCCCGCGACGCGGTCACGCCCTCGCGCAGCCCGCATTTCAGCAGCCCGCGCACCTCGTCGATGAGTCCGTCGACGAACATCTTGTCGGTCCGCTGAGCCAGACGATCATCGAGAAGCGTTGTAGGCCAATCGAGTCCGATGATGACGGTATCCCAGCGCGGTGTGCCGATCGCGGGGAACGACGCGGCGAACGGCCGGCCGGTCAGTTCCACCACCTCGAGCGCGCGCACGATGCGCCGCCCGTCGGTGGACTGAATGGAGGCGGCGGCGTCGGCGTCCACGCCGGCCAGTTCCTGGTGCAGGGCGGCCGCCCCGATATCGGCGAGCCGCTGCTCCCAGCGTGCGCGCACCGCCGGGTCGGTGGCCGGGAACGTCCAGTTGTCGAGCAGCGACTGGATGTACATCATCGACCCGCCCACGATGACGGGCACCGCGCCGCGTTCGAGAATGGCCTCGATATCGTCGGCGGCCGACTGCTGGTAGCGGGCCACGCTCGCGGTCTGCGTCACCTCGAGCACATCGAGCTGATGGTGCGGGATCCCGCGACGCTCGTGAACCGCCAGCTTCGCGGTCCCGATGTCCATGCCGCGGTACATCTGCATCGCATCGGCGTTCACAATCTCGGCGCCGATCTCGCCGCTCAATCTCTCGGCCACATCCAACGCCAGCGCCGACTTACCGGTGCCCGTCGGGCCGATGATCGCGATCGGCCGCGTCATCGTGTCGGAGCGCTCATCACGGCTGCCACAGTCCCGCGAAATAGCCGACGCCGTACGGGGCGCCGCGGTGCAGCTCCTTGGCCGAGCGGGGTCCGGCGCCGACCAGCCCGGCCAGCACCCCGAAGGCGACCCGCCCCACCACCGCCTCGGGCAACCGGGTCAGCGGGGCCGTCTCGCCGGAGGCCAGCGCATCGTCCAACGCGGCTTGTGCGGCGATCGAGTCGGGGTCATAACCCCCCGGCGCCGAAGGCGTCAGCGTGTTGGCGCCGTCGGCGACGACGAGCACGCCGATCGGGTCGCCGGCCTCGTCGATCTCGGTGCGCAACCGCTCGCCGTGAGCCAGCGCCGCGTCGACGCCGTGGCCGTGCGCGTAGACCCGTACCTCGGCGGAGGCGTCGGCGCGGGCCGCTCCGCGCAACCAGCCGGTGATCAGGGCGCACAGCGGCAACGCGACCGGATCGCCGTCGACCCCCGGGGACAAGGCGACCCTGACGTCGACGCCGTAGCCGGCGAACGTGCCGGCCTGATGGGAGCCCACGACCTGATCCGAGCGCCCCACCCCGACCGCTATCCAGCGCGAGGGAAGCCCGGCCACCGCGGTGAACACCGCCTCGCGCAGGTCGGCCAGCTCCGGCGCGGCGCCTCCGGCGAGATCGGGCACCATGACCGGTGCCGACGGGACGATCGCGATGGCGCTCAGCACGTCGTCCACGCTAATGCGATGCGGGCGCAGTGGCGGTGGCGGCTTCACCGCGGGCCAGCGCGGCCGTCGAAACCACCATCACCACCACCGCGACGATCAGCGTCAGCCAGCCCTCCTCGCCCGGCCGCAGCGTCTCCCCCAGGACGACGACTCCGAGCATCGAGGCGACCACCGGTTCGGTCACCGTCATCGTCGGCAGCGACGCGGTCAGCGACCCGGCGCGGAACGAGGCCTGCTGCCACGCTGTGCCCGCGACCGCCACCACAGCCCAGACGTAAAGCTCAGGTGTGCGTAACAGGGCCTCGAGCCCGTCGTCGAGACGGTCGACCACGCCCTTGGTCAGCACAGCGAACAGCCCCCACAACGCTCCGGACACCAGCGCCAGAAGAACCGCGCCGACGGGTCCCTTCCAGATGTTGGCCCCGATCACGCACAACGCCAGCGCCGGAACGAGCACCACCAGCACCGCCGCCCAGGTCTCCCACGAGGCCCGTGAGTCCCCCTCGGTCGGGTTTCCGACGGTCACGATCACCACGACCGACGCCGCCAGCAGCGCGGCCCACGTCCACTGCCACGGCGTCACCCGCTGATGTGAGAGCCGGGCGTGGATCGGCAGGGCGAACAGCAGCGAAGTCACCAGGATCGCCTGGACAAGGAGCACCGACCCAACGCCGAGCGCCGCGGCCTGCAACGCGAACCCCGCCGCGGCCACGAAGCTGCCCAGCCACCACTGCCGGTCCCGCAGCAGCCGGCTGAACAGCTCCAGATGACCGACCGGCTCGTCGGCGACCTCGTGGGCCTGCCGCTGGTGGATCACATCGCCGATCGCCACGAACACAGCGGCGCCGAGGGCTAGGACGACGGCCAAGTTCACCTCAGCGCTCATGCCCGCCATCACAGTCCTTCCGTAGGTTGTCGCGACGAGCCTAGGCAGGTCATCGGGGAAAGCTGTGCGCACGCGCCCCGGCGACCTGTTTGAATAGCGTTCGGACAGCGATCAGGCGCCGCGTTGCGCGGCAGGTACGCGGTACGCCGCGGAGGGCACGAGGATTACCGACATGACGACCAGCCAGCCAGGGGGCCAGTCCTCCTCGCCGAAACCCGCTCCCCGGCCCGGACCGCCGCGTCCCGGACCCGTGCCGCGGCCGAGCCGACCAGGGCCGACGGTGGTCGCGCCCCCGACCAGCGATCCGCACCGGTTCGGCCGCGTCGACCCTGACGGCACGGTGTGGCTGATCACCGGCTCGGGCGAACGGATCATCGGATCGTGGCAGGCCGGCGACACCGAGGCCGCCTACGCGCACTTCGGCAGGCGCTTCGACGATCTCCAAACCGAGGTCGCGCTGATGGAGAGCCGGCTCGAGTCCGGTACCGGGGACGCCCGCAAGATCAAGGCGGCCGCCCAGTCGCTGGTCGAGACCCTGCCGACGGCGCACGTGCTCGGCGACGTCGACGCGATCGCCGAACGTCTGCAGGCGATCATCAACCACGCCGACGAGACCGCTCAAGCCGAGAAGGCCCGGCGCGAGGAGTTGCGCGCCGCCCAGACCGCCCGCAAGGAGGCGCTGGCCGCCGAGGCCGAGGACATCGCCGCCAACTCCACCCAGTGGAAGGCAGCAGGCGACCGGCTGCGGGAAATCCTCGACGAGTGGCGCACGATCACCGGGCTGGACCGCAAAACCGATGACGCCCTGTGGAAGCGGTATTCGGCGGCGCGCGAACAGTTCAACCGCAGGCGCGGATCGCATTTCGCCGAACTCGACCGTGAACGTGCCGGTGCCCGGCAGGCCAAAGAGGCGCTGTGCCAGCGTGCCGAGGGGTTGGCCGACTCGACGGACTGGGGTCCCACGAGCGCGGCGTTCCGCGAACTGCTCAACGAATGGAAGGCGGCGGGCCGCGCGGCCAAAGACGTCGACGACGCGCTGTGGCAGCGGTTCAAGGCGGCCCAGGACAAGTTCTTCGGGGCCCGCAATGCCGCCAGCGCCGAGCGCGACGCCGAGTTTCGTGCCAACGCGGAGGCCAAGGAGGCGCTGCTGGCCGAGGCGGAGAAGATCGACACCTCCGATCTCGACGCGGCGCGCGCTGCGCTGCGGGTGATCGGCGACAAGTGGGACGCCATCGGCAAGGTGCCCCGCGAGCGCGGCGCCGATCTGGAACGGCGTCTGCGCGCCATCGAGAAGAAGGTCCGCGAGGCGCCGACGCACGGTGTGGATCCCGAGGCCCAGGCACGAGCCGACCAATTCCGGGTCCGCGCAGAGCAATACGAGCGTCAAGCGGAGAAGGCCGCGGCCGCCGGTCGCGACAAGGACGCCGCCGAGGCGCGGGCCAACGCGGAGCAGTGGCGGCAGTGGGCGGACGCGGCCGCCGAGGCGCTCGGCAAGACCCGCTGAACGCTCAGCAGTCGGTGGAGATCTCGAACGGCGCGGTGGTGCGTTCGCCCGGATCGTCGTGGAAGAACCCGACCGCGGTGCCGGTGATCGTGAACTTGCCGTCCACCAGGCTGGCTTCGGCCTCACCGGTGGTCTTGTCCCAAAAGCTGCCCGTGAACCCGCCCAGGTTGTTGATCTGCACCGATCGCGCGACGACCGGATCCCCGGTGCGAACCTGGGCGATCAGGCCGGGCGTCTGCTCGAGCGTCTCGAGATTCCACAGCCAGCCCACCTGGGTGCAATCGACGGGGTGCCCGCCGGCGTCCTTCCCGTCGATGCTCACGTGGACGAGGTGCTTGGCCAGCAGTTCCGGGCCCGACGCGCATCCCGTCGGGATCATCAGCACGGCTGCTGTTGCAACGGCAAATCGTTTGTCCATGGTGCCGCCTCGATGACTTCCCGGCTACTTGTCTTCGCCGGGCGTTGACATTCGCGTTCCCCACGGAGATTTGCTGTATACCTCCGGCGTATGGCCGGCAGCCATTGCGGGTATCACTTTGACCCGATCCCGAAGGTCCGGTCATGGTCGAAGATGTCAGCGTCGCGCGCACCGCGGCAGCGCTGTTGCTGACCGTAGGGCTCGCCGGCTGCTCTTCCGCACCGCCGGCTTCACCCGACCCCATGGGCGGCACCGCGACGGTGTCCATCAACTCGCATCCCACCGGTGATCGGTACTACGTCAGCTGCGCCAAGGTGAAGTGGCTGCTGACCATCGAAAGCGGGGACACCGACACGGGTTTCACGGCCATCGTCGATACGGACGACGGCCCCGACGCGCAGGTCGTCAAGATCCGCGACCTCGGCGGGTTCACCGGTTCCGCGTGGACGGGTGGCGTCGGTCAACTGCGGGCAACCCGCGACAACGGCCGAATCACGATCAGCGGCACCGGCTACGGGTACTTCGCCGACGACCCTCACCGCCCAGCGACAGCGGCCTTCGACATCACGGCCGGATGCTAGCCCGGTTGCGAGAGTGAGCCCGTGCGCGAACCGATCGTCACCGTCGTTTGTTCACGGTCACCCCCGCGCATGAACACCATCGATTGCTCGGACCCCGGCTGCGTCTGGCGCAAGCCACCCAGTAGGTCCTCGACAGAATGCACCGGCTTGCCGGCGAACTCGACGATCACGTCGCCGGGCCGAAGCCCCGCGAGGGCAGCCGGTGCGCCGGGATCGACGCTGGTCACCAACGCACCGCGGTCGACCTGCACACCCCGCAGCTGCTGGATCGCCGGGGTCAGCCGGCCCAGGGAGATACCGAGGTACGGGTGCGTGGCTTCGCCGTCGGCGAGGAGTTGATTCGCCACGTCGAGCACCGTTGCCGCGGGAATCGCGAACCCCAACGACACCGCGCCCACTGCCGGCGGAATGTACGCCTCGTTGATCCCCACGACCCGTCCCTCAGCGTCGAGCAAGGCGCCGCCGGAGTTACCCGGCGAGATGGGCGCGTCGGTCTGGATCAAATCCACCAACGACTGAGTTTTCGCCGCCGAGCCGGGGATGTCTCGGTGCAGACCCGAGATGACGCCGACGGTCACGGAGTTCTGGAACCCCAGCGGACTCCCGATTGCGACGGCGACCTCGCCGGGCCGGGGCATATCTTCGCGGAACTGCGGCACCGGCATGTCCTGGCCTTGCGTGCGCACGACGGCCAGGTCGGTCACCTCGTCCGTGCCCACCACGACGCCGGGCGAACGTTCCTCGTCGGCGGTTATGACGGTCACTTCGCGGGCGTCGCCGACGACATGGGCATTGGTCACCACGACGTCGGGGCGTAGCACCACACCGCTGCCGACGCCGCCGTCGCGCTCGACGGTCACCACGCTCGGACTGACGCGTTCCACCAGATCGGCGTAGCCGGTGCGGTCCAGCGCCGAAGGCGGGGAAGTCTCGGTCAACGGCGTCGCTGCCGGGATCGGTGTCGACGCCGGAGTCGATGTCGACGCGTCCTGTGGATTGGACTGCAGCGTGCATCCGGCGACGGCGACGAGAGCTGCCGCGGCGGCCGCTCCGACACGAAAATGCCTGCCCTGCAAAGGTTTACCTCCTGAATTCAGTATGCACACGGCACGGATCGGCCGCCGGCGATAAGCAGCGGCTCGGACTGCCGAAGCGGTGCACGGGCCGGCTAGGGGGACCGCTTGGCTCGCTTCCAGCGGGCACCCAGCACGAGCGCGCCGGCGGCAGCAACGACACCGGCGCCCGCCAGCGTGATCGTCCATATCCGCCGATCTTCGAGATTCATCTGACACAGCCGCGTGAAGTCGGTGTCGGCGACCACCCCACCGGGAACCGGGATGTTGGCTGCGCTGCCGTCGTCGTGCGCGCGAGCGGCGGACAGGTCGGGCGCCACGGCGCTGCCGCACTCGATCGTCAGATTCTCGGGTGATGCCGAAACCGGAGTGAACAAGCCCGCGACGCCGACGATCGCCGCGACGACACCAACGAAAAGCACTATCCGAAGCACAATCATGCGCCTGACATACCCATTGCCGCGGATTCCTCGCGGCAGGATTGCCGCAGCCGCTCCAGCGTCGCGCCGAGCAGCCGCGATACCTGTACCTGCGAAATGCCGAGGCGCCGGCCGATTTGGCTCTGCGGCAGGTTCTCACAGAACCGCAGCCGCAGGATCAGCCGTTCACGCTCGGTGAGCGTGCTCACCAGTCCGGCGACGGTCAGCGCGTCCTCGACGCTGCTGTAGCGCGGGTCGTCGAGGCCCTGTCGCGCGGCGGCCGGTTCGGATTTCCCATCACCGGGTGCCGCCGCGTCGAGTGACGACGGTCGGTACGCGACAGCCGCGTCGACCGACTGCACCACCTCGTCTCGGTCGACACCGAGCTCGGCGGCCAGTTCGGTGGCCGTCGGTGCTCGGCCGAGACGCTGTGACATCGGACCGATCGCGGCGCAAACGCGCTGGCGGGTGTCCTTGATCCTCCGGGGCACGTGCATGACCCACGTGTGGTCGCGGAAGTGGCGGCGAACCTCGCCCATGATCGTCGGTACGGCGTAGCCGAGAAACGGCCCCTTGCCTGGGTCGTAGCGGTCGATCGCCTTGATCAGGCCCAGCCGGGCCACCTGCCTCAGGTCGTCGGCCGATTCGCCGCGGCCGGCGAAGCGGCCCGCGATATGGTCGGCCAGCGGCAAACATCTGGTAATGATCTGGCAACGAAGCGAATCCCGTCGCGCCCCCTCCGGCGTGCGGCGCAGCTCGCAACACTGCGGGTGCACGTCGTCGTAGTCGTCTTCGTGAGTCCCCACCGCGCCCGTGCCGCCCGTCGGTTCCACGAAATCGACGCGATTGCCAGCCTCCATCAGGGCCGATACCATGACAGCCTCCCCTCTCGGTATTGACGTCGGACCGGCCCGCCCACCGTTCGGCTGGGCGCTGTCGACCGGCCTGTACGTGCAGACTATCGGCGCAGGAATACCGCAACCTGAAAGGACTCTAATAAGAACCCGTGAACCCGGACTCGCAAATTCAGCAAACAGAAGTAGGCGCAGTGGGCCCGGTGCGCCGGTCGGCTGCCGAACGTATAGGGACGCGGTTCGCGGGCAACTCTTCTCACCATGCAAGCTCTCACCGTTGACCCGACCAAAGCCCAGTCTCTGCGAGTGGAAGACCTCGCCGATCCCACTCCCGGGTCGACTGGCTGTGCCTGCCGCGCTTCGACTCGCCGGGATGCTTTGCCGCGAGATCGGCAACTCAGATGAAGACACTTACCGTTTCACGGCGTCGCGTTGCGGCGGCCGGTTTGGTGACGAGCGTGCTGGTCGCCGGTTGCGGCGGCGATCCGAACATGGACTCGTCGAACCGGGGCGCGGGTTCGGAGACCGAGACGACGTCGGTCGAGAATGCCTTCATCGTGCCGCGCTTCATACCGGGGTCGTGCGCCATTCAGGTCGGCGATGCGGCGGCGCTCACGTTCACGGTGACGAACAACCGGATCACCGAGCCCGAACGCCTGCTCGGCATCGAGACACCCGCCGCCGAGGCGATTCGGCTGTCTCCCGATGCGACGCTGGAGATTCCGCCCGAGACGTCGATCGCCGCCGGCCAACCGATCGAAGACGTCACCGACGGCGCCGCAGACCAACCCTTCACGGCCAGAGTCGAGGGGCTTCGGGAATCGGCGACGCCGGGCAAGTCGGTGGACATGACGTTTCACTTCGACAAGCAGGGCGACCTCGTGATGAAGGTTCCGATCGAGGCCTGTCCCACTCAGAAATAGGCCATTCGGTGCGGCCGCCGAGGGGTAGGTCAGCCGTCGGTCGAGCCGTTGTCGTCGTCGAGGTTCTCGAGCAGACCCTTCTTCTGTTGCTCCGCGGCGGCCCTGCGCCGTTCCTCCTCGGCGGCCAACTGCAGCGCGGTGCGCGCCCACACCGCCCTGGCCCAGTGGAACGTCACCACCGCGACCGCGATCCAGGCGATGATGAGCCCGATTCCGGGACCCGGGTAACGGTCGGGGGCGGTTTGGCGCGACCACACCGCCAACAAACCGAGAAGCGTCGCCACGGTCGAGCCCGCCAGCGCGATCCAGGCCAGCGCCCAGCGCCGGGTGAGCAGCGCGAGCATCGAGAAGCCGACGCCGAATACCAGTACCAGCCAAGCGAATACCCGTAACGGCAGGGTGATTCCCTCGCGGAGCGCGGTTTCGCCGCCGACGAGCACATCCAGACCGCGCGCGTCGCCGGTGTGCGGCAGGATGAACGACACCAGCAGTACGAACACCCCGATGGCGATCACCAGGGCTCGTGCGCCGGGGTCGATCTCGCCCGCGACGCGTCGCTCGGCGGCCTCGATGTCGCCCTTGAACTCCTCGAAACCTTTATCGCCGGGCGTCGTCACTGTGTGCATCCCGTCGCGGTAGCGGGTGTCGTCGGTGCGCCGATGCCCGGCATGCCCAGGCCCACTCCGGTGCGTGGGCGCCGACCTTCGGCGTGGGCGTCGCCCGCCCGGGTGCGCCGATGGCTGTGCACGGCCGAATCGGCGATCAGATGGTGCGGTGCGGCGCCGGTCACGGTCGTGGTCACGACGTCGCCGGGGCGGATGTCGAGTCGCTCCGGGTTGAAGTGCACCAGGCGGCCGTCGCGGGCACGGCCCGACATTCTGGCCGTCGAGGCGTCCTTGCGGCCCTCCCCGGCAGCCACCAGGACTTCGACGGTGCGGCCGACCAGCGCGCGGTTCTCCTCGAGCGAGATTCTCTCCTGGAGGTCGATCAAACGCTGATAGCGTTCGCTCACAACGGCTTTCGGAATCTGATCGGGTAACTCGGCGGCGGGGGTGCCGGGCCGCTTGGAGTACTGGAAGGTGAACGCGCTGGCGAACCTCGCCTGCTCGACGACATCGAGCGTCGCCTGGAAGTCCTCCTCGGTCTCACCCGGAAAGCCGACGATGAGGTCGGTCGTGATCGCCGCATGCGGTATCGCCGCGCGGACGCGGTCGATGATGCCGAGGTAGCGCTCGGCGCGGTAGGACCGTCGCATCGCGCGCAGGATGTGGTCGGACCCGGACTGCAGCGGCATGTGCAGCGTCGGGCACACATTCGGCGTCTCGGCCATCGCGGCGATGACGTCGTCGGTGAACTCCGCGGGGTGTGGTGAGGTGAACCGCACCCGTTCCAGTCCGTCGATGCGCCCGCAGGCGCGCAGGAGTTTGGCGAACGCGCCGCGGTCCCGCGGCTCTTCGGGGTCGACGAAAGAGACGCCGTAGGCGTTGACGTTCTGGCCGAGCAGCGTGATCTCGAGCACGCCTTGTTCGACGAGCGTCTGCACCTCGGCGAGCACGTCGCCGGGCCGGCGGTCGACCTCCTTGCCGCGCAGCGCGGGCACGATGCAGAACGTGCAGGTGTTGTTGCAGCCCACCGACACCGACACCCAAGCGGCATATGCGGATTCGCGGGCGGCGGGCAGCGCGGACGGGAACTCCTGCAGCGCCTCGACGATCTCGACCTGGGCCGCCTTGTTGTGCCTGGCCCGTTCGAGCAGCGTGGGCAGGGACCCGATGTTGTGTGTGCCGAACACCACGTCGACCCACGGTGCCCGGCGCAGCACGGCGGCCCGGTCTTTCTGCGCCAGGCAGCCGCCGACGGCGATCTGCATATCGGGATTGGCCTGCTTGCGCGGCGCCAGGTGGCTGATGTTGCCGTAGAGCTTGTTGTCGGCGTTCTCGCGCACGGCGCAGGTGTTGAACACGACGACATCGGCGTCCTCGCCCTCGGCGGCGCGTTGGTACCCGGCGCCTTCCAGCAATCCCGCGAGTCGCTCGGAGTCGTGCACGTTCATCTGGCAGCCGTAGGTGCGGACCTGGTACGTGCGGATTGTCGCCGGCGCGCGTGAGGACTCGTCGGTCGCGTGTGGGCGAACGGCCACGTCGGCCGCTCCCTGTCGCGTCACCATCGAAGTCACGGCCCCATGGTACGGACCCGGCGGTGCGCCGACCCGGGCGGATTGACGAGTTCCGGGCAGGCATGCCCTTCCCTCGGTAAGGTCTGCACCCATGAAGACCAGCGAGTCGGACGGAAAAGAGGTCAATCCGACTCAGTCAAGCGTGCCGATGATCTCGATCTCGGATGTCAACAAACACTTCGGCAGCCTGCATGTGCTCAAGGACATCAACCTCGACGTGGAGCGCGGCGAGGTGATCGTGGTGCTCGGTCCGTCGGGCTCGGGCAAGTCGACGTTGTGCCGCACCATCAATCGGCTCGAACCCATCGATTCGGGCACGATCACGATCGACGGTGAAGTGCTTCCCGAGGAGGGACGCAAGCTCGCCGAGTTGCGGTCCGACGTGGGCATGGTGTTCCAGTCCTTCAACCTGTTCGCCCACAAGACGATCCTCGAGAACGTCACTCTGGCTCCGATGAAGGTGCGCAAAAAATCGAAGAACGAGGCCCGCGAGAAGGCGATGCAGCTGCTCGAGCGGGTGGGCATTGCGAATCAGGCCGACAAGTACCCGGCGCAGTTGTCCGGTGGCCAGCAGCAGCGGGTGGCCATCGCGCGATCTTTGGCGATGAACCCGAAGGTGATGCTGTTCGACGAACCGACCAGCGCGCTGGACCCCGAAATGATCAACGAAGTGCTCAACGTCATGACGTCGCTGGCCAAAGACGGGATGACGATGTTGGTCGTGACGCACGAGATGGGTTTTGCCCGGGGCGCGGCCAACCGGGTGGTGTTCATGGCCGACGGCGCAATCGTCGAGGCGGCCGAACCCGACCAGTTCTTCACCAACCCCCAAAGCGACCGTGCCAAAGACTTTCTCGGCAAGATCCTTCACCACTAGTCGAAAGGAATCTCCAATGCCATCGATCTCCAGGCGCGTTCTGGGAGCGCTCGCTCTCGCCGTCGCGCTGCCTCTGTCCGCCACCGCCTGCGGTGGTGGGAGCGACGGCGACACGATCGTCATCGGCACCAAGTTCGACCAGCCCGGGCTCGGAATGAAGAATCCCAACGGCAGCATGAGCGGCTTCGACGTCGACGTGGCGAAGTACGTCGCCCAGCAGCTCGGCTATCCCGAGGACAAGATCGAGTGGAAGGAAGCGCCGTCCGGTCAACGCGAGACGCTGATTCAGAACGGGCAGGTGAAGTACATCGTTGCGACGTACTCGATCACCGAGGCGCGGGAGAAGAAGGTCGATTTCGCCGGACCGTATCTGATCACCGGCCAGAGCCTGTTGGTGCGCGCCGACAACACCGACATCACCGGTGAGGCATCGCTGGAGAACAACAAGAAGCTCTGCTCGGTGTCGGGATCCACACCCGCTCAACGCATCAAGGACAAGTACCCCCGCGTACAACTGCAGCAGTACGACACGTACTCGGCCTGCGTCGAGGCGTTGAAGAACGGCGGCATCGACGCGGTGACGACCGACGAGGTGATCCTGGCCGGCTATGCCGCGCAGAACCCCGGTGCGTTCAAGGTCGTCGGCGGCACCTTCTCCGAGGAGCGCTACGGAATCGGTTTGAAGAAGGGCGATTCCGAGCTCCTGACGAAGATCAACGACGCGCTCGCGAAAATGATTCAGGAAGGCGCCTGGAAGAAGGCCTGGGACGACAACCTCGGGGCGGCGGGGATTCCCGCGCCGCAGCCCCCGCAGATCAACCAGAGCTGACGGACCTCCCCCGCGCTAGGAGGTCATGTGGAGGTTCTCCCCGGCTACACCGTCGGCCAGATCGTCGAGGCGTTCTGGACGACCATCCAGCTGACGGTCTACTCCGGCATCGGCGCGCTGGTGCTCGGCACGGTGCTGGCCGCGATGCGGCTGGCACCGGTGCCGGTGCTGCGTTGGCTCGGAACGACATACGTCAACGTGGTGCGCAATACGCCGCTGACGCTGATCATCCTGTTCTGCTCGTTCGGGTTGGCCGGGACCATGGGGATCACGCTGGTCGACCCGAACTCGCGTACGTCCATCGAAGACAGCAACTTTCGTCTGGCGGTGCTCGGCCTGGCGCTGTACACCGCGGCATTCGTATGTGAGACGGTGCGCTCCGGGGTGAACACCGTGCCGCTGGGCCAGGCCGAGGCGGCGCGGTCGTTGGGGTTGACATTCGGGCAGAATCTGCGGCTCATCCTGATGCCACAGGCTTTTCGAGCCGTGATCATTCCGCTGGGGTCGGTATTGATCGCCTTGACCAAGAACACCACGATCGCCTCGGCGATCGGCGTGGCCGAGGCGGCGTTGCTGATGAAGGAGATGATCGAGAACACAGCGGCGATCCTCACCATCGGTGCGATCTTCGCAGCCGGCTTCGTCGTCCTCACACTGCCGACCGGACTGTTCTTCGGCTGGCTCGGCAAACGGATGGCGGTCAACCGATGAGTTCGGCTTCTGTCCTCTTCGACGCTCCGGGACCGCGGGCGCGGGTTCGTAACTGGTTCGTGTCGGCGATCGTCATCGTCGTCACCGCGCTGGTCCTGGTCGCGGTGCTCGTGCAGATGGCGGCCAAGGATCAGCTCACGGCGGCCAAATGGAAGCCGTTCCTGACGGCCGACCTGTGGAGGACGTACGTACTGCCCGGCGTGCAAGGCACGTTGACCGCCGCGGCGGTGTCGATCGTGCTGGCGCTGATACTCGGTCTGCTGCTCGGTGTGGGCCGACTCTCGACACACGGCCTGCTTCGGTGGCCGTGCGCGGTCATCGTCGAATTCTTCCGTGCCGTACCGGTTCTGATCATGATGCTGTTCGCGTTCGCGCTGTACGCCGCCTACGACATGTTCCCGTCCAGGCATCTGGCGCTCGCCGCGGTCATCACCGGGCTGACGCTCTACAACGGCGCAGTCATCGCCGAGATCGTGCGCGCCGGCGTCCACGCCCTGCCCCGCGGCCAGTCGGAGGCGGCCTATGCCCTCGGCATGACGTGGGGCCAGACGATGCGCTCGATCCTGTTGCCGCAGGCGATCACGTCGATGCTGCCGGTGCTGATCTCGCAACTCGTCGTCGTCCTCAAGGACACCGCGATCGGCTACATCATCACGTTCCTCGAACTCGTGCGCCAGGGCGTGCAGATGGGTACCGCCTACAGCAATCTGCTGCCAGCGCTGATCGTGGTCGCGTTGTTGATCATCACCGTGAACTTCACGCTGTCCTGGGTGGCGACCCGGGTGGAAGCGCGGATGCGGCGTTCGCGTCGTGGTCCGACGCCGCTTGAGACCGAGGCCGTCGAGCAGGAGGGCGCACCTGGCGCTAAAGCCGTGTGATCAGGCCAGTTCCGCGCATCGGGCCAGCAACTCGTCGTCGGGCGGCTGATAGAAGGACAACACGACGTGCTGGCAGCCGAGTCGGCCGTAATCGGCCAGGGAGTCCAGCTGGGCGTCGACCTGATCGGGCTGCTCCGGATGCAGGAACAACTGCACGCCCCGTCGGATCGACGCTGGGTCACGGCTTTCGGCCGCGCACGCCTCGTCGAGACCGTGGCTGGCGGCCGCCCATTCCTGGGGCGAGGTACTCGGCATGTTCCATTCGTCGGCGTGGCGTGCCGCGACGCGCAACATCTTCGGCTGCGACGCGCCAACGACGATCGGCGGATGCGGACGTTGGAGCGGCTTGGGATCGCAGAGCGCCTGCTGCAGCGTGAAGAAACGGCCGATGAAGTCGACCGTCTCCTCGGTCCACAGCCTGCGGATGACCGTCAGCGCCTCGTCGACCATCGCGACCCGCTGTCCCGGCGGCGGAAAGTCGATCCCGTAACCGCGGTGCTCGGCCTCGTGCCAGCCGGCCCCGAGACCGAAGTCCAGTCGCCCGCCGGAGATGTGGTCCACGGTGACGGCCATCTTCGCCAGCACCGCGGGGTTGCGATAGGTGACACCGCTGACCAGGCAGCCCACGCGGGCGCGCCGCACGACGACCGCCATCGCGGCGAGACTGGTCCACCCCTCGTGGGTCGGCGTCGTGGGATCGACCAGGCCGTAGAAGTGGTCGTAGTTCCACACCGCCGGGAATCCGAGGTCGTCGGCGGTCCGCCAGAACCGCTCGAGGACCGGGTAGTCGAAGGTGGGCGCCAGCTTGACGGACAACTGCATGCAAAATGCTTACGCGGTCGGCTATTTCCTTGCAACCGGCCACGCTACGTGCGCCGAGGACTCGACTTCTCGACCACGGTCTGGAGTCCTAGACCTGGCGACGCTCGCGTTCGTTGGCCAAAGCGACCTTGACGACGTCGAACGCCATCGTTTGGTTGTAGCCGCGCCGGGCGAGCATCCCGACGAGCCGACGGGCCAGCTTGGCGTCGTCGCCATCGGCCAGCTTTTCGCGGCGCAGCTTGTCGGCCACGAGTCGCTCGGCGCGGGCGCGTTCGGCACCGGGTTCGTCGTCGGCCAGCGTCGCCTCGATGATGTCCGTGTCGACGCCTTTGGTCCGTAGCTCGGCAATCAACGCGCGCCTGCCTTTTCCGGCGTTCACCCGCCGGGATCGGACCCACTGTTCGGCGAAATTAGCGTCATCAACGAGGCCGACTTGTTCGAGCCGGTCGAGCACCTTTTCGCTGACGTCGTCTGGGTATCCACGCTTGGTGAGCTGGCCGGCCAGTTCGGCCCGAGTGCGCGCTCGCGCGGTGAGCAGACGCAGACACACATTTCGCGCCTGCTCCTCGCGCGAGGCCTCAGAAGTCGACGGGGGCGGGCAGGACTTCGTCATCGGTCACCACGGCGCCAATGCCGAGCTTCTCTTTGATCTTCTTTTCGATCTCGTTGGCCACCTCGACGTTCTCGAGCAGGAAGTTGCGGGCGTTCTCCTTGCCCTGGCCCAACTGCTCACCTTCGTAGGTGAACCACGAGCCGGACTTGCGGATGAAGCCCTGCTCGACACCCATGTCGATGAGTGAGCCTTCCTTGCTGATGCCCTTGCCGTAGAGGATGTCGAACTCGGCCTGCTTGAACGGCGGCGACACCTTGTTCTTGACGACCTTGACCCGGGTGCGGTTACCGACCGCGTCGGTGCCGTCCTTGAGGGTCTCGATCCGCCTGACATCCATCCGGACCGAGGCGTAGAACTTCAAAGCCTTTCCGCCCGTTGTGGTTTCGGGCGAATTGTGCACCATGACGCCGTCGACGAAATAGTTGTGGTTACCCTCGACCTCGATGTCGAATCGATTCATCGATCGAGTATGTGGCTTGACGTGGACATCGAGGACTCGCGCCGGAACCAACCGCTGCGTGGGCTCGACGAACTGCGGTGTTACCGCGCCCTGACCGCGGAACCGAGGCAGCAACTTGTACTCCATCGAGGGCGTGATGTACGGGGCCACCAATTCCTGAAACTTCGCGCTGGACGCGGTGGAGAACACCAGCACCGACTTTCCGGCCGCACCGGACAGCCGCAACCGTACGTCCAGACCGTGTGTATCGCGCAGATAATCACGCAGCCGGATCCGAGTGCCCTCACTCATGGCCTCGACACAAATCTCGATACGCCCGCTGCCACCCGCGGTGCGCTCCTGCAGCCCCTTGGAACGGACGGTGAACGTCCCGTCATCCATGTACCAGATAGCAAGCGCCAGCGGAGTGAGCGCCTTGAGGTACTCCTCGGATAAGAACTTCTTACCGTCACCGAGATACACCGCCCGCTGCAGTTCAGCCAACTCGGGCAGCGGGGTGAAGTCGACGAACGTTGCGCCCTTGTCATTTACGTGGGTCGAGTGCTTGATATTGCCCAGAAGCGCTGTCTTCCACTGCAAATAGTCGACCTGCTTGGCGCCGTGGCCCATTCTAAAGCGAACCCCATTACGGTCCCGGCGATTCGGCGACAGGTTGCCATCGCCCATCAAAGACCCGAGTACGACCTGAAACTGCTGATCGCTGAGTCGATGCGGCTCCGCGGCCATCACTCGATCACCGGCGACGAGGTCGCCCGCTTCCGTCCAGCCGGCGGGAGTGCGGATCAGGTGGTTCGGGGTAGCCGCGAACTGCGATTTGCCGTTGCCGCCCGACTTCTCGACGGTGAACTGAAGAAATTGCTCGGCGGGACCGTTGTTGAACCAGTTCACCACCTTGCGGGGCACAACCTGATCGGTGTCCGGGTCATAGGACATGACCTCAACGTCCATCTTCTGGTTGACGATCTTGCCGATCTTCTCGGTGGTGCCGTCGGCCAACTGCACCCGGGTGCCATAGGCAAAACACCCGAACATCACACCGATTTTTTCGCGGAGCTGGTTGATGAAGATCGCGGTGGTGCCCGAGTTGCTCAACGCGCCGGTCATCTTGCGCAGCGCCTGGCTCATCAGCCGGGCCTGCAGGCCGACGTGGCTGTCGCCCATCTCCCCCTCGATCTCGGCGCGGGGCACCAGCGCCGCCACCGAGTCGATGACCAGGATGTCCAGCGCGCCCGAACGGATCAGCATGTCGGCGATCTCCAGCGCCTGCTCACCGGTGTCGGGCTGGCTGACCAGCAGCGCGTCGGTGTCCACCCCGAGCTTCTTGGCGTACTCCGGATCCAGCGCGTGCTCGGCGTCGATGAATGCCGCGATACCGCCGGCGGCCTGCGCGTTGGCGACCGCGTGCAGCGCGACGGTGGTCTTACCCGACGACTCCGGGCCGTAGATCTCGATGACCCTGCCCCGCGGCAGGCCGCCGATGCCGAGGGCCACGTCCAGCGCGATCGAACCGGTCGGGATGACCGAGATGGGCTGGCGGACCTCTTCGCCGAGCCGCATCACCGACCCCTTGCCGAAGTTCTTGTCGATCTGCGCGAGTGCCAGCTCGAGGGCCTTCTCGCGGTCGGGTGCCTGCGCCATGGGGTTCTCCGTCCTTCGGATGTCTAGCTGTTCGGTGATCGGTTTCGATCTGTTGGCCGTGACGCTAGAGGCAGCCACCGACAAGTTCTGTGACAAGTCGGCCGGACCAGCAGCATCTAGCCGTCGAACACTGCCCACAGTAGACGAACACCTGTTCGACTCAAGTGAGACACGCCGTGGGATGGGCTGCGTGTCGAATAGGCCGCTCCTGCGGGCGCCGCGCGGCCTATCGTGAAGTCATCCCGGCCGAAACGGGGTCCGCGTGCACGAGATGGCGATAACGCAGAGTGTGGTCGATGCGGTGTGCGAGCACGCCGCGGGACGCCGGGTGCACTGCGTCAAGCTGGAGGTCGGCGCGCTGTGCGCCGTCGTACCGGACTCTATGCGGTTCTGCTTCGAACTCGCCACCGCGGGCACCGTCGCCGACGGCGCGCGCCTGGACCTCGATGTGCAACCCGGCGCGGCGCGCTGTCACACCTGCGGCCAAAGCTTCGAACTACCCGATCTGATTCTGTTGTGTCCCTGCGGCAGTGCCGATGTCGAGGTGACCGCCGGTCGGGATCTGAGGATTCTCTCGATGGAGGTGAGTTGAGCATGTGCGCGACCTGCGGCTGCGGCGACGACGGTGCGACCATCACCACGCCGGGACACACCCACCTCCACCCTCACGAGCATGACCATCTCCACGAAGGCGAACACGTCCACACCGAGACCATCACGCTCGAGCAGAAGGTGCTCGCCAAGAACGACGAGCTCGCCGAACGGAACCGCGCATGGCTGGCCGCCCGCAACATCCTGGCGCTCAACCTCACCAGCTCGCCGGGCGCCGGTAAGACCACCCTTCTGGAACGCGCCATCCGCGATCTGCACCCGGATCGCCCGGTCGCGGTCATCGAAGGCGATCAGGAGACGCTGCTGGACGCCGAACGCATCAGGGCCGCGGGAGCGCGGGCCGTACAGGTCAACACCGGCGCGGGCTGCCATCTCGACGCCACCATGGTGCAACGGGCACTGGAGACCCTCGACCCCGAGCCGGGGTCGCTTCTGTTCATCGAGAACGTCGGCAACCTCGTCTGCCCCGCTCTGTTCGATCTGGGTGAGCGCAGCAAAGTCGTCGTGATCTCGGCGACGGAGGGCGACGACAAGCCGCTGAAGTATCCACACATGTTCGCCGCGGCGGGACTGGTGATCGTGAACAAGACCGACCTGCTGCCGTATGTCGCTTTCGATCTTGAGAAATGCCGCGACCATGTACGCTCGCTGAACCCAGGCGCGCAGATACTGACCATGTCGGCCGCCACCGGCGACGGTGTCGCGCGGTGGTACGACTGGATCGACGATTGCGCGAACTCGGCCTCTGCGCTCGCACCCATTGACAAGATATAACCCCCGGAGTAAACCCAGACTCAGCGCCGGAATTCGGCGCCGCGGCACAACGTGAGGTTGGGAGCCCCAGCCCGGCTCCCGGTCGTGAGGGCCCCAGCCCGGCCCCCAGGAAGCTGTGACCTATGCCAACGGAGGCAGCAGTCAAAGCGGAAGAGGCCTTGATCCACGTCCTGTGGATCAACGCCGGATTGAGTTGTGACGGAGATTCGGTGGCGTTGACTGCCGCCACCCAGCCCAGCATCGAGGAGATCGCCCTCGGCGCTCTTCCCGGGCTGCCCAGAATCGCCGTCCATTGGCCCCTGATCGATTTCGAGTGCGGGCCGAACGGTGGCGCCGACGATTTTCTCGAATGGTTCTTCAAGGCCGACCGGGGTGAACTGGAACCATTCGTTCTGGTCGTCGAGGGGTCCATCCCGAACGAGAAGATCAAGGCCGAAGGCTACTGGTGCGGATTCGGCAACGATCCGGCCACCGGCCAACCGATGACCACCAGCGAGTGGCTGGATCGGCTGGCGCCCAAGGCCACTGCCGTCGTCGCGGTCGGAACGTGCGCCACCTACGGCGGCATCCACGCGATGGCGGGCAATCCCACCGGCGCCATGGGTGTCCCGGACTACCTCGGCTGGGACTGGAAGACCAAGGCCGGCATTCCGATCGTCTGCGTACCGGGATGTCCGATCCAACCCGACAACCTCGCCGAGACGCTGACCTACCTGCTGTACATGGCCACGGATCAGGCTCCGATGATCCCCCTCGACGATGCGCTACGGCCCCAGTGGCTGTTCGGCGCAACCGTGCACGAGGGTTGTGACCGAGCCGGGTACTACGAACAGGGCGATTTCGCGACCGAGTACGGATCGCCGAAATGCATTGTCAAACTGGGTTGCTGGGGTCCGGTCGTCAAGTGCAACGTACCCAAGCGCGGCTGGATCAACGGAATCGGCGGCTGCCCGAACGTGGGTGGCATATGCATCGGCTGCACCATGCCCGGATTCCCCGACAAATTCATGCCGTTCATGGACGAACCCCCCGGTGGCAAGGTGTCCACCGCGGCGTCGGGCCTGTACGGGTCGGTGATCCGCAGCCTGCGCCATATCACCGGCCGCACCGTCGACAAAGAGCCGAAGTGGCGCCATCGCGGCACGCAACTCACGACCGGAGCGACCCGCACCTGGTAGGTGTGGCTCGTCGGAGGGCGCGCAGGCGTGCTTTCGGTCTCCGAAATGTCCTGTGACGCTCCTCATCTGAAGAAAGAGAAGAGTTCGATGACAACCATCATCCCCGAGCCGTCACACGTGAAGCGCGACCCCGGCCAACTGGTGGAGATGGCGTGGGATCCCATCACCCGGATCGTCGGTAGCCTCGGCATCTACACCAAGATCGACTTCGACAATCGCGAGGTCGTCGAGTGCCACAGCACCTCGTCGATCTTCCGCGGTTACTCGATCTTCATGAAGGGCAAGGATCCTCGCGACGCGCACTTCATCACGAGCCGCATCTGCGGCATCTGCGGTGACAACCATGCGACGTGCTCGTGCTACTGCCAGAACATGGCCTACGGTGTCAAGCCGCCACATCTCGGCGAGTGGCTGATCAACCTCGGTGAAGCCGCCGAGTACATGTTCGACCACAACATCTTCCAGGAGAACCTGGTCGGCGTCGACTACTGCGAGAAGATGGTCTCCGAGACCAATCCCAGTGTGCTGGCCAAGGCGGAGAACACCCAGGCCCCGCATGCGGACATGCACGGCTACCGCACGATCGCCGAGATCATGCGTGCGCTCAATCCTTTCACCGGCGAGTTCTACCGCGAGGCCCTGCAGGTCAGTCGGTGGACGCGAGAGATGTTCTGCCTCATGGAGGGTCGACACGTCCATCCGTCGACGCTGTATCCCGGCGGTATCGGTACCACCGCGACGGTCCAGTTGATGACCGACTACATGACGCGGCTGATGCGCTACGTCGAGTTCATGAAGAAGGTCGTGCCCATGCACGACGACCTCTTCGACTTCTTCTACGAAGCGCTTCCCGGCTACGACCAGGTCGGCTTGCGCCGCACGCTGCTGGGCTGCTGGGGCTCGTTCCAGGACCCCGAGGTGTGCAACTTCGAGTACAAGGACATGGAGCGTTGGGGCGACGCGATGTTCGTCACGCCCGGTGTGGTGATCGACGGGAAGCTGCACACCCACTCGCTGGTCGACATCAACCTCGGCATCCGAATCCTGTTGGGCCACTCGTACTACGACGACTGGACCGACCAGGAGATGTTCGTCAAGACCGATCCCCTCGGCAATCCGATCGACCGGCGCCATCCCTGGAACCAGCACACCAATCCCCGGCCGCAGAAACGCGACTTCGACGGCAACTACAGCTGGGTGATGGCGCCGCGCTGGTTCGACGGCACGGATCACCTGGCGCTCGACACCGGCGGCGGTCCGTTGGCGCGGCTGTGGTCCACCGCACTCGCCGGACTGGTCGACATCGGCTATGTGAAGGCGACCGGCCAGAGCGTGCAGATCAACCTGCCCAAGACGGCCCTGAAGGGTCCGGTCGAACTCGAGTGGAGGATCCCGCAGTACGGCAGCAACACCCTCGAACGCAACCGCGCCAGGACGTATTTCCAGGCCTACGCGGCCGCCTGCGCCCTGCACTTCGCGGAGAAGGCGTTGACCGAGATTCGAGCCGGCCGGACCAAGACCTGGGAGAAGTTCGAGGTGCCCGACGAAGGCATCGGCTGTGGGTTCACCGAGGCGGTCCGCGGAGTCCTCAGCCACCACATGGTGATTCGCGACGGCAAGATCGCGAACTATCACCCCTATCCGCCGACGCCGTGGAACGCCAACCCCCGGGACAGCTACGGCACACCGGGACCCTACGAGGACGCGGTCCAAGGCCAGCCCATCTTCGAGGAGAACGACAGGGAGCATTTCAAGGGCATCGACGTCATGCGCACGGTGCGCAGTTTCGACCCGTGTCTGCCGTGCGGCGTGCACATGTACCTGGGTAAGGGGAAGTCACTCGACCTGCTGCACTCCCCCACCCAGACCGTCACCGGGGAATAGGGAATGGCCCCGCCGATCCGAGACGACGCGCAGTGGCGTACGGCGGGCGACCGAATACAGGCCCTGCTTGACGCGTCCGCCGCGGGCGGCCCCGCCGCGCACGAGCGCGCGGTCCAACTCGTCGGTGAGGTGACCGACCTCTACGGCGCCGCACTCGAACGGATCCTGCGGATCGCGGTGAGCGCCGACGCCACGCTGGCCGAACGACTGGCCGGCGATGACCTCGTCGCCAGCCTGCTGCTCGTCCACGGGTTGCACCCGCACGACATCCATCGGCGCGTCGAGGATGCCCTCGACAGGGTCCGGCCGTATCTCGGCTCGCACGGCGGCGACGTGGCACTCCTCGAAACAGTCCACGTCCCAGACGGATTCACCGTTCGCCTGCAATTCTCTGGCAGCTGCAAGAGCTGCCCCTCGTCGGCGGTCACCCTGGAGTTGACCGTCGAGGACGCCGTCCGGGCGGCGGCTCCGGAAGTCACCGCGATCGAGGTGGTCGCGCCGCCGTCGAGCCCGACGGTGATTCCGCCGGCGACGCTCTTCAGCCGCGTCCAGCAGCGCGCGCCCAGGCATGCGTCGTGGCACCACGTGCCCGAATTCGCGGACCTGACGCCCGGCGAGGTCGGCGGATTCTCGGTGGCGGGAACCACCGTGCTGGCGTGCCGCATCGGCGACGAAATGTTCGCCTATCGCGACCGCTGCGGTGTCTGCCGCGAGTCGCTGGCCGGGGCCGCGCTACACCGCCGCATGGGGTCTCCCCCCGGCGATGCGGTGCTGCGCTGCCCGCGCTGCCACGCCCATTTCGACGTCGTGCACGCCGGGGCCTGCGTCGACGAGGGAGCCGACCCGCTCGCTCACCTGGAGCCGATCCCGCTGCTGGCGCGCGACGGCGTGTTGTCGATCGCGATGGCCGCGCAGCCCACCGAGGCGGGTGTGGCATGACCAGCGCGTACGACGTGCTCGCGATGATCCGGGCCAACCGCGGGGTCCCCGCGCCCGCCGGTGAACGCTGTGAGATGTGCACCGAAACGATCGCCGATGAGCACCAGCACGTCGTGAATGTCGAAGCGCGGGCGCTGATGTGCGTGTGCCGCGGCTGTTATCTGCTGTTCACCGACACCAGGGCCGCGCTCCGCTATCGCGCGGTCCCCGACCGCTGGTTGTCCTTCCCGGGATTCGGGATGGACCGCCGGGATTGGCAGCGTCTTCAGATCCCGGTCGCGCTGGCGTTCTTTTTCCGCAACTCGAGCCTGGATCGCATGGCCGCCTTCTATCCCGGGCCGGCGGGCGCGACCGAGTCCGAACTGGACCTCTCCGCGTGGGACGGTGTGCGTGCGGCGGACCCGCGGGTGGACCTGCTCGCCGACGACACCGAGGCCCTGCTCGTGCTGGTGCCCGACGACGACAGCCAAGATCCGGAATGCTTTCTGGTGCCCATCGACGCCTGCTACGAGTTCGTCGGCAGGCTGCGCCGGCTGTGGCGCGGATTCGACGGCGGCCAGCAGGTGCGCGAATACGTTCAGGACTTCTTCGAGCACGTGCGTAACCGGGCGAAGGTGGTGGCGCCGTGCCAGAGCTGACCTTCGCCGTGCTCGACATCCGCGCCGAACCGTACGCGGTCACACCGGTGCTCACCGCCCGGATCGGTATCGCTTCCGACGGTGACGACCCCGTGCACGCCATCGCGCTGCGCTGCCAGGTTCGCATCGAACCGTTGCGTCGCCGATACTCCGATGACGAGGCGCTCGGACTGCTCGACCTGTTCGGCCCCCGCGAACGCTGGGACACCACACAACACAACTTCCTCTGGCAACATGCCAGCACCATGGTGCCGGGATTCACCGGAACCACGCAGGTCGACCTGCCGCTCGAGTGCACCTACGACCTCGAGGTGACGGCGGCGAAATACTTCCATGCACTGCATGACGGCACGATTCCGCTCCAATTCCTTTTCAGTGGAACAATTTTCACCCGCGGTGAGAAGAACCTGCGCGTGCAGCAGGTTCCCTGGGATCGCGAGGACCGCTACGACATGCCCGTGTCGACGTGGCGTGACCTAATGCGCGTGCACTACCCCAACACGGGTTGGCTGCGGCTGGGTCACGACACCATCGCTGCGCTGTCGGAGTTCAAATCAGCCCGCGGCCTTCTGGGTTACGACGACGCGATCACCTCGCTACTGGCCGTTCACACCGCTGAGGAGATTCGATGACCGCAGACTGGGATCACGCCCGAGCCGTCGCGGACGCGGTGCTCTACGAGGGTTACCTGCTGTACCCCTACCGCGCCAGCTCGCGCAAGAACCAGTCCCGTTGGCAATTCGGCGTTCTCGGACCGAGCGGCGCCGCGGAGGCCGCCATCGGCGAAGACGCCTCGCTGTCCACCCAGGTTCTGTTGACCCCGCACGGCATCCCGATGGTCACCGGTGTGTTGCGCTTTCTGCAGCTGCAGCGCCGCAGTGTCGAACGCGACGCCGGCGGCGGACGGTTCGAACCGGTCGACGAACTGCGTTCGGGAACCGACGCATGGGTCAGCTGGGACGAAGCCGCCGAGTACGAGATCCCGATCGACCCGTTCCCGGTCATGAGCCTGCCTCGCACACTGGACATCTCGGTTCCCTCGGCGAGGGAGATCGAGCCCATCGCGGGCGGCAGGCTGGTGCGGACGCGCCGCGAGCTGAGCGGCCGACTCGCCATCTCCGCCGAGCAGGACGGTGACTTGCTGCGACTCACGTTCGATGTATGCAACACCGCTGCACCGGCCGGCGACAAGGACGAGGCGATCGCTGTATCACTGATCGGGACCCACCTGTTGCTGGAGGTGGCCGACGGTGAATTCGTCTCCCTGCTCGAACCGCCGGAGGGGGCCTCCGACGCCGTGGCGCGGTGCCGCCAGCACCGCTGCTTTCCGGTGCTGGCAGGCCCGGCGCCGCATCGGGATCTCGTGCTCGCGTCACCGATCATCCTCTACGACCACCCCGAGATCGCCGAGCAGAGCAAGGGTGCGCTCTACGACTCGACCGAGATCGACGAGATCCTGACGCTGCGCATCATGACGATGACCGACGACGAGAAAGCACAGGCCCGCGCCACCGATCAACGCGCCGCGGCGATCATCGATCGCTGCGACTCGATGTCACCCGAGGCGATGCTCAATCTGCACGGCGTGCTGCGGGACCCGCATGCGCCCAATGGGGAACCGGACCTGATCCCGCAGATCCCGACCGGCATCGAGTGGTGGGACCCGATGGCCGATACGGCGGTGCGGCCGGACTCGGATGCCGTGCTCGTCAACGACACTCGCGTCGCCCGTGGCAGCCGTGTGCGGTTGCACCCGTCCCGGCGGGCCGACGCGCAGGACGTGTTCTACGCCGACAAGATCGCGCGCGTCACCTCGGTGCACGAGGACGTCGACGGCGAGCACCATATCGGCGTCGTCATCGAGGACGATCCCGGTGCCGAACTGCACGACTGGTACGGCCGCTACCTGTACTTTGCACCCGACGAGGTCGAACCTCTGGTTGAAGGGAGTCCGCAATGGAAGTGATCGGCTGGATCGCGGTAGGTGTCGTCGCGGTGGTGGCCGTGGCGGCGGCGGTGGTGGGCATCCGCTCCGTGCCGGATGCGCGGCGCTACATGAGAATGCGCCGGATGTGACGGCGAGGGAGGTGTCCTGATCCCCCGAATTCTGGTAGCCGGGCTCGGCAACATCTTCCTCGGTGACGACGGCTTCGGCCCCGAGGTGATGCGCCGCGTGCCGGCCGACCTCGCCGGACCACACGTTGCGGTCACCGATTACGGGATCGGCGGCATGCACCTCGCCTACGACCTGCTCGACGGCTGCGACGCCCTGGTCCTGGTCGACGCCATCCCGAATCGCGGCACGCCGGGCACGCTCCACGTGTTCGAGGCCGACCTCGACAACGCCCGGTCCGCAACCGGTTTGGATGCGCACGCGATGGACCCCGCGGCGGTGTTCGCCAGCCTCAACGCGCTTGGCGGCACCCCGCCCTTCACCGTGGTGATCGGCTGCGAAGTCGACCGCATCGACGCGGGTATCGGGCTGTCGGATGCCGTTGCGGCGGCCGTGCCGGAGGCGGTCCGGGTGATCGGCGAGGTGGTCGACGGACTGTTGGCCCGCGTCTCGGTGGCGGAGGGCTGACGGGTGTGTCTGGGAATTCCGGGGCGGGTCGTGACGATGCTGGAGGGCTACGGCGATCAGCTGGCCCTCGTCGACGTGGCGGGTGAGCACCGCAAGGTCAACGTCGGCATGCTCCCCGAGGAGACGTTCGCACCGGGCGACTGGGTCATCGTCCATATGGGCTTCGTGGTGGAGAAGACCGACAAGGCAGGGGCCGACGCGGCGCTCGCGGGTCTGCAGTTGATGGGCAGCGGCGAACCTGGTCCGGACCTCGGGGATTTGCCGTGAGCACGCGGCGCCGGCTGCGCGTCCGGGTCCGCGGAGTGGTGCAGGGGGTCGGCTTCCGCCCCTTCGTGTATACGACGGCGGCCGGACTGGGGCTGACCGGAAGCGTCCGCAACGACAGCACGGGCGCGCTCATCGACGTCGAGGGTGACGCCGCCGACGTCGATTCGTTCCTGATTCGGTTGCGCGACCACCCACCGCCGCTGGCCGTGATCGAAAGTCTTGACGCCGAAGCGCTTACGGTGGCGGGCGGGACGGGTTTTGTCATCGCCGACACCACGCGCACCGACGGCGGGCGCACGCTGACCTCACCCGACGTCGCCATGTGCGCCGACTGCGCCGCCGAACAACGCGACCCGCGCAACCGACGCTTCCGTCATGCGTTCATCAACTGCACCAACTGCGGTCCGCGCTTCACCATCATCGCCTCGCTCCCCTACGACCGGCACGCCACGACCATGGCGGGCTTCGACATGTGCGAGGCCTGCGCGCGCGAGTACCACGATCCCGCCGACCGCAGGTTTCACGCCCAGCCCGTCTGCTGCCGCGACTGCGGCCCGACCATGACCTACCGCGGCCCCGCGGGCGTGACCATGACGGGCGAATCCGCGCTGCGGCGCGCACGCCGGTTGCTGGCCGACGGCGGCATCCTCGCGGTCAAGGGCATCGGCGGCTATCACCTGGCCTGCGACGCCGACAACCAGCACGCGGTCGCCGAGTTGCGTGCCAGAAAGCGCCGCGGCGACAAGCCGTTCGCGGTGATGACACCCGACCTTGCGACAGCTCGCGAGCTGGTCGAGATCGATGCGCCGTCGGCGCGGTTGCTGACCGGACCGCAACGCCCCATCGTGTTGATGCCGCGGCGCGGCGACGCCCCGGTCGCCGATGCCGTCGCACCGCACAACCCGGACCTGGGCGTTCTGCTGGCCTACACCCCGCTGCACACGCTGCTGTTCGGACTGCCGGGCGACGAACCCGGACCGACCGCGATGGTGATGACCTCGGGCAACCTCGCCGGCGAGCCGATCTGCTTCACCGATGCCACTGCGCTGGAAAGGCTTTCGCACATCGTCGACGGCTGGCTCATGTACGACCGCGAAATCCTGGTGCCCTGCGACGACTCCGTGATGCGGGTGATCACCCTTGACGGCGCGGACAAGCCGGCGGAGTTGCCGATCCGGCGTTCGCGTGGCTACGCGCCGTTGCCCGTCGCGTTGCCGACGCCGGTACCGCCCACGTTGGCGGTCGGCGCCGATCTGAAGAACACCATGGCGGTCGCGGACGGCCGGTACGCATGGTTGAGTCAGCACATCGGTGACATGGACGATCTGGCGACGTTGTCGGCGTTCGATTCCGCGCAACGCCATCTGCGGGAGCTGACATCCGTCGCGCCGCAGGTGCTGGTCGCCGACGCGCATCCGCTGTACCGCTCGACCGAGTGGGCCCGGCGCAACGCGGCGGACCGGCCGGTCAAATTGGTTCAGCATCATCACGCGCACATCGCCGCGGTGATGGCCGAACACGGCCTCGACGGGTCCACGCAGGTGCTCGGGTTCGCCTTCGACGGAACGGGTTACGGGCCCGACGGTGCGGTGTGGGGCGGCGAGGTGCTGCTGGCCAATTACAAGGGCTACCAACGGCTCGCGCACCTGAAGTACGTGCCCCTCGCCGGTGGTGACGTCAGCGTGCTGCGGCCGTACCGGATGGCCCTGGCACACCTGTGGTCGGCGGGGATCGGGTGGGATCCTGAACTGCCCCCGGTTTCGGCCTGCCCGCCCGGCGAGCGTCAAGCGCTCGCCCGGCAACTCGAGATCGGCCTCGGCTGCGTGCCGACCTCCAGCATGGGTCGGCTGTTCGACGCGGTGTCCTCACTGGTCGGCGTGCGACACGTCGTCGACTACGAGGCGCAGGCCGCCATCGAGCTGGAGGGCATCTCACGCGGCATCGAACCCGGCGCAGACGCATACACGTTCGCCGTCGACGCATCCGACTCGACGGCGGTGGTCGATCCCGCGCCCATACTGCACGCCATCGTCGCCGACCTCCGGGCGAGCATATCGCCCTCCGTCATCGGCGCCCGGTTCCACCGCGCGGTCGCCGACCTGATCGTCGAGCTTGCATGCATCCACGCCGATTCGTCGCGGCCCGTGGCCCTGTCCGGCGGTGTGTTCCAGAACGCCCTGCTCCTCGAGTCGACCCTGAACGGCCTACACGCCAGGGGCATCGACGCGATGACCCATCGCACGGTGCCGCCCAACGACGGCGGCATCGCATTGGGCCAGTTGCTGGTGGGGAACGCATCATGAACGACAGGGACGGTTCCACGTTGTTCGGCCGCTATGCCTACCCACCGAACGAGCTAGGCTACTGCGGGCCGGCGGACTGCGGTGGCGCCTCCGGGCTCGCCTCGCACGCCCGCGAATTCGACGGTGCCTGGCCGTATCTGACCGCCATCGCCGAGGCCGTCGGGGCATCCGACGCGATGGCCGACGAGGTCATTGGCAGTTACTGGATCGGCGGTCCGGCGCTGTCCAAGGTGGATCCCGATCACCTGCTGGCGCGGTTGCGCGCGTCGTTCACCGGTCAGGTCACCGGGATGCTCGGCACAGTGCCCGCCACCTCCGATGTCCTGGCACACCACAGCTTTCACGTCTTCGTCGTCTACCCCTGGGTGAAGTTCCTCGGGCGCGACGCCGACACCGCCGTGGGTGTCATGCAGGCCTGCCGCATCCGGTGGGGCACCGTCACGTCCGTGACCGGCGACCGGGCGGAGATCGCGTCGCGGCCCCTGCAATACGAGGATGGTCGCCTGATGCTGGGCGATTCCCGCACCGAGCGGATCTCGTGGAAACGGGGCGAGGTATCACTTGCGCCCGTTCCGCAACCCGGCGCGGTCGTCTCCGCCCACTGGAACTGGATCTGCGGGACACTGACCGAGGAGGAGGCCGCCGACCTCGAAGTGGCCACGCAGACGACGCTCGACCTTGTCAACTCCGTCCTCGGACAGGGAGTATCGCCATGACGACCGCACAACGCCCGTATGTCGGGGAGGAACTGTCAGCCGACCTCGCCGCCGCCGCCCTGGATTTGGCTCGCCGGTTCAACGATGGCGCAACCCTGTGGGTGATCTCGCCGCAGTGGGAGCCGCACGCCCATCACATCGCCGTCGAGTTCGTGCATCCGGTGATCGTGGGCAAGCGGGCACTTCCCTCGGTAGCCCTCGTCGAACCGGACCCCGTCGCGCAGGCGCGGGTGGCCAGCCGGCCCGGCGATCTCCTGATCGCGGTGGCCTCCGCGAACGAACCGTCGGTCGTCGACGCGATGCGGCGCGCCCGCGCGTGGGGCGTCCTGACGCTTTGGATCGGGTCCGGACCGCGTCCACCGGCGGGAGCGGCGAACCACATCCTCTGGATCGACATCGAGGACCCGATGGTGCCGGCCACCGGAGCGTTTGTGCTGCTGTATCACCTGCTATGGGAGCTCACCCATGTCTGCTTCGAGCATCCGGGACTGCTCAAACCCGCAGAGCCCGCCGCGGTCTGCGTGACGTGCAGCGACGAGGGGCGACTCGGTGAGGTGCTCGCGCCTCCGCTCGATGCGACCAGCTCGGCGCTGGTACGCACCGCCGACGGTGAGGAGTGGGTCGACGTGACACTGGTCGGTGATGTCGCGGTCGACGACCTCGTTTTGCTGCATGCCGGCGCGGCCATTTCGCGCGTCGAGCCCGAGGAGGTGCGCCGATGACCGACTCCGATGCCACCGGTTTCCTGTACCCGTTCATCGAGTCCGAGGAGACCGACGCCGCGAGCCTGCTCGACGATCTCGCGGCCTCGGCCCGCGCTAAGGCGGCCGAAAGCGCTCGGCTGCAACGAGATTCGCTCGAAGAGTACGGTGACGCGTTGACCGCGGCCGGCTCGCAGATGGCCGAGCGATTTCGCCGCGGCGGGCGGTTGTACACCTTCGGCAACGGCGGAAGTTCCACCGACGCCGCAACGTTGGCCTCGCTGTTCAGCCGGCCGGCGCGCGGACGGCCGGTCGCCGCATGGTCTTTGGCCGCCGACAACGCGGTGGTGACCGCGCTCGGCAACGACGTCGGGTTCGAGCTGATTTTCAAACGCCAGATCATCGCCCACGCCCGCGACCGCGACGTCGCGGTCGCGCTGTCCACGTCCGGCAACTCCGACGACCTGATGACCGCGATCACCGAGGCCAAGCGTCGCGGCCTGCTGACCGTGGGCTTCTCCGGACACGACGGCGGGCGGATGGCGGCCGCCGACGACCTCGACTTCTGTTTCACCGTCCACTCACAGAGCATCCACCGCATCCAGGAGAGCCACGCAATGCTCGGCTACCGGCTCTGGTCGGTGGTCCAAGAACAGCTGCACACCAACTCGGCCCGCGCACTGAACGGAGCACATTCCACATGACACGAGCTGCGAGCGCGTCCGAACGCGAAGACCGTGTGCTGGAACGGATCGACAAGTTCCGCCAGCGACGACCGCGGCTGCTCGACGACGTGGTGACGCTCGCGCACGGCGCGGGCGGCAAGTCGTCGGCCGCGCTCGTCGACGCGGTGTTCCTCGAGGCATTCCGCAACGACGAACTCGAACAACTCGGTGACGCGGCGGCCGTGCGGATGCCGTCGGGCGAACGGCTGGCCTTCTCCACCGACTCCTTCGTGGTGTCGCCGCGGCGCTTCCCCGGCGGCTCCATCGGCCACGTCGCGGTCCATGGCACGATCAACGACCTGGCCGTCTCCGGCGCCCGCCCCCAGTGGCTCTCGGCGGCGTTCGTGATCGAGGAGGGCTTCGCGATCGCCGAGCTGCGCGAAATCGTCGCGAACATGGGCGAAGCCGCGTCGAACGCGGGGGTGCAGATCGTCACCGGCGACACGAAGGTCGTCGGCAAGGGGGCCGCCGACGGTCTCTACATCTGCACCGCGGGCGTGGGATTGATTCCCGAGGGCCGGCGCCTGTCCCGTGACAGCGTCCAGCCCGGCGACAAAGTCGTGCTGTCCGGCACGGTCGGCGAGCACGGGATGGCCGTCATGCTGGCGCGCGGCGACCTGGCCATCGACGCCGACATCGCCTCGGACACCGCGCCGGTACACGAACTCGCCGAGCTTCTCCTGACCGCGGCGCCGTCCACCCGGTGGATGCGCGATGCAACCCGCGGCGGCGTGGGCACGGTGGCCAACGAACTCGTCAAGGATGCGCCGTTCGCGATGATCCTCGACGAGGAGAAGCTGCCCGTCCTGCCGCAAGTGCTCGGGGCGTGCGACATGCTCGGCATCGACCCGCTCTATGTGGCGAACGAAGGCAAGTTCGTCGCCGTGGTGCCCGCCGGCGAAGCCGATGCGGCGGTGGACGCGTTGCGCGGCCATCCGCAGGGCACGCGGGCTGCGGTGGTCGGCGAGATCGTCCCCGAACCCCACGGAATCGTCGCGCTACGAACGTCGTTCGGCGGCAGCCGAATCGTCGACATGCTCGTCGGCGACCCCCTGCCACGGATCTGTTGAGAGGAGAGCACATGTGCCTCGGTATCCCCGGTCAGGTGGTCGACATCGTCGACGCCAAACAGTCGCTGGCCAAGGTCGACGTCAACGGCGTACGCAGAATCATCAGCGTTCGACTGCTGGCCGACGACAACCTGCAGGTCGGTGACTGGGTCCTGGTGCACGTCGGGTTCGCGATGGCCAAGATCGACGAACGCGAGGCGAAGCTCACTCTCGACCAGGTGCAGAAGATGGGCGCCGACTACGCCGCCGAGATCGAAGCGTTCAACTCGACCGAAATCGCTTGAGAGGCAAGTCATGAGATTCGTCGACGAATTCCGCGACCCGGCCGCCGCACGCGCGCTGGTCAGATCCATCACCGACCTCGCCGGTGACGACGAGTTCAAGTTCATGGAGGTGTGCGGCGGCCACACCCACACCATCTACCGCCACGGCATCGAGCATCTGCTGCCGGAGACGGTCGAGCTGGTGCACGGGCCCGGATGCCCAGTGTGCGTCATCCCGATGGGACGCGTCGACGACGCGATGTGGCTGGCCGAACAAACGGACGTCATCTTCACGACGTTCGGCGACATGATGCGAGTGCCGGGATCGCGGGGCAACCTCATCGAGGCGAAGGCCCGCGGCGCCGATGTGCGCTTCGTGTACTCACCGCTGGACGCGCTCAAGATCGCGCTCGACAACCCCGACAAGCGAGTCGTGTTCTTCGCCGTGGGCTTCGAGACCACTGCACCGTCCACCGCCGTGACGCTCGTGCGTGCAAAAGCGTTGGGCGTGGGTAACTTCAGCGTCTTCTGTAACCACGTTACGATCGTTCCACCGATCAAGGCGATCCTGGAGTCTCCCGACCTGCGTCTGTCCGGATTCCTCGGGCCCGGACACGTCTCGACGGTGGTGGGGTTGCGCCCGTACCGGTTCGTCCCCGACGTGTACGGAAAACCCATGGTGGTGGCTGGGTTCGAACCGCTCGACATCCTCGCGTCGGTGCACATGCTGTTGCAGCAGATCCGCGACGGCCGCTGCGAGGTCGAGAACCAGTACACGCGGGTGGTGCGTCCCGAAGGCAACACCCAGGCGCTCAAACTGATGGCGCAGACGTTCGAGCTGCGACCGCATTTCGAGTGGCGGGGGCTGGGTTTCATCTCGCAGAGCGCGCTGCGGCTCCACCCCGACTACGCCGACTTCGACGCCGAACGCACCTTCGCCATGCCGGGTGTGCGCGTGGCCGACCCGAAGGCGTGCCAGTGCGGCGAGGTACTCAAAGGCGTCATCAAACCGTGGGAGTGCAAGGTTTTCGGGACCGCGTGCACGCCGGAGACACCGATCGGGACGTGCATGGTGTCCCCCGAGGGCGCCTGCGCGGCCTACTACAACTTCGGCCGGTTGCACCGGGAGACAGCGCTGGTGCTGGGGCGGCGCTGACTGCGCAGCGCCAAGCGCACGCCTGTTGTGCGTTCCCGAGTCAGGTCGTGAACAGGCGTGCGGTGGGCGCACTTCTAGGTCAGCCGGCCCGGACGGGACGTCAGCAGTTTCTCCTGGTGATGTTCTGCTGGGCCGCCCGATACACCGACATCCAGTACCTGGCATTCTCCGAATCCCCTTCGCGCTCGTAATGGTCGGCGTTCATCAACGCGTTGTAGGCGGCGTTGGTGATCGCAGCGCATGTGCCGTCGCGCGGCTTAGCCTCCGCCACCTCGGCGCCGATGCCGGCCAGCGCACCTGCCACAGCGACTCCAGCGATCGTCCTTGCCCCAAACGCACGGATTTTCATGGTTTTCCTTTCGTAGTACGTGAGCGGGGTATTCCCGCGTGCTCAGAAAGGTACGAGTGGCCACACGGTGCGCGCATCGCTCGGCGCGGCCATCTTCCACGGATGGCCCATTTCGGCTATCTCGCAAGAGTCCGAGACGCGGCTTCGGCTCAAGAGGCGCCTTGGATAGGGACACGCCCGAACGATGGCGAACGAACCGCCTCCGCGGTGAAACCCGTCGCGGATGCACAACCCAGGGACCGGACGCCGAGTGAGACTCCGGGCGGAACTACGGCATCTCCGGCCGAACAACAACCTGCGTCGCAAATGCCGGCGACGGCGACGACGACCGGGTGGGCCCGTCACACACGGCGGGCGCCGGTCGCGCCGAGGACAAACGCCGGCCCTTCACCACTGATCGCGCGGGACGTCGAAGTCCGAGCACAGTGCGCGCCACACGTCGCGCGGTTCGACGCCGTCCTCGATGGCCTGCTCGGCGGTGCGCCCATCCAACCCGCTCAGGACGTGGTCGACGAGCAGGGACGAGCCGCGCACGGGGCCGAACTGTTCCTCGACGAGCTGATGAAATTCCGTCAAGCGCACGAGCCCAAACTACGCTGTGGCCCTCAGCGCTTCATGGCACACCCGTACCGGATCATCGACGTCGGCGACCGTCGCCCCGGCCCGCCGCGCGGCCTCACGGTAGCCAGGAGTGCTCAACACCTCGCGCACCGCCTGCGCCAACCCATCCCGAGTGAGAGGACGCACCAACTGTGCACTCCCCTGGCGCACAACACGATTGGCGATCTCCCATTGGTCCCCGCCGCCCGGCACGATCACCATCGGCACACCGGCCAGCAGCGCCTTGGCAACCGTCCCGTGTCCACCGCCGCAGATCAGCACGTCCGCCTCGGCCAGCAGCTCGTCCTGGCGGCCGAGCCCGACCACGGCCCACGGCGGCACCTCGCGATCGGGCCCTTCGAGCCGCGACACCACCACCCGCGAACCGGCGGGCAGGACGTCGCCGGGCACCAACACGTCCAGCGCCAGGTCGGTGAGTCCGCCCGCACCCGTGGTCGCCGTCGACGGGGCCACCGCCACGACCGGGCCGTCACCGGCGGGCAGCGTCAGCACCGCAGTCGTCGGCTCGTAGTGCAAAGGGCCGACGACGACGGCCTCGGCCGGCCAGTCCGGTCGCGGCACCTCCAGGGCGGGCAGGGTCGCGATGAGACGTCGCAGCGGTCCCGGATCCTCGGCGGGCAGGCCGATCCCGACGCGGGCCGCGGATCGCTGCCGGAGCCCGGCGCGCCACGACCGCGCACTGAGTGCGCGCAGCGCCGCGTCGCGCAGCCGCCCCCGCACACCCGTTCCGGCCGCCAGCCCGCTGCCGATCGGGGGCAGGCCCTTCGACGGCCGGTACAGCGGGTGGGTGTTCAGCTCGACCCAGGGCACGCCCAGCAGGTCGGCGGCCAGCCCGCCGCACGCGGTGATCGAATCGGAGACCACCAGATCAGGTTCGAGTGCGGCGATCCGATCCCTGTTGAGCACCGCCATCCGGGCCGCCCGTTGGTGGATCTTGGCGCCCGCGTCGGCGTCGTCGTCGGCGGCCGTGGGATTCAGACCGTCCAGTTCGCAGGCCTCGATGCCCTCTCCACGTGCCGTGTCGAGCCATCGGGTCCCGGTCAGCAACGTCGGCGAATCCCCGTTGGCCAGAAAACGAAGACACAGTGCGATCGCCGGGAAGGCATGCCCCGGATCGGGGCCGGCAACAACTGCGACGCGCATTGGGCTACCGTGCCACAGCGCTGCGGCACTACGCTTGCGCCCATGACCGACCAGGCTTCTGAACTGAAAACCGACGTCGACAACATCCGGGCGGTGGAGACCTTCCTCTACGCCTTACAGGACGAGGACTTCGACACCGCCGACGGCCTGCTCGCCGATCACGCCGAATGGCACAACGTCGGCTATCCCACGATCCGCGGCCGCCAACGCATCATCGGGCTCATGCGCCGCGGTCAGGGACGATTCGGCTTCGAGGTGAAAGTCCACCGCATCGCCGCCGACGGCAGCTCCGTGCTCACCGAACGCACCGATGCGCTGGTGTTCGGACCCCTGCGCCTGCAGTTCTGGGTGTGCGGGACGTTCGAGGTGCACGCCGGGCGAATCACGTTGTGGCGCGACTACTTCGACACCTTGGATTTCCTCAAGGCAACGGTGCGCGGTCTGGTCGCGACGGTGGTCCCGTCGCTGCGGCCGACGATGTAGTCAGGCGCCGCGGACGTGGCCGAGTTCGTTGAACGCCTCGGCCCAGCCGATGAGCCGGTCGGTGGCGTTGGACAACTCGTCGCGGTAGCGCTGTTGCCACATCGGTGAGGTGGACGTCGGTCCGGCATTCGCCGCCGACACGAGTTGCGCTGCGGCGTTGACCATTTCGCTGTACTGCCGCGCCCCATGATCGAGTTGCGCCGTGAACGCCGCAATGGTGGGTGCCAGGTGGGCGCGCGACTGCGGGGTCGCGCGGATCGCGCGCTCCATCGACATCACTTCGTTCGCGGTGGCGCCCATGGTCGTCGCGGTCTGGTTCGCCGCGGCGCTCAGCTCGCGAAGTTCATCCGGCGGCAGCATCCGCCCCCGCTCCAGGACCCCGAGCAGCGAGAAGAATCCGCGCTCGGAGGCGGCCAACGCCGCCATCGGTTGGCGTGCGGCCGAACCCCACGGAGGGAGCCTGCGGGTGGCACGGGACCGCGGAGGGGGCAGCGGCTCGCGTCGCAGCCACCGGTAGCGCAGGAACGTCAGCGTGGCCAGGAAAGCGGCGCCCACGGCGATCGGAGACGGAATGAGCAGCGCCCATGCGGGGACGTCCCACGCTGCCACCACGCCGGTCACACCGATCCAGAACACGCAGGAGATCGTGAAGAACACCGTGAGCCGCAGCGCCCAGCGCCGCTTACGGAGCAGCTTTGCGCGGGGGTCGGCGGCGGCGTTCAGCTTGTCGGCCAGCACATCGGACCACTCGGCGGCCGTGTCGATGCCATTCTGGACACCCCGCTGCACCATCGAACGCCACGGCTCGGGTCGACGGCTCTGCGAACTCACTGGTGTCCTCACGAACTATTGAGACAGCGGGTTTTCCGGTGTCGCCTGCTGCGGATTGGTCGCCGGGGTCGCGGGCTGCGGGGCGGCGTTACCGCCCGCGGGCAACTGCTCACCGCGCATCGAGGCGCGAATCTGCTCCAGCCGGGAGTGCCCGGCCATCTGCACGCTCGCCTGCTGGACCTCCAGCATCCGGCCCTGCACCGAGTTCTGCGCCAGCTCGGCCTCGCCCATGGCGTTGGCGTACCGGCGCTCGATCTTCTGACGCACCTCATCGAGGCTGGGCGTGGTGCCCGGGGCGGCCAACTCGCTCATCGAGCGCAACGACGAGCTGACCTGCTCCTGCATCTTGGCCTGTTCGAGCTGGGACAACAGCTTCGTGCGCTCCGCGATCTTCTGCTGCAGCATCATCGCGTTCTGCTCGACGGCCTTCTTGGCCTGGCCGGCCGCATTGAGCGCCTGATCGTGCAGGGTCTTGAGATCCTCGACGCTCTGCTCTGCGGTCACCAGCTGCGCGGCGAACGCTTCGGCGGCGTTGTTGTACTCGGTGGCCTTGGCGGCGTCACCGTTGGCGACGGCCTGATCGGCCAGCGTCAATGCCTGTCGCACGTTGACCTGCAGCTTCTCGATGTCGGCGAGCTGGCGGTTCAGACGCATCTCCAGCTGGCGCTGGTTGCCGATCACCTGGGCGGCCTGCTGGGTCAGGGCCTGATGCTGGCGCTGGGCTTCCTCGATGGCCTGCTGAATCTGCACTTTCGGGTCGGCGTATTCGTCCACCTTGGAGCTGAACAGCGCCATGAGGTACTTCCACGCCTTGACGAACGGATTGGCCATGTCAGTTCACTCCGCCTTCGTGTCGTTGTGTCGGACTCGCCGGCCCGGCTTCCCGTGCTGCCCAATCTATCGGGTCGGCGCGCATCGCCACAGTCTGCTCGGCGCGTCAGGCGACCGCCATCGACACAACCTGGGGAATGACCACCTTGGTGGTGGCGTCGATGTTGGCGGCACCGGCGAAGGCGGCGCTCTCCTCACGCTCCATCTCCTGACCGGCGTCGAAGAGCACGCGGGAGAGCGGGACGTCCAGGGCTCCGCAGATGGCGCTGAGCAATTCGCTCGAGGCTTCCTTGCGGCCGCGTTCGACCTCCGAGAGGTAGCCCAAACTGACCCGGGCGGTATCCGACACTTCGCGCAGGGTGCGTCCCTGATCGACGCGGGCACGACGCAGCACGTCGCCGATCACCTCGCGCAGCAATGCCGTCATCGTGCTTCTCCCTTCGGAGTTGGTGTCTGGGATCTAAAAGGGCAACGCTGAAGGCGGGCCGGTTGGTTCCCGAATAACGCAGATCACTGTCGAACGAGGACCGACCGCAGGCGGACGACGGCCTCCCGGACCGCCGCGAGGCGGATCTCCCACCGCGATCCGTCCAGGCGCAACTCGACGACGTCGGTCTCGACCGGTCCGGCGATGCCGAGAAATACCGTTCCGACGGGGTGGCCACCGTGCGGTTCGGGACCGGCGACACCGGTCAGACCCACACCCCACGTCGCCTCGCAGCGCTGTCGGGGGGCGGCGGGGGGGGGCCCCCCCCCCCGCGCCCCCCCCCCCCCCCCCCCCGCCCGCCCCACCCCGCGCCGCCCCCCCCCCCACGCGG